>CAJYJW010000226.1 GCA_913775025.1 uncultured Sphingomonas sp. | reverse complement strand
CCAAGCTTGGCGACGGCGCCGCCACGACTATACTCGGCATCAACGTCCTCCAGATCGTCGTGCTCTCGATCGTCGTCGGTGTGGCGGCGCTGAGGGTGGGGGAGGCGGGCGCGCCGTTCCTCGCCTTCGTCCGCTCCGCCTCCGCCGTCGTGCGGCGCATCCTGCGGTGGGTCATCGCGCTGACGCCGATCGGCACGGTCGGTCTGTTCGGCACCGCCATCGCGCAATATGGCTGGGATGCGCTCTCCTCGCTCGGCCGGTTCGTCGGCGCCGTCTATCTGGGGCTGGGGCTGGTGCTAATCGTCGTGTATCCGGCGGTGCTGCTTTTGAACGGCCTGTCCCCCCGCCGCTTCTTCGCGGCCGTATGGCCCGCGATGCAGGTAGGCTTCGTCTCCCGTTCCTCGATCGGCACCCTGCCCGTGACCGAGACGGTGGTGGAGCAGGGGCTTGGCGTGCCGCGCGCCTATGCCGCCTTTGCAGTGCCGCTGGCCGCCACCACCAAGATGGACGGATGCGCCGCCGTCTATCCGGCCGTGGCGGCCCTGTTCGTGGCGCAATATTATGGCCTGCCGCTTGGGGCCGCGGATTACGCCACGATCGCATTCGTATCGGTCATCGGATCGGCCGCGACCGCCGGGCTGACCGGCGCGATCGTGATGCTGACGCTCACCCTTTCCACGCTGGGCCTGCCGCTGGAGGGGGTCGGGCTGCTGCTGGCGATCGACCCGATCATCGACATGGGCCGCACGGCGGTGAACGTGACCGGTCAGGCGCTGGTGCCTTATGTCGTGGCCCATCGGGAGGGGATGCTCGGCCTACCCGATCCCGCACAAACGACGGCGATGGAGGCGGGCTGACGACGGGCCCGATCGCCGCCTCGCGCGTTCTGCGAGGGATTGGGCCGATCGCGGCATGGAGGCTATCGAATGGCGGATGACGGGCGCGGACGCGCCATGCCGAGCGGGCGGATCGCGCGCTTCGGCCGTTTCGGGCGGATCGCGGGCGGGGTGGCTGGCGGCGTGCTGGCGGAAGGCGCGCGTCGGCTGGCGGCGGGCGAACGGCCGCGCATGGGCGACCTGTTGCTCACGCCGGCCAATGCCGCGCGCGTAACCGACCAACTGGCTCACCTGCGCGGGGCGGCCATGAAGCTCGGCCAGATGATATCGATGGATGCGGGCGATCTGCTGCCGCCCGAACTGACTGCGATCCTCGCCCGCCTGCGGGACGACGCGCATCACATGCCGCCCCGCCAGCTCGATCAGGTATTGACGAAGGAATGGGGGCGGGACTGGCGCCGACGCTTCCGGCATTTCCAGGCGCATCCGATCGCCGCCGCCTCGATCGGGCAGGTCCACCGCGCCGACATGCCGGATGGGCGGACGTTGGCGATCAAGGTGCAATATCCGGGGGTCGCTGAAAGCATCGACGCCGATGTCGATAATGTCGCCACGCTGCTGCGCGTATCGGGCCTGTTGCCGCGCGAGATCGATGTCGCCCCGCTGTTGGCCGAGGCGAAGCGCCAGCTGCACGAAGAAGCGGACTATACGCGGGAGCGAGGGATGCTCGAACGCTATCATGCGTTGATAGGCGAGGATCCGGCCTATGTCGTGCCGGTCGCCGATCCAGAGCTAAGCACCGGTCGGGTCCTTGCAATGAGCTATGTCGCGGGGGATCGGATCGAAACGCTGGAGGCGAGCCCGCAGGCGGAGCGGGACCGGGCGGCGGCCGCGTTGGTGGCGCTGGTGCTGCGCGAGCTATTCGCCTGGGGCACGATGCAAACCGATCCCAATTTTGCCAACTACCGCTGGCAGGCGGATACCGGGCGGCTGGTGCTGCTCGATTTCGGCGCCACGCGGGAGATACTGCCGGCGACGCGCGAGGGGTATCATCGCCTTCTGATGGCCGGGCTGGACGGGAACCGCGATGCCGTGCGCGAGGCGGCGGTAGCGGCGGGCTTCCTGGGTGCGGCGGCGGTGGCCGGACATCGCGCGGCGGTGGACCGGATGCTCGACGTGATCCTGTCGGAGCTTGGCCGGGCGGGGCCGTTTGACTTCGGCGACCGCGCCTTCGTCGGGGTGATACGCGAGGAGGCTATGGTCTTGGCGCAGGACCGGGCAACCTGGCACGTGCCGCCGATCGACACGCTGTTCGTGCAGCGCAAGGTGAGCGGCACCGCCCTTCTCTGCGCGCGGCTGAAGGCACGGGTGGAGGTGCGGGCGATGGTGGAGGCCTATCGCAATCGACCGATGCCCGCCCTGTCACCATGAGGGCTTGCGCCAGCCCTGCCACATAGCGCAGGACGTTGAAATGATTGTATCTTTACTATGTCGCTGAACGACGGCGAGATCGTGGTCGCCGTGCCGGCGCGGAACGAGGTGGCGCGGTTGCCTCGCCTGCTCGATGCTTTTGCCGCCCAGATCGGGGCACCCCCCTTCACGGTTTGCCTGTTTCTCGATGCGTGCGACGATGGCAGCGTGGACCTTGCGCATGCGCTGGCCGGGCGGATGCCCTTTCCCATGCGGATAGCCTGCCGCGAGGCGACCGACCCCCCCAATGCCGGGCGCGCGCGGCGAGCGGCGATGGCCCTGGCGACGGAGGTGGCGCCGGGGGGGATCCTTCTTACCACCGATGCCGATGGCCAGCCCGCGCCGGATTGGGTCGCCGCCAATCTTTCAGCACTTGCCCACGCCGATGTGGTGGCCGGACGGATCACGCGGCGGCCCGGCAAGCCCAGCGCGCAGCAGGATCGGATCGAAGCTTATTATGACCGGCTGCATCGCCTGCGTCGCCGGGTC
>CAJYJW010000225.1 GCA_913775025.1 uncultured Sphingomonas sp. | reverse complement strand
GAGGAATATCTGATCGCCGCCAACATGGCCTTCGCCATGTATCCTGGGCTGACCCATGGCGCGATCGCTGCGATCCTCGCGAAGGGCTCGCCGGAGCAGCAGGCGACGTGGGTGCCGAAGATGGTGTCGGGCGAATGGTCCGGCACGATGAATCTGACCGAACCGCATTGCGGCACCGATCTCGGCCTGATCCGCACCCGCGCCGAGCCGAATGCCGATGGCAGCTATGCGATCACCGGCACGAAGATCTTCATCTCGGCGGGCGAGCACGACCTGACCGATAACATCGTCCACCTCGTGCTCGCCAAGATCGCGGGCGCGCCGGATAATGTGAAGGGTATCTCGCTGTTCATCGTGCCCAAGTTTCTGCTCGATGCAGACGGGCGGCCGGGTGCGCGCAATGCCGTCTCCTGCGGGTCGATCGAGGAGAAGATGGGCATCCACGGCAACGCCACCTGCGTGATGAACTATGATGGCGCGACCGGATGGCTGGTGGGGGAGGCGAGCAAGGGTCTGGCCGCCATGTTCATTATGATGAACACCGCAAGATTGGGCGTGGGCCTGCAAGGGCTGGGCGTCGGCGATGCCGCCTATCAGAATGCCGTCGCCTATGCGCGTGAACGGAGGCAGGGCCGCGCGCTGACCGGCCCGGCCGAGCCTGACGAAAAGGCGGACACTCTGTTCGTCCACCCCGACGTGCGGCGAATGCTGATGGAGGCGAAAGCCAGCCTGGAGGGCGCGCGGGCGCTTTGCCTATGGGCGGCGCTGCAATCCGATCTCTCGCAGCATGCCGAAACGGCGGAGGCGCGGACGCAGGCGGACGATCTCCTCTCGCTGGTGACGCCCATCGTGAAGGGCCACGTCACCGACATCGGCTACAAGGTCGCGACGGATGCGCAGCAGGTCTATGGCGGGCATGGCTACATCCGCGAATGGGGGATGGAGCAATATGTCCGCGATGCGCGGATTGCCCAGATCTACGAAGGCACCAACGGCGTGCAGGCGATGGATCTCGTCGGCCGCAAGCTGGGGCTGAACGGCGGGCGGGCGGCGATGGCGTTGATGGGCGCGATCGCCGCCGAGGTGCAGGCCGGGAAAGCCGATCCCGCCACCGCCGATGTCTCGGCCCGTCTCGAAAGGGCGCTTGGCGAGTTGCAGGCGGCGGCGATGTGGTTGATGAAGCGTGGGATGACGAACCCGAACGACATCGGTGCCGCTGCCTATCCGTTCATGACGCTTGCCGGCATCGTGGCGATCGGCTGGATGTGGCTGAAGATGGCGCGCGCCAGCACCGCCGCCCTGGCGACGGGGGACGGCGACCCTGCCTTTCATGAGGCGAAACAGATGACGGCGCGCTTCTATGCGGAGCGGATGCTGCCCGATGCCGGCGCGCTGCGCCGCCGGATCGAGGGCGGGTCGGAAAGCCTGATGGCCTTGCCGGCGGAGGCGTTCTGATCCGTCGCATCGGGCTAGGCGTGGTGGCCATCCTGTCATCGGGTGGCGTGGCCATCTCGGCGACGCCGCCGTCGGCCGTAGGCGCGGTGCAGGCGGCCGCCGGCTTGGCGGTGCCCGATGCCGGTACCATTCGGTTCACCGTCGTCCAGCCGGGCGGGCAGGGCGCCACGGTCTATGAGGCGGCGCGCGGCGGGAAAGGGGTGACCCGAACCCTGATCGATCTCATTCCCGGCCCCGCCGGCGGCTGGGCGGTGGCCGGCCGCGAGACGAAGCCGCTCGCCGCCGAAACGTTCGACTATTTTCGCGATCGCATCGACACGGCGCTCCGCCGTGAGCAGACGCCCGCCCCATGCGCCAACGGCCCCGATTATTATGCCGAGCATGGCGCGAACGGCGCTGTCGGTTGCGGCACGGACGGTGATCTGCCTGCGATCGCGCGGGGGCTGGGGTTGGCGGATCCGGTTTCGCCCTGAATTGGCCCAGGGGGGCGCGGCGGTACGGGCGTCGTAGGAAGGGTCGTTACGCTGCCTCCGCACGGCCCGCCGGATGCATGCGGGTTGAGCGGAGGAAGCGCCAGGGCGGGCCGACCGCCCCAGCGCTTTCTACCGTCCTATTCCGGCAGGAAGTCCGGCACCGAAAGATATCGCTCGCCGGTATCATAGTTGAAGCCCAGCACGCGGGGGGCATCGCCACGCTCGGCGATCTTCTGGCGGATCGCCGAGAGCGTCGCGCCCGAGGATATGCCGACAAGCATCCCTTCCTCGCTGGCGGCGCGGCGGGCCATGTCCTTCGCGTCCGCCGGATCGACCTGGATCACGCCATCGAGCAGTTGGGTATGAAGGTTCGCCGGCACGAAGCCCGCGCCGATGCCCTGTATCGGGTGCGGCCCCGGCTGCCCGCCCGAGATGACAGGCGAGAGCGTCGGCTCGACCGCATAGACCTTCAGGCCCGGCCACTCCGCCTTCAGCACCTGCGCCACGCCGGTGATGTGGCCGCCGGTGCCGACGCCGGTGATCAGCAGATCGATCGGCGCATCGGCGAAATCGGCGAGGATCTCGCGCGCGGTCGTGCGGACATGGACGTCGATGTTGGCCGGATTCTCGAACTGCTGGGGGATCCAGGCGCCGTCCGTTTTCGCCGCCAGATCGATCGCGCGCTCGATCGCGCCCTTCATCCCCTTTTCACGCGGGGTGAGATCGAAGGTGGCGCCATAGGCGAGCATCAGCCGCCGCCGCTCCAACGACATCGATTCGGGCATGACCAGCACCAGCTTGTAGCCTTTCACCGCCGCGACCAAGGCAAGGCCGATGCCGGTGTTGCCGCTGGTCGGCTCGATGATGGTGCCGCCGGGCTTGAGCTTGCCGGACGCCTCCGCCTCCTCGACCATGGCGAGGGCGATGCGATCCTTGATCGAGCCGCCGGGGTTCGACCGTTCTGACTTGATCCACACCTCGGCGTTCGGGAAAAGCCGGGCGGCGCGGATGTGCGGCGTCTGGCCGATCGTCTCCAATATGCTTTGCGCCTTCATATCGCTTTCTCCTGTCCGGGGGCGTCTTCGAGGGTCTTGGGTGGCGCGAAGGTGCGCGCGTTCTTGAGTTCGGGAAACAGGCGTGCCCACAAAAGGGTGACGAGGATCGCGCCGAGGCCGCCCGCCACCACCGCCGCCACCGGCCCGATCGCGGCGGCAAGGAAGCCTGATTCCGCCTCGCCCAGTTCGTTGGACCCGGAGACGAACAGGGTGGAGACGGCCCCCACGCGCCCGCGCATTTCGTTCGGCGTGTAGAGCTGGATAAGAGACTGGCGGACATAGACCGAAAGCATGTCCGCCGCGCCCAGCACGCCAAGGCACATCAGCGATAGCGGGAGCCAGCGCGAGATGCCGAACGCGATCGTGGCAAGGCCGAACACCGCCACCGCCGCCAGCATCTTCACGCCGACATTGCGTTTCAGCGGGCGGCGGCTGAACCAGACGGCCATCACGATCGCCCCCACCGCCGGCGCCAGCCGCAACAGGCCGAGGCCGGCGGGCCCGACCATCAAAATGTCGCGCGCGAAGATAGGCAGCATCGCCGTCGCCCCGCCAAGCAACACCGCGAACAGATCGAGCGAGATCGCACCAAGAACGAGCCGGTTCTCCCGCACATAGCGCAGGCCATCGACCATCTGCGCCCAGGGGTTTGCCGCGCGATCGAGCGTGGTGCGGGGCACCGGGCCGATCAGCAGCAGCGAGATGAAGCCGCACAGGAACAGCACGGTGCTGACCGCATAGGGCATGAAATGGCCGGTGGCGTACAGGAAGCCGCCCAGCGGCGGCCCGATAACCGAACCGCCCTGCCAGGCGATCGAACTCATCGCGATCGCGGTGGGCAGCACCTCGCGCGGCACCAGATTGGGGGCGAGCGCCTGCAGGGCCGGGCCGGCGAAAGCGCGCGCGACGCCGAGCAGCGCGGCGATGGCGAACAGGGCGGGCAAGCTGGTCGTGTCATGCCACGCCATCCAGGCCAGCGTGCCGGCGCATCCGGCCTCCAGCAAGACGGAGGCGCGCGCGATCCAGCGCCGGTCCACCCGATCCGCCGTCCAGCCGACGACGAGGGTGAGGAGCAGCAGCGGTACGAACTGGACGATGCCGATCAGGCCGAGCTGAAACGCCGCCTCGCGCGGAGGCATCGTGCGGCGGGCAATATCATAGACCTGCCAGCCGATGACGACGACCATCGCCATCTGCGCGACCGTACTGCTGGCCCGCGCCACCCAATAGCTACGGAAATCGGGAAAGGAGAAGGGGGAGGGGGGCCGCGCCATGCCGGCCGGTCTAGGCGTCTCGGGCATGGCGCGGCAACAGTGGCTTTGCTGTCAGGCGCCCAAGAATTCCAGCAGATCCGCCGTCACGCGGTCCTTGTCGGTGGCGAGCAGGCCGTGGGGGCTGCCGTCATATTCGATCAGCCGGGCCTGTGCGATCCCTTGCGCGGCGGCCCGTCCGGTCGCGTCGATCGGCACCGTCTTGTCCGCCGTACCGTGGAGGATCAGCGTGGGTACCGTGATGGCCGGCAGGTCGGGGCGGAAATCTGTGCGGCCGAAGGCATCGACGCAGGCGATGGTGGGATGAAGCCCCCCCTGCATCGCCATCATCAGAGACCAGTCCAGCACCTCCTGACTGACCGGGCTGCTGATCCAGCCGACTCCATAGAAATCCTGTGCGAAGCCTGCGAGGAAATGGGGGCGATCGCGCCGCAAGCCGTCCTTGATCTGGTCCAATTGGGCGCCGGCCACGCCATTCGGGTTGCTGTCGTCCTGCAACACGTAGGGCACCACCGAGGCGATCAGCCCCGCCTGCACGATACCTTTGCCCTGATGGCGGGACATGTAGCGCGCCACCTCGCCCCCGCCCATCGAGAAGCCGACGATCGCGGCGTCCCGCGCGCCCGTCGCCTCCAGCACGGCAGCCAGATCGTCCGCCAGCGTATCATAGTCGTAGCCCGTCCATGGTTGGGACGAACGGCCGAAACCGCGCCTGTCGTAGGCGATCACGCGATAGCCCGCTTCTGCCAGCGCGACCGCCTGGTCGTCCCACGAGTCGGCGTTCAGCGGCCAGCCGTGCATGAGCACCACGGGGCGGCCCTGCCCCCAGTCCTTGACGTAGATATCGGTCCCGTCACCGGTCTTGATATAAGGCATGGCGTATCGCTCCGTCGCTGAATGCGAGGCGTAAACGCCCGGTGACGACGCGGTTTCCCGGCGGTTATTTAAGGTGGGCGGCCGGTTGCACGTCGGCCACTTCCTCGGCGCGTGGCTGGCGCAGCGACGGGCGCAACCGCGCCAGGCTGCACAGGCCGGCGACCAGCGCCATGCCCGCCGCCGCCAGCGCGGGCACGGATCCGCCCCCCAGGCCGGATGCGAGCAACGCCGCCACAAGCGTTGCCCCCACCGTCTGTCCGACCAGACGCGTCGTGGAGACCATGCCCCCGGCCGCGGCCGCCCGCTCGCGCGGGGCCGAGCCGATGACAAGCCGCGCGTTCGGCGTGAAGAACAGGCCGAATCCGCAGCCCGCCATCGCCATTCGCCATGCCAGATCGACATATCCGGGCGCTGGCGGCAACCAGGCGAGGCACAGCAACGCGGTAATCGCGATCGTCATGCCGATGCCGCCGATCAGCCCCGCCGGCACCCTGTCCGCCAAGGCGCCCGCGATCGGCGCGACGATCATCGTGGCGAACGGCCAGGCGGCGATCACCGCGCCTATCTCCGAGGGAGAATATCCATAGGCGTGGCCCAGACGGAAGGGCAGCGACAGCAGCAACGTCATCGTGCCGGCGAAAGCGGTGAACGCCCCTACCACGGAAAGCGCGATCACGGGCGAGGCCAGCAGATCGACCGGCAGGATCGGCCGCGCCGCCCCCTTCTCGCGCCGGACGAAGATCGTGCCGATCGCGGCACCTGTCGCCACGATCGCGGCGGATACGACCGGCGAGTCGCCATGCACCGCGCTCTCCAGCCCGGCGATGACGAGGCCGAACATCGCCGCGCACAGCACCGCGCCCAGCAGGTCGAACGGCTCATTGCGCGGGCGTGGCGCCGGCAGGCCACGGCTCAGCAGCAGCGAGACGAGCCCGAACGGCACGGCGCTGGCGAACACCCACGGCCAGGGGGCCACGGACAGGACCAGCCCGCCGAGCGTGGGGGCAAAGGCGCTGGCGCTGGCCACCACCATCGTATTCAACGCCAGGCCGCGCCCCAGCAGCGCTGCCGGATAGGTGGAGCGGACGAGCGCGGACGACACGCTAAGCGCCGCCGCCGCCCCCAGCGCCTGCGCCGCGCGCACCACCAGCAGGAAGGGGAGGCTGCGCGCGAAGAAGCAAAGGATGGTGGCTATGGTGAACAACGCCAGCCCGCCCTGATACATGCGGCTGAGGCCGATCCTGTCCCCCAGCGTGGCGAAGGGCAACAAGGTCATCACCAGCACGAGCTGGTAGATGGTGACGACAAGCACCGCGGCCGAGGCATCCACCGCCAGATCGCGCGCGATGGTGGGCAGCGCCACCGTGGCGATCGCGCCGTCGATCACCACCAGCGCGTTGCCGAAGGAGATCGCCCCCACCGCGAGCCAGCGGCGAGGGCCGGACAGGCCATCGGTCATCGGTCGCGAGCATCCCGTCGGGTCATGCGGGCGATCCATGGCGCGCATGGTCGGCCGCCGCAAGCACGGCGCGGGGTTTCCGCCGCCATCCGCATCGGCTAGCCCGCCGCCGAAGCCATAGGGAGGAAAGGCGGGATGATGCGATCGGATGCGGCCATCGTGGTGCTGACGGGTGCCGGCATCTCCGCCGAAAGCGGCATTCCCACCTTTCGCGGCGAGGACGGCCTGTGGGAAACAGAGGATGGCGGCGCCTACCGGATCGAGGATGTCTGCACCCCCGAGGCTTTCCGGCGCGACCCGGCGCTGGTCCACCATTTCTACGATGGACGTCGGCGCGCATTGCGCACGGTATCGCCCAACCCGGCGCATCAGGCGCTCGCCCGGCTGGACCGGGACTGGCCGGGCGACCTGCTGATCGTGACGCAGAATGTGGATGACCTGCACGAGCGGGCAGGTGCCACGCGGCTGCTGCACATGCACGGCGCGCTGCGGTCGGCATGGTGCGCCGCCTGCGATGCCCGCATGCCGTGGGAGGGCGATCTCGGCGATGCACCCGCCTGCCCGTCCTGCGGCGCGGGCGGCCGGCTGCGGCCCGATATCGTGTGGTTCGGCGAGATGCCCTACGAAATGGAGCGGATCGAGGCGGCGCTGGCGGCGGCGGACCTGTTCGTCTCGATCGGAACCTCGGGCGCGGTCTATCCCGCCGCCGGCTTCGTGCGGATGGCGGCGGCGTGCGGGGCGCGCACGCTTGAGCTGAACCTGGATCCATCCGCCGGCAGCGCCTGGTTCGACGAGGTGCGCAGCGGCCCCGCCGGCCTGCTCGTGCCGGCGTGGGTGGAGGAGGTGCTGGGGCGATGACGACGCTGCTTCTGCTCGCATTCGCACTAGCGATGGACGCCTTCTGCGTCGCGGTGGCGCAGGGGGCATCCGCCCGGCCGGGCGTTGGCGGCGCGGTGCGGATGGCACTGGCATTCGGGCTGGCGCAGGCGCTGATGCCGTTGGCCGGCTGGGGCCTGGGTCAGGCGTTCGCCGGGGTGATCGAGCGGGTGGATCACTGGATCGCCTTCGCGCTGCTGGCGGCCATCGGCGGCAAGATGATCCACGAGGCGATGGACGGGGACGAGACACCCGCCATACCGCTATCCGGCGCCGGCCTGCTGACGGCGGCGCTGGCGACGAGTGTGGACGCGGCGGCGGCGGGGATCACGCTGCCCGCGCTAGGCCTGCCGGTGGGGCTTTCGGTTACGACGATCGGCATGGTGACGGCGGGCCTGTGCCTTGTCGGCGCATTGGCGGGCGGCGCGATCGGCGCACGCGCCGGTCGTCGGGCGGAGGTGATAGGCGGACTGGTGCTGATCGGCCTCGGCGGGCGCGTCCTGTTGCAGCATACCGGCTGGCTGTGACGGCCCCCGCGGCATTTTGTGTCACGTCAGGGACACGATGCCGCCGATGCTCGTTCTGACAGCGGTTACCGAGTTGGGAGCGTTTCATGGTCGGACGGGAGAGGATCGTCGCGGTCAGCCTGCTGACGGAGCGCGAACTGGCCGTCGTCGGCGAGGCGCTGAACCGTGTCTATCGCCTTGACGAGGATGATAGCTTCGCCAACCTGCTGGAAGCGATCGATCGTGCCGAACATGCCATGAATGCCAAGGCGACGGACAAGCACAACTGAGGTCGCTCAGCCGAGCGCCATACCGGCCAGACAGGCGCTCAACAGGTTCGAGAGCGCACCGGCCGCCACCGCCTTCAGCCCCAGCCGCGCCAGCACCGGCCGCTGATTGGGCGCAAGGCTGCCGGTAACCGCCATCTGGATCGCGATCGACGAGAAGTTGGCGAAGCCGCACAGCGCAAAGGTGACGATCGCGGCGGTGCGCGGCGAGAGCGTATCCCTGATCTGGCCGAAATGGATGTAGGCGACGAACTCGTTCAGCACGATCTTCTCGCCGAACAGGCCGCCCGCGATGCCCGCTTCCTTCCACGGCACATTGAGCAGCGCCATGATCGGCTGGAACACGTAACCGAGCAGCGCCTGGAAGCTCAGGCCCGGAATGCCGAC
>CAJYJW010000224.1 GCA_913775025.1 uncultured Sphingomonas sp. | reverse complement strand
ATTGGACTATGCGCCCGGCCAGCTCGATCCGACCCGGCCGCGCTATCTCATGGGGGTTGGCAAGCCGGACGATATCGTCGGCGCCGTGGAGCGCGGGATCGATATGTTCGACTGTGTGCTGCCGACTCGATCGGGACGCAACGGACAGGCCTTTACATGGGATGGGCCGCTGAACATCCGCAACGCGCGGTTTGCCGAGGATCAGGCGCCGCTGGATAGCGATTGCGCCTGTCAGGCGTGCGCCGGGTGGAGCCGCGCTTACCTCCACCACCTCGTCCGTTCAGGCGAGATGCTTGGGGCGATGCTGATGACGGAACATAACCTCAGCTTCTATCAGGCGTTGATGCAGCGGTTGCGCGACGCCATCGCCACGGCGACGTTGGCATCCTTCGCCAATAATTTCCGTGCCCGCTATCGGCGCACGCGATAGCCGTTTCGTCGGGGTGCGAAACCGTCAGCCGCGCAGCCGATAGTTGAGGAAATCAGGGATCGGGCCGTTCCAGCCATCCGGCGTCTCGATCGCCGGAAGCTCCGGCTCGCGAGCAGGGCGAGCCTCGGATTGCCAGCCGCGATCCTCCCGTCGGCCACCCCGGGTGTCCTGAGATCGCCCGTCGCCCGTGGGCTGGCGCCCGACCGCTGTTTCGCGCCGGCCCTCACGGGGCCGATCGCCGCGATCATCCGACCGTTCATCGCGGGGCGCGCGTTTCGTCGCCACCGGCCGACCCTGATCGGCGTGTTCCTCGCCCGCAGACGCCGGCGCTTCCCCCTTGCGCGCGCGCGTACGTCGTGGCTCCGTCGCGGTATCCGCCTGGCCGGTCACGTCCGATACCCGCGCGATGCTGGTGCCGGTCAGCTTTTCGATCGCCTCGATCGCCTCCGCATCCTCGGGCGTCACCAGCGTGAACGCCTTGCCGGTCGCGCCGCCGCGCCCGGTGCGGCCGATACGATGGACATAATCATCCGGATGCCATGGCACGTCGAAATTGAAGACGTGGCTGACGCCCTTGATATCGAGCCCCCGCGCCGCGACGTCGGACGCGACGAGGATGTTGATCTCGCCCGCCTTGAAACGATCGAGCTCACGCAGCCGCTCCGGCTGCTCCATATCGCCATGGATCTGGCCGGCGGCGAAACCGTCGCGGCGCAATGTTTCCGCAAGCTCGCGCACCATCGTCTTGCGGTTTGAGAAGATGATCGCGGTCGTCACGTCGTCGGCGCGCAGCAGATCGCGTAGCCGGCTTTTCTTGCCACGTGAGGACGTCTCGACAAGCGCCTGCGTGATCTGGAGATTGGCGGAGGCGGGGCGGGACACCTCGATCCGCTTGGGGCTGCTGAGGAATTTGTCCGCCAGTTTCTTGATCGGCGGCGGCATCGTCGCGGAAAAGAGCAGCGTCTGCCGGGTCGCCGGCAGCTTTGTGCAGATCTCCTCGATATCGGGGATGAACCCCATGTCGAGCATCCGGTCCGCCTCGTCGATCACCAGTAGCGAACAGCCCGTCAGCAGGATCTTGCCGCGCTGGAAGAGGTCCATCAGCCGGCCCGGCGTGGCGATCAGCACGTCCACGCCCTTTTCTAGCGCCGCAACCTGCTCGCCCATGTTCACGCCGCCGATCAGCAGCGCCATCGAGAGCTTGTGATATTTGCCGTATTTCTCGAAATTCTCGGCGACCTGGGCCGCCAGCTCACGCGTAGGCTCCAGGATCAACGAGCGGGGCATGCGCGCGCGGCTGCGACCGTGGCCGAGAATATCGATCATCGGCAGCACGAACGCCGCCGTCTTGCCGGTGCCCGTCTGCGCGATACCGACGATATCCTTCATCATCAGGACGGGCGGGATCGCCTGCGCCTGGATCGGCGTCGGTTCGGTATAGCCGGACTCGCCGACGGCGCGCAAAAGTTCATCGGAGAGGCCGAGATCGGCGAAGTTCATGAGCGATCCGGGATAAGGCACAGCCGGAAAGCGGCCAGCAACCATGCCGCGATTGGCCCGATAGCGGACTTTTGTCAAGGCAGGCCGCCGCCGGCGCCGTTATCGAACGTCGGGCACCAGCCGCCGGAAGCGGGTGATCGCGCATTCGCCCCCGGAACGTGCATGTACCGCGTCGCGATCGGCGCAGATGGCGCGATCGGCGGTGGGGCGCAGATAGAAGCCGCCGTAATAATCGAGCGCGGGGCAATCGTCGTCTAGCTTCGCCCGAATGCGCTCGCCGCCCTTCAAAACGAAATCGACGCTATCCGGCTTGGTCACGGCGGCGGCGGCGACGCCGGCGGCCGGTATGCAACGCGGCCCTTTCTTTTCCTTGTAGCGCATGCCGGCGGGGATCGCGGGCGAACGGCCGGTGCGGATGCGGACGATCACGCGCTCCACCCGCTCCCTTATGGTGAGCTGCGCATAGCGCGTCGGCGCGGGCGCGGTTTCGTCCGCCGCCACCCCACCCGCCATGGGCGCGCCTGCGGCGGACATCAGAAGCACGGCCATCGCCCCCCGCCCGATCACGTCGTCTCCATCCGCATCGCCCCCGCCGTGCCCGGCGGGGCTTGAACCGGCGATTAATTGGCCCCTGCCCGGACAGTCGCTATATCGCCCTTCATGACAAGCGCTATCGAAGACACTCGCCTGCTCGACGATCTGGCGGCGCTGCTCGGCCCCCGCGGATTTACCCGTGATCCCGCCGATCTCGCCCCCTGGCTGGTGGATTGGCGCGGGCGGGTGCGGGGGGCGGCGCTGGCGCTCGTCTCGCCGGCTGATGCGCGGCAAGTGGCGGCAGTCGTAACCCTCGCGGCGGCGGCGGAGATGCCGCTGGTGCCGCAGGGCGGCAACACATCGATGGTGGCGGGGGCGACCCCGCCGGCGCACGGACGCGCGCTGATCCTGTCGTTGCGACGGATGCGGGCGATCCGTTCGGTATCGGCGGCAGACGGGGTCGCGATCGTGGAGGCGGGCGTGCCGCTGCAGGCGCTACACGAAGCGGCGGAGGCGGAGGGGATGCGTTTCCCCCTGTCGCTCGCCGCCAAGGGATCGGCGACGATCGGCGGCCTCGTTTCCACCAATGCGGGGGGCACGCAGGTGCTGCGGTTCGGCCCGATGCGCGCGCTGGTACTGGGGCTGGAGGCGGTGCTGCCGGACGGATCGGTGTTCAACGGCCTCTCCGCCCTCCGCAAGGACAATCGCGGTTACGACCTGCGCCAGCTACTATGCGGGGCGGAGGGGACGCTGGGGCTGGTGACGGCGGCGGCGTTGCGGCTGGTGCCTGCGATCGGGGCACGGGCGGTCGCCTGGGTCGGCCTCGACACGCCCGAGGCGGCGCTCGGGCTGCTGCGCAGGCTGGAGGCGGCGACCGGCGCGGCGGTGGAAAGCTTCGAGCTGGTGCCGGCCGACGCGGTGGACCTCGTGCTGCGCCATATTCCGGGGGCACGCGCCCCGCTCAGGAAGTCGCACCGCTGGAACGTGCTGATCGAGGCGACCGCCCCGAAGGGTGCTCCCGATCCGGCGGAGGCCATGCAGGCGGTGCTGGCGGCGGGGCTTGAGGACGGCAGCCTCGCCGATGCCGTGATCGCCGCGAGCGAAACGCAGGCGGAGGCCTTGTGGGCGCTGCGCGAGACTATCTCCGAGGCGGAGCGGGCGGATGGGGTGGCGGCCAAGCATGACGTGGCGGTGCCCGTATCCGCCATGCCCGGTTTCATCACGTCCGGCAGGGCAGCGGTGGAGGCGCGCTTCACGGGTACGCGGGTGATCGCGTTCGGGCATCTCGGCGACGGCAACGTGCATTTCAACGTGCGCGCGCCGGCGGGGGCGGATGCGGCGGCCTGGCTGGCGGAGGAGGGGGCCGCGGTGAACGCCTATGTCCACGATCTGGTCGTTGCGGCCGGTGGCTCCATCTCCGCCGAGCATGGCATCGGGCAGACGAAGCTTGCGGAATATGCCCGTCTCGCCGAGCCGGCCCGTCTGGCGGCGCAACGCGCGATCAAGGCCGCGCTCGACCCGCGGGGGCTGATGAATCCCGGCAAGCTCGTGCCGCTTGCCTGATGCCCGCCCGCGCCATAGACCGCGAGGGATTTTGCCAAAAAGGGGAGACGATACGATGGCCAGCGCGCCCGACATGGGACTGCCGCTTTTCTACAACCAGCTGGAGCCGCTTTCCAGCGTGGCGCACGGCGACTGGCGCGCCCGCCGGGTGGAGGCGGCGCCCTTCTTCGCCACCGCCCATGCCGTGCCGTTGACCGTCGAGGAGTTCGGGCTTGCCCAGCGCCACTATCCGATCGTCTTTTCGGTCGGCGACAATCCCGTGCCGCTGGCGCTGATGGGGCTGAACGAGGGCGTCAACGTATTCGTCGACGACGAGGGCAAGCTGACGCAGGAGGTCTATGTGCCGGCCTATGTGCGGCGCTACCCCTTCATGCTCGCGCGGCTGCGGCCGGAAGCGGAGGAGTTGTCGCTCTGCTTCGATCCGACCAGCGACGTGCTGGGCGCCTATGAGGATGGCGAGCCACTGTTCGAGGGCGGCCAGCCCGCCGCCGCCACGCAGGAGGTGCTGAACTTCTGCGAACAGTTCGAGCAGGCCGGCCAGCGCACCGCCGCGTTCATGAAGGAGCTTGCCGATCACAAACTGCTGATCGACGGCGAGGTCTCGATCCAGCCGGATGGGGCGGACCAGCCGTTCATCTATCGCGGTTTCCAGATGGTGTCGGAGGATCGCCTGCGGGAGATGCGCGGAGACATATTGCGCAAGCTCGTTCAGTCGGGCCTGCTGGGTCTCGTGTACGGCCATCTGTTCTCGCTTACCCTGATCCGCGAGATCTTCGGTCGGCAGGTGCAACTTGGCCGCGTGCCCGGCGCCACGCCGACGCTGGCGGCCTGACCGTGGCGGGCGCGGCGACGGGGGATCGCTACACACGGGTGGCGATCGCATTCCACTGGATCATCGCCGCGCTCGTTTTATGGAATCTCATGGGTGGGCTTGGCGGCGATATCCTGCCGAAAAGCCTGTCGGGCTTCTTCTGGTCGGGCCACAAGGCGATCGGCATCGCCGTGCTGTTCCTCAGCATCGCGCGGCTGGCATGGCGGCTCGGTCATCGCCCGCCGCCGCTGCCCGCCATGCCGCGATGGCAGGTCGTGGTCGGGCATATCACGCACTGGTTATTCTACGCGCTGATCATTCTGATGCCGCTGTCTGGCTGGCTGTTCACCTCGGCCAGCATGAAGCGGCAGCCGATCAGCGTGTTCGGCCTGTTCGACATCCCCTTTCTGCCCGTCGCGCAGGGGCCGCAGGCAGGAGCGGTGCCGCATGCTTTCCACGAATATGCCGGGTGGCTGCTGGCCGCGCTGGCCGCGCTGCATATCGCTGCTGCGCTCAAGCATCATTTCGTTGATCGGGATCGGACGCTCGCTCGGATCCTGCCCGGCGAGGAGCCGAAATCCCGCTAGTCAAGACTCATGTCACCGATGTAATGAATTATTTTGAAACTGTGGCTTGAAAGCCATTCGAGGCCAGACTATCTGGTTGTCAGTGCCGGCCGCGCCCCCCCCTTTCGCGGTTGGCATCAGCGCACCTCCGGGTGCGCTTCCTCCCTGAACCTTGGCCACCCCATGCGAAAGCGTGGGGTGGTTTTTTATTCGGCGGCCTGCATCGCGGGGCAGGATCCTAGGGTCAGTTCGCTGCGCAACGCGGAGACGAGCGTCTGCACCAGCTGCCGCATAGCCTCTACCCCGCCCCCCAAGGCGCGCAGATCCGGCGCGAGGTAGAGGGTACGGTCGACCTCCAGCTGGAGCGCGTGAATACCTACGGCCGGCCGCCCGTGGCGTTCGAGCGTATAGCCGCCGGCATAGGGTACGTTTCGCGCGACGGGCAGCGCTTGCGCCGCCGCGAGCAGCCGGGTGACGAAGCGGGCGTCGCTGCTGCGTCCGTGCCGATCCCCGATGACCAGCCGCGCCGCCATGCGCCCCGCCTCAGCGGCCAGCGGCGGCATGGAATGGAGATCGAGCAGCAGGGCGATGCCGAATCGTGCATGGGCCTGCTTCAAAGCGTCCGCTATGGCGCCATGCCAGGGGCGGTGGTCGCTTTCGATCCGCGCCGCGACCTCCTCGGCCGGCAGGCGGTGCCAGAGGATATCCCCCGCCCCTGCGACGCGACGGGGGATCAGCCCCAGGCCGCCGCGCATCTTCGCGCTGGCGATCAGCGTGGCGGCGCGCGGCGGCGGCGAGACCATCGCGGGATCGACCTCCCGCTCGTCGCGATTGAGGTCGATCCATGCGCGCGCGCGGGTGGCGACGAAGGTGGTGATGCCCATCGCCGGCAGCCCTTCCGCCAGCGCGTCGACATGGCGGTCCTCCAAGGCTGCCAGCGTTTCGACGGGAAGCGCGCTGCGGGCGAGGAGGGCGGACGGATAACACCGCCCGGCGTGCGGCACGCTGACGATCAGCGGGCAGGCCGGCTCTGGCGGGCCGAGCCGCACGAACGGCGCGGGGATCGGCCTTTCCATGCCCGATACGGTAGGACGCGCACGGGCGGGTGGCAAATCTTAAGCCCTTCGCCCATAGGGCATGCGCGATAGATCAACCCTGGGCGGGCATCATGACTCACATCCTGCTGGCCGAAGACGATGACTCGATGCGCGAATATCTGGCCCGCGCGCTGGAACGGGTCGGCTATGTCGTGACGGCGGTCGATCGCGGCACGATGGCGCTGCCGCTGATCGAGCCCGGGGCGTTCGATCTGCTGCTGACCGATATCGTGATGCCGGAGATGGACGGGATCGAGCTTGCCCAGCGCGCCTCCGTCATCGCGCCGGAGATGCGGGTGATGTTCATCACCGGTTTCGCCGCCGTGGCGCTGAAGGACGGGGCGGCCCCGCCGAACGCGCGCGTCCTCTCCAAGCCGTTCCACCTGCGCGATCTGGTGGCCGAGGTGGATCGCATGTTCGCGCTGGATGAGGCCACCGGCATCTGACGTCATCGCCAGGCGGGCAGTCAGCCCTGCGCCGCCTCGCGCAGCCAGCGTTCGGTGGGGGCGGGGGGCACGGTGAAATAGCCGCGCGCGCGTGCCCGATCGCCTAGGCTGGCGCGCGCCGTCCACATCGCCAGCCACGGCGATGCGAGCAGCCCCAGCGTTACCGGTGAGAGCCATGCCGCCGCAATCGGCGCCAGCGGCGTCAGCAGAATCAGGCCGGCCCCCGCCGCGACGTGCCAGCGATAGCGACGCAGCGCATCGTGCAATGCGATGCCGTCGCTCTCGCGGGCCTGCGTCACCCAGCGGGATCGCTTGCCGCGGACGATATCGGTGAGGTCGATCGTCTGGGTCAGCATCGCGGCGGGGGCGAACAGGATCGACAGCAGGATCTCCGCCGCGACCGAGCGCGTCAGCCGCCGACCGCCGCCGAAGCCGCGCCGCCGCGCCGGATCGTTCAGCGCCCACGCAAGCGCCATCGCCTTCGGCCCGAACAGCAACAGCAGCGTCAGAATGAATATGTGCAGGCTCGATCCCGCCACGCTCGCCGGCGCGTCCGTTGAGACATGCGCCAGCAGCGTGGTTACGATCAGCAGCAGCCAGAGGGGTGAGGTAATGTAGGCGGATGCGCCGACGAACAGCTGCACGCGGCTGATCCAGTGGAAGCCGGCGGAGCCGAGCAAACGGATATGCTGAATATTGCCCTGCGCCCATCGCCGGTCGCGGATCGCGTGATCGATCATCGTCGGCGGATATTCCTCATAGCTGCCGCCGATCATCACCATGTGCACCGCCCAGCCGCGCCGCCGGAGGAGCGCCGCCTCCACCATGTCATGGCTCATCACGTGGCCGCCGAAGGGCGCTGGGCCGAGCAGCTCGGGCAGGCCGCAGCTTTCGGCGAAGGCGGACACGCGGACGATGGCGTTATGCCCCCAGAAGGTGCCCTCCGATCCGAACCACCACAGCATCCCCGCCGTGGCGATCGGGCCATAGAGGCGGTTGGCGAACTGCATCCAGTGCTGGAACAGGGTGGCGGCGGCGATCACCGTCGGCACCGTCTGGATCAGGGCGACCGCCGGCCGCGCTTCCATGGCGGCGGCCAGGGTGGCGATGGTGCGGCCGCTCATCAGGCTGTCGGCGTCCAGCACCACCATATAGTCGTAGCCGCCACCGAAGCGCGTCACCCAATCCGCGATGTTGCCAGGCTTGGCGGCGATATTCTTCTCCCGCCGGCGGTAGAAGAGGGGGATCGGCGCGTCGGGAGCCAGCGCGGTCCAGCAGCGCTCCTCCGCCTCGCCGGAGGTGGGGTTCGAATCGCTCAACAGGAAGAAGTCGGTCGTCTGCGCGCCGCCCGCATCCGCGATCGACCGCAGCATCGCTTCCACGCGGGCGAATACCGCCGATACGTCCTCGTTATGCACGGGCATCAGCACGGCGGTGCGGCCGCGCACCGGCGCCGTCGAATCGGGTGCTGTGATATAGCCGGGGGAGCGGCCGGACATCAGCAGGATGAAGCCGATCGTCGAGCCGACGAAGCCGAACGCGATCCACGCAAACAGGGGAAAGAACAGGATCATCAGCAGATGGTCCATCGCGTCCAGCCCGTCGCGCGCCAGCACCGGCTTCAGCCCCGCCAGCGCCGCCAGCCCGAGCAGCAGCGTCGCCAGCATCAGCAACAGCCGGCGGGCGAGCATGTCGCTCGGCTCTTCGGACTTTGGTACCGATTTGGGCACGGCGCGGCTGAACCGCTGGCGCGGCATCTCCAGCGGGGCTTCGGCCGGCAAGGGTGCTGGCGTCATGTCAGAAAAGGGGGACGAGGATCGTCTCGCTGAGCGCGCGGTCGCCCTGCTTCAGATAAAGGCGCACGTCCGCCGGGTCCGCGCCCACGCCGGCATCGCGCGCCACGTCCAGCGTCGCGCGCCATGTCCCTCGCTGGCCGACCACCGGATAGGCGGCGCTGGCCGTCACCTGTCCGCGCATGACGCTGGCGGCCAGCGTGACGCCGCTCTCCCGGCCGAGCCCCTCAAGCGCGCTACCCTGAAAATCCACCACCAACTTCGTGGCGCCCGCGACGGGCGCATGGCCTGGCCGCCCGGCGGTGCCTGTCCGCACCGCCACCGCACGCGAGGGGGCATCGGCGGCGGGATCGCGCGAGTCCCACGTCAGCCGATAATCGAAGGCCATGCGCGTGCCCCGGCGTGGTTTGGCGGCGGGCGTCCAGAAGGCGACGACATTGTCGTCCGTCTCGCCACGCGTGGGGAAGGCGAACAACGAGACCGCGCCCGCGCCCCAATCGCCCTTCGGCGCGATCCACAGATTGGCACGGCGATCGTAGAAGGCGCCGTCATCCTGATAATGGGCGAAATCGCGGTCGCGCTGGATCAGGCCGAAACCGCGTGGAGCCCGGTCGCTGAAGGAATCGATGCTTTCGCGCGGCGGATTGATCAGCGGCCGCCAGATCCGCTCGCCCGATCCCGTCGCGATGGCGAGGCCGTCCGAATCGTGGATCTCGGGCCGCCAGTCCGTGGCGAAGGGGTGACGCATCTCGCCATACCAGAACATGCTGGTGGCGGGCGCGATGCCCAGCCGTGCCACGGATTTGCGAAAGAACAACACGCTCGACACGTCCTGCACCACGCCGCCCTCCAGACGGCAGTCGAACCGGAACGCGCCCGAAACACTCGGCCCGTCGAGCAAGGCGTGGATCAGATAGGCGGCCGGGCCGCGCTGCTCGATCCAGAAATCGGTGAAGACGGGAAACTCCTCCGCCCCCGCGATACCGGTATCGATGGCGATGGCGCGGGCGGAAAGGCCATACTGATCCTCCGCGCCGGACGTACGGAAGTAGGATGCGCCAAGGAACGCCATCCAGTCGCTGTCCCGCCCCGGCGTCATCGCGCGGAAACCGGCGAAGCCCAGCGGGGTCACGCCGCCCTGCGTTTCGAACAGGTCGGGCGAGAAGGCCACGGGGCGGGCGCGGCCGTTCTCCACCACGTTGATCGCAACCGGCGTGGGGGCCATCGCGGTGAGGGGAAACAGGCGGATGCCCCCGGCGATCGCGGCATCGGCACGATAGCGGATCTTGCCCGCCGCATCATAATCGATCCGGGCGGCGGCGGGCGCGGGGGGCACCGCGCGATAGGCGGAGGCGGCACGCCGTGCGGCCATCGCTTGCAGCGAAGCCCAGGAAAAAGGCGTGCCGGCGGCGGCCGCGACCGCAGGGCGGGGGGCGATCGCCAGCGCGGCGGCGGCGGCAAGTGCGGAGCGTCGGTCGAGTTCGGCCATGGCGCTAATGGACCCGCCCGGGCGGATTTGGCAACGCGGCCGCGACGTTGCGAGCGACAATCGGCGACGAACACCCGCGTTTCACGCCGCTATCGCCGGGATCGCGTTCAGCGTGGCGGCTGTTTCCGCCGCTGATGCGGACATGATGCTGGCACAGGGATTGCGCCGGGTGAGATAAGCGATGAACCCGCCTGCCCGTCGAAGGGTTGTCCGCCCCGGATCATGACAGGAGCATGCGGTATGGACGCCACCACGATCGATGACCCTAAGGGGCGCGGCTTGCCGGCCTGGGCGGCGGCGGGCATCGCGGCAGGCGTGTTGTGCCTGAGCGCGATCGTCGGGCGGCGCAACGCCCCCGATCCCTCCCACCCGCGCATCCGGCGCTGGTATCGGCGGCTCGACAAGCCGGCCTTCACGCCGCCCGATGCGGTGTTCGGCGCGGTGTGGCCGGTGCTGGAAAGCCTGACGGCGGCGGGCGGCTACCGCCTGCTTCGCCAGCCACCCACGCGCCAACGGAACGCGGCGGTGGGATTGTGGCTCGCCAACAGCGCGATGATCGGCGGCTGGACCGAATTGTTCTTTCGCAAGCGCCAGACCGGGCCGAGCGCGCTTGCCGCGGCAGCGATGGCCGGTGGCACCACCGCGCTTGCCGCGACCGCCTGGAAGGTGGATCGCCCCGCCGCCGCGACCGCGCTACCGCTGGCCGGGTGGCTCATTTTTGCGACGGTGCTGGCGACAGAGGTGTGGCAGCGCAACGGGGATCAGGCGAAGACTGCCGACTGAACCCGCGGCGGGACGGAGGCCTAGTCAGTCGAGGCGGCGGGTCGGCTCGTCGTCCGTCATCTCCGCCTTGAACGATTTCAGCCCCTTGGCCAGATCGCCCATCGCGCCGGAAATGCGGCCGCCGCCGAGCAGCACCACCGCCACCACGGCGAATACCAGAATATGGGTGAGGGAAAGGCCCACGTCAGTCTCCCATTTTAAAGCAAGGGGGCGGCGGTGTACGTCGCCCCCGCTTTCGTTCAGGCCAGACGCAGCGTGCCCTTGGCCCGGCGGTGGCGCATCGTACCGCCAACGAGGCCAAGACCGCCGATCATCATCGCCCAGGTGGCCGGTTCCGGCACCGCCGCGGTGATGCCGAGCTTGAAGGCATCGCCCGTACCCAGCCCGTTGCGATTGATCGTGAAATCTCCAAACGTATCGGAAAGCGATCCGAGCGTGACGTTGTTCGTCTCGGCCGGAGTGAAACGCAACGTCAGCCGATCGCCTGTCGCGTTGAGGGAGGTGATCACGTTGCTGAACGACGCGGCGACCTGGCCGAGGCCGAAGGTGGCGCCGTTGGTGAGCAACAGGTTGATCTGGCGCAGACCGGCGGCGGTCGGCCCGACGGCGGTAAAGATATCCATCGATGAATCGAAATTATAGGCGGCGGCGTCGCCATCCTGCACGCCGAAACCCAGCGTGGCGACGGAGCCCGGCCGGTTGATCGCGAAGTCGGCGGAGATTTGCGAGGCGCTCGTCTCGATCACGTTGACGCCGTTGGGGCCGCTGGTGGCGCCGATGAACAGTACGGCCTGCGCAGGCGCGGCGACGAAGGCCGCCGCAACGGCAAGCGCGGAAAGAAGCTTTTTCATGGGAAATTTCCTAGAACGAATGGAGTCCGGCAGGGGCCGGCGCGCAACGCTGCGCGCCGGCCTTGCGCCGCCTACAGGTTGCCGCGAGCCCAGGGGCCGGAGATGGCGAAGGTGATGCCCGGTGCCTGCGTGTTGACGTAGAGCACGCGGCCGGTGGGATCGAAGGTCGCGCCGGCGAACTCGGTATCGCGATAGTCGCCCGCCGATGGCGAGAAGCGGTTGCCCGTCCGCCCCATCGCGCTCAGCTGCGCCGAGGAAAGCTGGACGTTGTTCTTGGCGAACACATACACCTCGCCCTGCGCGGTCAGCCCCATCATCCGCATGCCGAAGCCGAACTCGTCGGTGCGCGCGCCGCCATCCTCGCAATAGAGCACGCCGCCGGTCGGGCTGACCGTGATGTTGTCCGGGTTGTTGCCGATCACCTCGGTGGAACTGGCATAGACCAGCGTCAGCGCGCCGATATCGGGGTTGCTGCGGCTGGGCTTGTAGGCCCACACGCAGCCCAGGCCGTTGCCCGCCACGTTGCTGCTGTTGTAGCCGAACGCCGTATCGGTGACGTAGAAGCTGCTGCTGCGCGGATCCCACCAGATGCCTTCGCCGCGCGACATGCGCAGGCCGCCCTTGCGGCGCCCTTCCGCGAACGGGCCGGAAACGCCGGTCAGGTTGGCGGGGCGGGGGTTGTTGGCGCCCGCTTCGACGAGCGTGGTGGCCGAGGCGTCGGGCGTTTCGATATCGACCCACTCGATCGCCAGCGTTTCGCCGACCTTGCCGATATCGCTCGGGATGCTGCCCTTGCGCAGCGCCAGCAGGTTGGCCTTGTCGACGCCGACCACCTTGGCCATCTGCAAGGTGCCGCCCTTCAGCAGTTCGCCATAGGCGCGGACCTGGCTCTTGGGCTTGAACCGGTAGAAGCCGGCGACGGCACGCGCGTCGTGCGTCATGTAGATGTAGCCGGTCGTCGGATCGGAGGCGGTCGCCTCATGCTGGAAACGGCCCATCTCCACGATCGGGCGGGCGATCGTCTTCGTCGGGTCGGAATTGACGTCGAACACATAGCCATGCGCCATCGCGCCGTTGGTGGCGGCGATGTTCGTCTCCTCGCATGTCAGCCAGCTGTTCCACAGCGAGCGGCCGCCCGCGCAATTCTGCGCCGTGCCGGCGATCGCCTGACGGTGATCGACAAGCTGGCCGTTGCGCACGCGCAGCACCGAGCAGCCGCCGCCGCGCGTGGCGAGCGAATTATAGACGCCGCCGGCGTTGCCGACGACATCCTGACGCGTGCCGGTGGTGATCTCGTGGTTGCGGATCAGCACATGCTCGATCGAGCGGCCGTTGATGACCTCGACCACGGCCATGCCGTCATGCCCGGGCGATACGAACTGGCCGTCGTTCATCTGGTCGCCGCGCCAGGAGATGGTGCGGTAGGAGAAGCCCTGCGGCAGCTGCAGCAGCGGCAGGCCGGTGGCCAGATCGGCAACCGGCGACACCGGGCCATAGGGGCTGGCGGCCAGCGAGGTCTGCTCGCCATTGCCGTCCACAGCGGCGCGGGCCTGCGTCTCCATCAATGCGCCAAGCGGTGCCGCGAGCGCGAACGCGCCCAAGCCGGAGCTTTTCAAAAGCCCGCGCCTGTTCAATTCGATCTGCCCCATAACATATTCTCCGATCAGGATAATCTCACTGCCGGCACCTGCGGCCGGCGGCCCCCCCAGGGGCATGGCCGCATTACAAGTTTGTCATTTCTGCATTGTGGAACTGATGCTTAACTTCGGCGTAAGCTGCGTTACGATCCCGTGACGGACAGATCCGCGCCGCGCTCCAGCCATTCGAATGGATCGCCGAAGCCCGGGTTGAGCCGAACAATCGCCGATCGTCCGATTGTCCGGCCGCCGCGATGCGCCGTCGCCACGATGCGATACGTCTCCAGCGACGATCGATACCCCGAAGTCGCCGGCGCTTCGGCGCCGTAGACCGTCAAGGTTTGGCGCAGCGCGGTTAGGCGGTCGGCCGGCAGCCCGAGATCCGCGGCGAGATCGTCGATCGAAACGAAACGTCTCTCCGCCCGTGCCGCACGCGCCATATCACCCACAGGCGGATCCAGCCGTGCCAGCGTCGTGTGAAGAAGCGATCGGGGCGCGCGGTTTATGTCGATCTTCGCGGCCTCATCCTCCACCCGGATCATGACCTGCCAGCCCAGCCAATCGAGCCGTTCGACGCGGCGGGGCAGGCCCGCCCCTTCCGCATCGGCGAGGCGGATCGCGGCAAGCGCGATGGCGGCCTCCGCGGCGGCCCCCCCTTCCACCTCGGCCGCGTAGCCGCTGCCGCCGTTTGCCCCGGCCTGCGACAGCGCGAGCGCACCCAGTGCGAGCGCCGCCGCCACCGCGAGCGACATCAATACCGCGATCAGCGCGAAACCGTCCTCATCCCCCCTCATGACAGACGATAGACGAGATCGGGCAGGCCGGCGTCCTGTGGAAAGCGCAGCCGCACCAACCGTGGCGGGATCGGGCCCGCCGCCCAGCGTGCATGCCATGCCGGCGGCGAGCCGGGGCCGACGACGCCGAAATAGGCGAAGCGGATCGGGGCGAGCGAAAAGAGCGGCGCAACATCGATCCGGGCGGGATCGTTCAGCAGCCAGCTTTCCAGGATCATCCCGCCACCCGCCTCGGATCGCACGCGCTGACCATAAAGGCCGGGCGCGCGGGCGGCGGCCGGTGTCCGCGCGACCCAGCCGAAGCCGTCGGCCGCGCCGAAAAACAAGGGCGGCCGCCCGCGTATGTCACCGAGCGCGCCCGCCGGCACCATCGCCGCCAGTTGCCGGCGCAGGGTGCGATCGGCGCGGACGAGTCCTTCCGTGGCGGAGACGCGCGCGGCGGTGCGTTCCCAGCCGATCGTTCCCAGCCGCACCATGCCCACAAGCGCGGTCGCAAGCAGCGCCGTCAGCGCCAGCGCGACGAGCACCTCCAGCAGGGTGAAGCCCGCCTCGGTGGGCCGGTGCCGCGTCATCGCCGAATGCGATCGGTCCAGCCGATCCCGCCGACCCGCGCCGACGCCGCTCCGGCGCGGCGGACGGTGACGAGATGTTCGACCGGTATGTAGGCCGCCCCGCCCCGCACCAGATC
>CAJYJW010000223.1 GCA_913775025.1 uncultured Sphingomonas sp. | reverse complement strand
GAAGCCGCCTTCGCACGAGAGACGACGCTGCCCGCCCTGCTACCGGCGCTGCGCGAGGCGGCGGGCGCGCTTGCGGGGGACGCGATCTGGTCAGGCCCGGATGGGCGGGCGGCGGCGCAACTGCTTGCCGATCTGGAGCAGGCAGCGGTGGCCGGTCCGGCGACTGCGCGCGCCGAGGATGTACCCGCCATCCTGCGCCATATGGCGGATCAGGTGGCGATTCGTCCGCCCGTCGGTGGCCATCCGCGTGTGTTCGTATGGGGGCTGATCGAGGCACGGTTGCAGCAGGCGGACCTGATGATCCTGGGCGGGCTTGCCGAAGGGGTATGGCCTGCCGCGCCCGCGCCCGATCCGTGGCTCGCGCCGCGCATTCGCGCCGATCTGGGCTTGCCGGGGCTGGAGCGGCGGATCGGCGTCGATGCGCATGACTTCACCCATGGGCTGGGCGCGCCGGAGGTCCTCGTGACGCGGGCGCGCAGGGGTACGAGCGGCCCGGCGATCGCTTCCCGCTTCTGGTTGCGACTGGAGGCAATGACGGGTGGACTCGCCCCCGCGCCGGCCTTGATCGATTGGGCGCGCGCGCTCGATCATCCGGCCGGGCCGATCATGCCCGCCGCACGACCCGCGCCGGCCCCGCCGCAAGCCGATCGCCCGGATCGCATACCGGTTACGCAGCTTGACCGGCTTAAGGCGGACCCGTTCGCTTTCTACGCGAACATGATGTTGCGGCTTGCCTCGCTGGATGCGGTGGACGCCGACCCCAGCCCCGCCTGGCGGGGCAGCGCGGTGCACGCCGTGTTCGAAGCCTGGATGAAGGAGGATGGGTGTAACCCCGCCCGGCTTGAGTCGCGCGCCAGAGCGATGTTGGGCGATATCGTCGCCCATCCCGTACTGAAGGCACTGTGGACGCCGCGCCTGATGGAGGCGATCGACTTCACCGCCGATACGGTGCGCGATCATCTGGCCGATGGGCGACGCCCGCTGGTCGCGGAGATCTTTGGCGAAACCGAGGTCCATGGCGTGCGCCTGTACGGCAAGGTGGACCGGATCGACCGTCTCGCAGACGGTACGCTCGCGATCGTCGATTATAAGACCGGCACGCCGCCCAGCCATGCCAAGGTGGCGGCGGGCTATGCGATGCAACTCGGCCTGCTGGGGCTGATCGCCGAGGGCGGCGGCTTTCGCGACGGGGCGGGGCAGCCTTATGCCGGGCGGCCCGAGGAGTTCGAATATTGGTCGCTGGCGGCCAAGCAGCGCAAGCTGGGCTATGTCTCCAAACCGCTGGAGGAGCGGGGCAAGCGTGTGGTGGAGCCGGCGGAGTTCCTCGCCGTCGCGAAGCGGACGCTGGAGGATGCGGTGGCGAAATGGCTGGCCGGCAGCGCCCCCTTCACTGCGAAGCTGCATCCCGAACATGCGCCTTACGGGGACTATGATCAGCTGATGCGGCTGGACGAATGGTATGGTCGTAATGGCTGAACCGCTGTTTCCGCTGGAGGGCGCGCAGGCGCTCGCGTCCGATCCGCGCGAGCTGGTCTGGCTCACTGCCTCCGCCGGCACGGGCAAGACGCATGTGTTGAGTGCGCGGGTGCTGCGGTTGCTGCTCACCGGGGTGGCTCCGGAATCGATCCTCTGCCTCACCTTCACCAAGGCGGGCGCGGCCGAGATGGCGCAGCGCATCCACGAGCGGCTGGCGCTCTGGGTGCAGATGAAGCCGCAGGCGCTCGCCAAGGATCTCTTCGCGCTGGGGGAACCGCATCATGAGGAGGCGATGGCGCGGGCGCGCACCTTGTTCGCACGGGTGATCGACGCACCGGGCGGCGGGCTCAGGATCCAGACGATCCACAGCTTCTGCCAGACGCTGCTCGGCGGCTTTCCAAGCGAGGCGGGGCTGACGCCGGGCTTCCGACCGCTCGATCCGCGCGAAGCCGGGGTACTGTCCCGCCGCACGCTCGCCGACATGGTGACGGAGGCGGAACGCGGCGGTGTGTTGGGGCTGATCGACGACCTCCAGATGCTCAGCCGGCGTCTGGGCGAGGCGGGGGTGGAGGGCTATCTGCGCCGGTGCGCCGCCGCGCCCGATGCGATGGAGGCGCTTGGACCGGGTATTGCCGCACGGGTGAGACGGGCGCTCGATGTGCCGGATGGCGACATCGAGGCATTGCTCGCAATGGCCTGCGCGGACGATTGCCCGCACGATCACCCGATTCGGTTCGATCATGCGGCGCTGCGTTCCGTGGCGGCCGCGAATGGCGCATGGGGCACGGCCACCGGCCTTGCCGCCGCCGATCGCGCCGCCGCCTTTCTCGCCGCCGGCCCTGCCGAACGCGTCGCGCTGATCGAGGATATGGCGGCGCTTGTGCTGACGAAGGACGGCAGCCCCCGCAAGGCCAGCGCCAAGCTGGCGGCGCTGGCGTCCGATTATGCG
Organism: uncultured Sphingomonas sp.; assembly: GCA_913775025.1. Taxonomy (GTDB): domain Bacteria; phylum Pseudomonadota; class Alphaproteobacteria; order Sphingomonadales; family Sphingomonadaceae; genus Alterirhizorhabdus. The sequence continues at coordinate 1,830 of CAJYJW010000223.1, read as the reverse complement.
GGCGATGCCGCGCGCGTCGCCGATGCCTGTAACGCCTTGGCCGATCTTCGCCGCCGCGCCGCGCTGGCCAACCTGATCTCCGCCGGGCTGCGCTGCGGGCAGGCCTTCGCCCGTGCCTATGCAGAAGCGAAACGGACGGCGGGCGTGCTTGATTTCGACGACCTTATCCGGCTCGCCGAGCGGCTGCTGCTCGAAGAGGGGGTGGGCGACTGGGTGCGCTACAAGCTGGATCAGGCGACCGATCACATATTGGTGGACGAGGCGCAGGATACCAACACGCACCAGTGGACGATCGTCGCAGCGCTTGCCGCCGAATATTGGGCGGGGGATGGCGCGCGGGGCGATCGCCTCCGTACGATCTTCACGGTCGGTGACTTCAAGCAGGCGATCTATAGCTTTCAGGGCACCGACCCGATCGCCTTCCGCGCCGCCGAAATCGGCTTCGCGAAGCGCGCGGCATCGGTCGAGCGCGAGATGCTGTCGCTGTCGCTCGATCGCTCGTTCCGCTCCACGCCGCCTGTGCTGGAGGTAGTGGATCGGATCATCGACGAGCTTGGGCCGGATCGGTTCGGGCTGGACGATCCCCCGAATCCCCATGTCAGCGCGCGCCCCGGCCTGCCGGGCACCGTTACGCTGTGGCGGCCGCTGATCTCGGGAGAGGCGGCGGGGGACGATCAGGCGGAGGAGGGTTGGCTGGATGATGCCAGCCTTGAATTCGCCCGCAAGCTGGCGCGGCAGGTGCGGGACTGGCTGGACGATCCGTTTCCGCTGGCGATCCGCAGGCGGGATGTGCGGCCGGAGGACATTCTCATCCTCGTGCGCAGCCGGGGGACGCTCGCCTCCCTTATCGTGGCGCGGCTGCATGCGGAGGGGGTGCCGGTGGCCGGCGTCGATCGCCTGCGGCTGACGGCGCCGCTGGCGGTGCGCGATCTGCTCGCCGCGATCCGCTTCGCATTGCAGCCGGCGGATGATCTCAGTCTCGCCAGCCTTCTGGTGTCGCCGCTGTTCGGGCTGACGCAGGACGAGCTGTACGCCATCGCTTTCGGCCGCAAGGGGACATTATGGGCCGCGCTGCGCGACAGCGGGCGGCATGGCGCAGCGCGCGCCGGGCTCGCCGATATCCTGGCGCGGGCCGATTATGGCACGCCCTACGATCTGCTCGAATGGATGCTGTCCGGCCCGATGCAGGGGCGGGCGAAACTGCTCGCGCGGCTGGGGCCGGAGGCGCGCGATCCGATCGAGGAACTGGTCAACGCCGCGCTCGCCTTCGAGACGGAGGAGGTGCCATCGCTGCAACGCTTCCTCGACTGGTTCGATCGCGGCGACGTGGACGTGACGCGCGATCCGTCCGCCCCGCTGGATGCGGTGCGGGTGATGACCGTCCACGGCGCGAAAGGATTGCAGGCGCCGGTGGTAATCCTGGCGGATGCGGCGAAGGACCCCGAAAGCGGCCGCCGCACCGATATCGGCTGGTCGCTGGAGCCGGACATGCCGCCCGCTCCCGTCATCCGTCCCCGCAAGGAGGAGATGGCCGGCCCACTCGCCGAGGCGCTGGCGCTGGCCGAGGAGCGTGAGCGGCAGGAACATTGGCGCTTGCTCTACGTCGCTGCCACGCGGGCGGAGGAACGTCTGGTCGTCGGCGGCGCGTTGGGGCCTAGAGCTAAGGGGGAGCCGCCCGCGCTCAGCTGGTATCGCGCGATCGATGATGCGCTGTCCGGCCTCGGGGCTGAGTGGGAGGAGGACGCACATTGGGGCGGCGCGCGTCACTATCGCGGATCGGCCGGAGTGGCTCCCGCGCGTAGCGGCGCGGTTCGTGCGCCGACATCGTGC
>CAJYJW010000222.1 GCA_913775025.1 uncultured Sphingomonas sp. | reverse complement strand
CGATAGATCGCCGAAGGGAATTGCCCCCTTCATGGGGCCCGCATCGACCTCTTCAATATCTCCGTCGGCCAAGGCCTGCCGCACCGTTCCAACTGCACGAAACAGCTCACCGCGCGTCTTGAAGCGCGCATACTCGTCTAGATGCTCGCAGCGCCCACAGGTCATCTCACAAACCAATAGCAGGCCAGCCCACCGCCGCAAATTTGTCCACGCCGCCTAATCTATTCGGGGCAGTAGGCTATCATGCGTCTCGTTCGCCGACAGATTGGTTAGCCAAGTGCCATTGGCCGCGCGAGTCCAAGTGTTATAACCGTTCGGTTGTGACACCTACCGGCTTCGCGCAGGGGCAGGACGATCGTCAATGCTCGCCCCATCCGCCGACGTCATGGCCACCGAAGATCATGCGCCGGATGCCGGGCGAGGTCAGCGAAGCGGTGAAGCCAGGCACAGGCGTGCTTGCGGCGTCGAGCTTGGCCAGATGTTCGGGATTGAGGTGCAGACCGCCGGCAGCGATGTTGCCTTCCAGTTGCGACACCCTGCTCGCACCGATCAAGGTCGAGGCCACCCCGGAGCGGTGCAGCGTCCAGGCAAGCGCGACTTCTGCCGGCGAGCGGCCCAGCTCGTCCGCCACAACCCTCAGAGTATTGAGGATATCCCAGTTGCGCTCCGAGAACTTGCTGTTGCCGAACGGATTTGGCCCGCTCAGGCGGCCCGTGCCGGATGTATCTTCCCGGCGGTACTTACCGGTCAGGAAGCCGCCGGCCAGCGGACTCCACGGCATCATGCCCATCCCGCCGTCGCGCGCGACCGGGAAATGTTCGGCCTCCACGTCGCGGGCTACGAGAGAGTATTCGACCTGCATCGCGATCGGCCCAGGCACGCCCCGTTCGCTGGCGATCGTCGCAGCCTTGCAGGCCACCCACGCCGGCATGTCGGAAAGGCCATAATATCGGATCTTACCGGCCCGCACGAGGTCGCCGAGCGTCTGGACGATCTCCTCGACCGGCGTCACGCCGTCCCAGATGTGCATCCAGTAGAGGTCGATATAGTCGGTGCCGAGCCGGCGCAGCGATGCGTCTAGCGCGCGGTGTATGTTCTTCGCGCCGGCACCTCCGGCATGGGGATTGCCCCGTCTCACCTGACCGGCCGCCAGCGGGCTGGCAGAGGCGTTGAAGCCGAACTTCGTCGCCAGCACGATTTCGTCACGCGCACCCGCATCCGCGATGAACCGGCCGAGCAGCCGCTCGCTCTCGCCACCGGCATAGATGTCGGCGGTATCGACGAAGTTGCCGCCGGCGTCGCGATAGGCATCGAAGATCACACGCGACGTCGCCTCGTCCGCACCCCATTCGCCGGGTCCGAATGTCATGGTGCCGAGTGCCAGCGGGCTGACAGCGAGGCCCGAACGGCCAAGGGTGCGGTAATTGGACAGGGACATCTGGCAGACTTTCGTAGCGTTCGATACGGAAGCCATGCTAGGGTCATACCATGACGTCAACTGATTCTATATCGACTGCTACGAAACATGGCCGGCAGGGCGAAGCCACTGTCCGATCGAAGGGCGGACGGCCGCGCTCGTTCGACCGCGACGCCGCGCTCGACCAAGCGATGCACCTGTTCTGGCGTCATGGGTATGAAACGACCTCGATCAACGATCTGACGACGGCGATGGGGATTACCCCGCCTAGCCTCTACACGGCGTTTGGCGACAAGCGCCGCTTGTTCCTAGAAGCTGTACGGCGGTATGCTGGCGAGCCGGAAGCCGCCGAAGCGGCCATTGCTGCTGCACCGAGTGCGCGCGAGGCTGCCCGTTCGCTGCTGACCGGCGCAGTCGTGATGTTCACCGGAGCCAACACGCCGCCCGGGTGTCTCTTGGCCAGCGCGACGGCGAGCGGATCGGCGTCATCGCGTGACGTTCAGATAGCAGTTGCCGCCTATCGCCATCGCATCGCGGACGCCTTTGCAGCCCGTATCGGACAGGATGTGGCAGCTGGTGTACTACCGGCCGAAACCGACGGTCCGGCGCTGGCAAGGTTGGTCGTGGCGGTGATCCAGGGCTTGTCTGTGATGGCGCGAGACGGATTGCCCAAAGACGCGCTGGCGAGCGTCGCCGACGCCGCGCTACACGCCTGGCCTTCGGAAACCCCCGCGTGAACGGCCCGCCGCATCGGCGCGATGATCGTCGCTATGGCAATGCCCGGCCTCCGTCAGGGGCGCACGCTGCCGAATGGCATCGAATACCGAAGGATGAGCGCACATGATCGTCGTTACTGGAGCCACAGGCAAGCTGGGCGGACTGATCGTCCGGGAATTGCTCGACCATCTTCCGCCGGAGAAGATCGGCGTTTCGGTGCGCGACCCGGCCGGTGCGCAATCGCTGGTCCAGATCGGCGTGAGGGTGCGTCAAGGCGACTTCGCCGATACCGCCAGCCTCTTGAGTGCATTCGAAGGCGCCTCGCAAGTATTGATGGTGTCATCCAATGTCGCGGCGCGGGGCGGCGATCCGCTTCCCCAACACCGCGCCGCCATCGACGCCGCCCGGCAGGTGGGCGTCGGGCGGATCGTCTACACCAGCCACATGGCGGCGAGCCCGGCATCGCAGTTCCGCCCCGCACGCGATCATGCCGCGACCGAAGCCATGCTGCGGGATGCCGGCATGGCTTGGATCGCGCTGCGGAACGGCTTCTATGCGTCCGCGCTCCCGATGATGATCGGAGACGCGGCGCACACCGGTGTGCTGGCGGCTCCGGCAGACGGCAAGGTCGCGTGGACGGCGCACACCGATCTCGCCGCTGCGGCGGCTGCCATCCTGCTCGACGGCGAACGGCCGAACGGTCCCACCCCGCCGCTGACGGCAAGCCGCGCGCTGGACCTTGATGAGGTGGTCCGTATCATGGCCAAGCATCGTACCGAACCGATCCGACGCCAAATTCTATCCGACGAGGAGCAGATCGCGGCCATGACGGCGCGCGGCGTGCCGCCGGGTGCGATCGATGCGACGCTGGGGCTCTACCGCGCCGCACGAGCGGGAGAGTTCGCCGGCACCGATCCGACTTTATTGTCCCTGATCGGTCGTCCTCCGATCGAGGTCGTGGACACTCTTGGGATTACTCAGCCGGGCTGAAGCTGGTGTCGGCCGGGCCATCTTCGTGTTTGCTAGTAATGAAGCATGCCGTGATTTGCAGAACGCCGTCGTTTGCAGGGTGTTGGTGTCATAACCGTCCGGTTGTGACACCACCTTTAGTCAGCACGATTTACGTGGGTCCACGGGTGTCGAAACCCCGGATCATAATGTTGGCGAGGTAAGACACACGGATCAAGATCCGCGCATTGCGCCATCCTTTCCTTCCGCGAGTGATTCTTGTTCGGACGCCGGCAGATGTCGATAGAATGTCGGGATCGAGACGCCAATCGCCGCCGCCACTTTGCTCGGCTTCATCCCCGACGCCAGCAGCTCGCGCGCCGCCTTGAGCCGATCGGGCGTCATCACCGGTTTGCGTCCGCCTACCCGGCCCTTGCTTGCGGCGACCCGTAGCGCCGCGGTGGTCCGTTCGCGCATGAGGTCGCGTTCCATTTCTGCGAAGGCGGCGAGCATGTGGAACATAAACTTGCCGGCTGTCCCGGAGGTATCGATGCCGTCGGTCAAGGAACGGAAGCCTATCTCCTTATCGTTCAGCTCGGCAGCGAGGTCGACAAGGCCCTTGATGGTGCGGCCGAGCCGATCGAGCTTCCACACCACCAGCACGTCGCCGGGGCGCGCGTGAGACAGAGCCTCCGCCAAGCCGGCACGTCCGATCTTCGCGCCACTCGCCTTGTCAGTGAAGGTGCGTTCGCACCCCGCCTTGGTCAGGGCGTCGAGCTGGGGGGCCAGGTCCTGGTCGGGCGTCGACACCCGCGCGTAGCCGATCAGCATACAGGCTTCTCAAATCTCACCAGCGATGCCTAGCATTCCGAGGCTTGAATGAGAAAGCATTTTGAGAAGGGTGCGCTGGCTGTTACACGTTCTCACATGGCACTTTCTCAAAATCGATCGTTTGCGAGAAGCGTCCGAGCCCCTAGCTTCATCCGCGAAAGCACGAAGATGGAGTGCCCGAAGCCATCCCAACCGG
>CAJYJW010000221.1 GCA_913775025.1 uncultured Sphingomonas sp. | reverse complement strand
CCCGGCGGGATGGCCTCACCCACCAGCGCGTTGACCGTCTCCGCGCGCATGTCGGCGACGACGTCGCCCACCGTCTCGGCATCCATGATGTCGGCGCGCTGTTCATAGATGACCTTGCGCTGGTCGTTCATCACGTCATCATATTCGACGACCTGCTTGCGGATATCGTAGTTGCGCGCCTCGACCTTGCGTTGCGCCGTCTCGATAGCCTTCGATATCCAGGGCGAGACGATCGCCTCGCCGTCACCCAGATTTTTGTTCATCATCTTGGCGAACATCGTCTGCGGGCCAAAGATGCGCAGCAGATCGTCGTCGAGACTGAGATAGAAGCGGCTAAGGCCCGGATCGCCCTGCCGACCCGAACGGCCGCGCAGCTGATTGTCGATCCGCCGGCTTTCGTGCCGCTCGGTGCCAAGCACGAAAAGGCCGCCCGCATCGAGCACCGCCTGCTTCTCGACCGCGATCTCCGCCTTGATGCGGGCGGCGGCGGCGTCATATTCGGGCGTACCTTCGACGAGGTCGGGATGCTCGTCCGCCATGCGGAACTCGAGATTGCCGCCCAGCTGAATATCGGTGCCGCGCCCGGCCATGTTGGTGGCGATCGTCACCGCCTTCAGCCGCCCGGCCTGCGCCACGATATGCGCCTCATTCTCGTGGAAGCGGGCGTTCAGCACCTCATGCTTCACGCCGTCCCGTACGAGGAATTCCGACAGCAGTTCGGACTTCTCGATGGACACGGTGCCGACCAGCACGGGCTGCCCGGTCTCGGCCTTCTCGCGAATGGCGTTCGCGATCGCGGCGAACTTGTCCTGCATATTCTTGTAGAATTCGTCGTCCTCGTCGATCCGCTTGACCGGAATGTTGGTCGGGATCGTCACGACGTTCATCTTGTAGATCTGATAGAATTCCGGCGCCTCGGTCGCAGCCGTGCCGGTCATCCCCGAAAGCTTGGGATACATGCGGAAATAATTCTGGAAGGTGATCGAGGCGAGCGTCTGATTCTCCGGCTCAATATCGACGCCTTCCTTGGCCTCCACCGCCTGATGCAGGCCATCGGACCAGCGCCGCCCGTCCATCATGCGGCCGGTGAACTCGTCGATGATGACGACCTTGCCGTCCTTCACGATGTAATCGATGTCCCGCTTGAACACGACGTTGGCGCGCATCGCCTGATTGAGGTGATGAACGACCTGCGTATTCTCAAAATCGTAGAGGTTGCTGCCTTCCATCAGGCCGGCTGCCTCCAGCATCCGCTCCATCCGCTCAGTGCCGTCCTCGGTAAGGATCACCGACTTCTGCTTCTCGTCGAGCTCGTAGTCCTCCGGCGTCACCTGCTTCACGATCAGATCGACCTGCTTGTACAGCTCGCTCTTGTCGTCGGTCGGGCCGGAGATGATCAGCGGAGTGCGCGCCTCATCGATCAGGATCGAGTCCACCTCGTCCACGATGGCATGCGCGAACGGGCGCTGCACCATCGCGCTCCGCTCATACTTCATGTTGTCGCGCAGATAGTCGAAGCCAAATTCGTTATTCGTGCCGTAGGTGATGTCGGCGTGATAGGCGTCACGGCGCTGCTGATCGGTCAGGTTGGGCACGATCACGCCCACCGTCAGCCCGAGGAAGCGGTACACCTGTCCCATCCAGTCCGCGTCGCGGCTGGCGAGATAATCGTTGACGGTGATGACATGCACGCCATTCCCCGTCAGCGCGGAGAGATAGGTAGCGAGCGTCGCCACCAAAGTCTTGCCCTCACCGGTCCGCATCTCGGCGATCTCACCGCGGTGAAGGACGATGCCGCCGATCATCTGCACGTCATAATGGCGCTGGCCCAACACCCGCTTTGCCGTCTCGCGCACGGTGGCGAAGGCTTCGGGCAGGATGTCGTCGGTGGTCTCGCCGTTGGCCAGCCGCGCCTTCAGTTTCGCGGTCTGGCCGCGCAAGCCCTCCTCGTCGAGGGCCTGCATCTGCGGCTCCAGCGCATTGATCTTGTCGACCGTACCGCGCATCGTCTTGACGTAGCGGTCGTTGGAGGATCCGAACAGGGCCTTGGCGACGGCACCGAACATGGGCATTCCTTGAAAACAGGGCAGGCCCGCGCGGAACACGGGGCTGATCGCCGCCGCAGATAGGTGGCGGCGGGTTTCAGGTCAATTCGGCGGCGTACCGTCGCCTACGATGCCGAGCGCGCCGAGGCCTTTCGGCGGCAGCACCCAGCGAAACGCGCGCACGTCACTGGTGGCGACCGGTTTACCCGAGGCATCCTCGGCAGGGCGGTAGCGCGCGCGTCGCTCGATCAAATCGCAGGTCGCATCGTCCAGCCGCAGATAGCCGCTTGAGCGGACGACCCGGCAATGCTCGACCGCGCCAGTCTCGGTCACGTCGAACGCCGCCGTCACCTCGCCCGACTCCCGCGATGCCAAGGAGGCGGAGGGATAATCCTCCTGTCGCAACCAGGCCAGCGGCGCGGGGCGATCCCGACTGGGCGCGGCGGGGCCGTAGGGGGCGGCGAAAACCGGCGAGGTCATCCATAGCAGCGCCAGCAAGCCGGGCCTCATATCGATCAGAAACCGCGCAGCGTGTAGGGTACGGTCGTGTCAGGTTGTGCGATCGGGATCTGCCAGCGCACCCGCCGCGTCGCGGTCGTTCGGATCGCCCGCCCCTTCTTGTCCAGCGCCGGGGTATATCGCGCGCGGGACAGGATCGCATTACAGGCCGCCTGATCGAGTTCCGCCATGCCGCTGGACGATACGACCGTGCAATTCTCCGCCTTGCCCTCCGCCGTTACGTCCCAGCGTATCGCACTGACGCCTTCCTTGTTCGCCACGAGAGCGGCGGCCGGATAATCATCCGTCGTGACCCAGCTTGCCGGATCCTGCGCCACGGCGGGGGCAGAGCGATCTTTCGCCGCGAGTGGTGTAGCGGCCGCGAAAACGATCAGACCGAACAGCAGCGACGAGGACGTGCGGACGTATTTCATGCAACACCATGTTCCAAGGCCGGGCCGCGATGATATAGCGCGCCCGATCAGCCGGAGCCATTCCCTTCATGTCCACCCGCTCACCCTTAGCCCCCGCCGCCTTCCCCGCTTTGCCTGATATTCCGGGGGTGCGCGCCGCCGTTGCGCGGGCGCGGTACAAGGCGTGGGATCGCTGTGACCTGACCTTCGTCACGCTGGACGAAGGCACGGCGGTGGCCGGCGTCACCACACAGTCGAAATGCCCGTCGCCCGAGGTGGAATGGTGCCGCGCCGCGCTCACGCTCGGGCGTGCGCGGGCGCTTGTTGTGAATGCCGGCAACTCCAATGCCTTCACCGGCCGTCGTGGCCGGGCGGCGGTGGAGGCGATCGCGGCGCGGGTGGCGGGCGCGATCGGCTGCATGCCGTCCGACGTGTTCGTCGCCTCCACCGGCGTGATCGGCGTGCCGCTGCCGATCGACAAGGCGGAGGCCGGGATCGACGCCGCCCTCGCCGCGCCGGAAGCCTCCTGGGAGGATGTAGCGAACACCATCGGAACCACCGACACCTTCGCCAAGGCCGCCACCACCCGCGCGATGATCGGCGGCGTGCCGGTGGAGCTGGTCGGCATCATCAAGGGATCGGGCATGATCGCGCCGGACATGGCGACGATGCTCGGCTTCATCTTCACCGATGCCGCGATCGAGCCGGGCTTCCTGCAGACGATGCTGGCGCATGCGAACCGCCGCAGCTTCTCCTGCATCACGGTGGACAGCGACACCTCCACGTCCGATACCGTGCTGGCGTTCGCCACCGGCAAGGCGGGCAACGCGCCATTGACCTCCGAGGAGGATGCGGGGGCGGACGCCTTTCAGGCGGCGCTCACCGATCTCTGTACGCAGCTTGCCCAGCTGGTCGTGCGAGATGGCGAGGGGGCGACCAAATTCGTCACCGTCACGGTCGAGGGCGCGGTATCGGATGCGAGCGCGCATCGCGTCGCCCTCTCCATCGCCAATTCGCCGCTGGTGAAGACCGCGATCGCGGGCGAGGACGCGAACTGGGGCCGTGTGGTGGCAGCGGTCGGCAAAGCCGGGGAGCCGGCGGAGCGCGACAGGCTGTCGATCCGCGTCGGCACGACGCAGGTCGCCCGCGAGGGACTGGCGGTGGAGGGATATGACGAGGCCCCCGTCACCGCCCATCTGAAGGGCAGCGAGATCACGGTCGGCGTCGATCTGGGTCTTGGGGAAGGAAGCGCTACCGTATGGACCTGCGATCTGACGCACGGCTACATCTCGATCAACGCCGATTACCGGAGCTGAGCGATGCATCCGCTTGAAGCCCCCGTCACCAGGCTGCTGCGCGATGTGGCGCATGAGATCGTGCTGCCCCGCTTCCGCAATCTCGCGGCCGGCGAGGTCGCCGAAAAGACCCCCGGCGACCCGGTGACGATCGCCGACCGGGAGAGCGAGATCGCTTTGAACGCCGGGCTGACCGCGCTCCTGCTCGGCTCCATCGTCGTTGGCGAGGAGGCCACCGCGGCCGACGCCACGCTTCTCGACCGGATCGACGAGCAACTCGTCTGGATCGTCGATCCGATCGACGGCACCGCAAATTTCGCTGCCGGCAAACCGCCCTTCGCGATCATGGTCGCGTTACTGGAGGGAGGCGATACGATCGCCAGCTGGATACTGGATCCCCTGTCCGGCCGCCTCTGTCACGCCTGGCGCGGGCACGGCGCCTGGATCGACGGCGAGACGATCCGCGCGCAGGGGAGCGGTGCGGCTCGACTGATCGGCGGAATCAGCACGCTGTTCCTCCCCTCCGACCGGCGAGACGTGATCGAAGCGCGCGCGGCGGGCCGGATCGACATGGCCCCGATCCCCCGTTGCGCCGGTGAACAATATCCGCGCGTGATTCAGGGCGTGAATGACTTCGCCTTGTTCGAACGGACATTGCCGTGGGATCATGCGCCCGGCGCGCTGCTTCTCGAGGAAGCCGGCGGTGTGGTCCGGCGGCTCGACGGCCGTCCTTACCGCGCCGGATCGAAGGAGTCCGGAATGATGGCGGCGGCGTCTCCCCGGATCTGGGATGACGCCGCCGCCATATTATTCGATTAAGCTATCGGCCGGGCGCATCCCGGCCAGCCCTTACAGGGCGCTTTCGATCCAGCCCTTGAGCTGGTTCTTCGGCGCTGCACCGACCTTGGTCGCGGCCGGCACGCCGCCCTTGAACAGGATCATCGTCGGAATACCGCGCACGCCATATTGCGCCGGGGCATCGGGGTTCTCGTCGATATTAAGCTTGGCGATCGTCACCTTCTCGCCGAATTCCTCGGACAGCTCCTCGAGCGACGGCCCGATCATCTTGCACGGCCCGCACCACTCGGCCCAAAAGTCGACGAGCACCGGCCCGCTGGCGGACAATACATCATCCTTGAACGAACCGTCGGTGATCTTCTTCGTCGCCATCTGATACTCCTGTGGTCATCTCGCATCGTCGAGATAGGACGCACGCGTCCCCGGCTCAACCGCCGGTCGAGAGGTTTTGCTGCGCCTCCACCAAGCCGGGCTTGTGCGCATCGAGGTAGTCCGGCGGCAGGGCGATGAGCCGTGGCCCGGCGGTATAGAGCAATGCCGCCTCCACGATGCGCCCGGGAAACACGGCTTCAAGCGCGGCGCGATAAGCGGCCATCTGGCTGGCGTGGAGCGGCGGCACCGCATCGAGGCCAGCGGGCACCCGCCGCCCCGTCTTGAAATCGACGACCAATATGCGCTCCTCCGTCACCAACAGGCGATCGACGGTGCCGGCGATCACCTGTCCGTCCACCACCGCGGCGATGGGTGCTTCCGCCAGCGCATCGGGGCGAAACAGATCGGCGAAGCGCGCGTCCCCGAGGATCGCGCACGCATCATCGATCAGGCGTTTTCGATCCTTCCCGTCGGCAATGCCTGCCGCGCCCGCCAGCCACCGATCGGCGGCCGCGGCGCGATCACCGGGCGCGATCGCCGGCAAACGCTCGAACAGCGCATGCAGCAGACGCCCACGATCCGCCGCGACACGCATGGCGGCGCTGGGCGGCGGGTCGGCGACCCGGTCCCGCGCACCGGCCGACGGAGCGAGCGGACGTGGCGGCCTTTCCTCAGCAGCGGGCGGGCGATGCAGCCATTCCGGCATCGGCACCGTGGCTGCGCACGAT
>CAJYJW010000220.1 GCA_913775025.1 uncultured Sphingomonas sp. | reverse complement strand
CGTGTCTCCAGCCGATGCCGCACCTCCGGATTTACCAGCGTGTAGATGACGAGACCGGGGCGCGAGGCGATCTCGAGCATCACGCGATCGAGATGTCCTTCGGAGCGCACCATCGGCCAGAAATGCTTGATCGTCTCCACCCCGTCGAACTGGGCGAGGCCGGCCTTGGCGATATTCTCCAGCGTCTCGCCGGTGGAATCGCTCAGCAGGTGAAGGTGCAGCCGCATCAGACCATGATCCCCGCCCGATCCGGATTCGGGGCCTGAATGTTCCTGTGGAAAACCATGGGGGCGGCGCTAGCGGAATCGGGCGCATCCGCACAAGCCGCCGTTTCGTGCCCGCTGCAACGGACTCGGTTCGCGGAGCTTTCCACAGCCTCCGCGCATTTTCCCCAGCCTGTGGATAACGGGCGCGCGTTTCGCGACTCATGGGGGCTTGGCGAGTCGCATGTGAGTCAAGCTGTTGGCAACTTGGGGCGGCGGGAATAAACCCCGCTGCGGGGCGGACCTACTACCCTCTACCACCCTAAGATTCTAAATAAGGATAGTTATGGTGCCCCCGAGCACGAGCGTCGCGACCCTGAACGAGACGACGGAAAAACCCCTCCTCGCCGTGCTGCGCGGTGAGCGTCGCGATCCACCGCCGGTGTGGTTGATGCGCCAGGCCGGGCGCTATTTGCCCGAATATCGCGCGCTTCGGGCCGAGAAGGGCGGTTTCCTCGCGCTCGCCACCGATCCGGAGGCGGCGGCCGAGGTGACGATCCAGCCGATCCGCCGGTTCGGCTTCGACGGGGCGATCCTGTTTTCCGACATTCTGATGGTGCCATGGGCGATGGGGCAGGATCTGACGTTCGGACCGGGCGAGGGGCCGCGCCTCGCCCCCCGCCTGCTCGACAGCCCGATGGAGGCGCTGAAGGCCCGTGTGGAGCGTCTGGAGCCGATCTACGCGACGGTTCGGCGAGTGAGCGCCATGCTATCGCCCGAAACGACCTTCCTGGGCTTCGCGGGTTCCCCATGGACTGTCGCGACCTATATGGTGGCGGGGCAGGGATCGAAGGACCATCACGAGACGCGGTTGAGCGCCTACGCCGATCCGGCACGGTTTGAGCGGCTGCTTCACCGCATCGCCGATCTGACGGTCGACTATCTCGTGGGCCAAGCGGAGGCTGGCGTGGATGCGGTGCAGCTGTTCGACAGCTGGGCCGGCAGTCTCGCCCCCGAACAGTTTCGCGACTGGGTGATCGCGCCCAACCGGCGCATCGTCGATGCGTTTCGCGCGCGGTGCCCCGGCGTGCCGGTGATCGGCTTTCCCAAGGGGGCGGGGGCGAAGCTGCCGGATTATGTCGCCGGGGTCGGGCCGGATGCGGTTGGGCTGGACGAGACGCTCGATCCCGTCTGGGCGAACGCAGCCTTGCCCGCCGATGTGCCGGTGCAGGGCAATCTCGATCCGCTGGCGCTGGAGGCGGGGGGCGCCGCACTCGATCGCGCGGTCGGCCATATTCGCGAGACGTTTCGCGATCGGCCGCATATCTTCAACCTCGGCCATGGCATCGGGCAGCATACGCCGATCGCCCATGTCGAACGGCTGCTGGAATTGGTACGGGCCTGACCTGCGATGACGCTTCTGGAGTGGATGCTGGTGACGACGTATCTTTGGGTGAAGGCCGCGCATCTGATCTTCGTAATCTTCTGGATCGCGGGGCTGTTCATGCTGCCGCGCTTCTACATCTACCAGCAACCGACAGCTCCCGGATCGCCGGAGGACCGGCAATGGATTGAGCGGTCGGCGCGGCTGCGCTCCATCATCCTGACGCCGGCGATGATCGCGGTCTGGGTGCTGGGGCTGTCCCTCATCTGGATCAACCAGCTGAACGGCATCCCGATCCTGAAAGAGGGCTGGCTGCATGCCAAGCTGCTGATCGTCTTCGCGCTCACCGGCTATCACGGCTGGGCCGTCGCTTATGGCAAGCGGATGGCGCGCGGCTATCGCCCGGCCCGTGATCGCACGCTCAGGCTGATGAACGAGGTGCCGGGCATCGCCACTGCCGTCATCGTGATTCTGGTGATCGTAAAGCCCTTCTAGGCGAAGGCGGCGGCTTGACTTGATTCACGCCTGCGCCTAGGGCGCGCGGCAGAGACGCCCGCCGTTCGCGCGGGGCGATACCCCCTCTCGGCTTTCCGCGTTCCCCACGCCCGATACGAAGCCCGCTCCCCAGGACGATCCCCGATGCATCTGAAAGACCTCAAGAAGAAGAAGCCCGCCGAGCTGGTGAGCATGGCGGAGGAGCTTGGCGTCGAGGGCGCATCGACGCTGCGCAAGCAGGACCTGCTGTTCGCCATCCTGAAGGAGCAGGCGGAGCAGGGCGAGCAGATCATGGGGATCGGCACGATCGAGGTGCTGCCCGACGGTTTCGGCTTCCTCCGCAGCCCGGAGGCCAATTATCTGGCCGGGCCGGACGACATCTACGTCAGCCCCAATCAGGTGCGGAAGTTCGGCGTGCGCACCGGCGACACGCTGGAGGGCGAGATCCGCGCGCCGAAGGACGGCGAGCGCTATTTCGCGCTGACCCGGCTGACCGCGGTGAACTTTGACGATCCGGACGCGGTGCGTCACCGGGTCAATTTCGACAACCTCACCCCGCTCTATCCCGAGCAGAAGCTGACGCTCGATCCGCATGATCCGACGATCAAGGACAAGTCCAGCCGGGTGATCGATATCGTCGCGCCGCAGGGCAAGGGCCAGCGCGCGCTGATCGTCGCCCCGCCCCGCGTCGGCAAGACGGTGCTGCTGCAGAACATCGCGCGTGCCATCACCGATAATCACCCGGAAGTGTTCCTCATCGTGCTGCTGATCGACGAGCGGCCCGAGGAAGTGACCGACATGCAGCGCAGCGTGAAGGGCGAGGTCATCTCCTCTACCTTCGACGAGCCGGCGCAGCGCCACGTTCAGGTGGCCGAGATGGTGATCGAGAAGGCCAAGCGCCTGGTCGAGCACAAGAAGGACGTAGTGATCCTGCTCGATTCGATCACGCGCCTGGGCCGCGCCTACAACACCGTCGTGCCGTCCTCCGGCAAGGTGCTGACGGGCGGCGTGGACGCCAACGCGCTTCAGCGACCGAAGCGCTTTTTCGGCGCCGCGCGCAATATCGAGGAAGGCGGATCGCTTTCGATCATCGCCACCGCGCTGATCGATACCGGCAGCCGCATGGACGAGGTGATCTTCGAGGAGTTCAAGGGCACCGGCAACTCCGAGATCGTGCTCGACCGCAAGGTCGCGGACAAGCGCATCTTCCCGGCGATGGATGTCGGCAAATCCGGCACCCGCAAGGAAGAGCTGCTGGTCGACAAGGCGAAGCTTTCCAAGATGTGGGTGTTGCGCCGGATCCTGATGCAGATGGGCACGATCGACGCGATGGAATTCCTGCTCGACAAGATGAAGGATTCGAAGACCAACGAGGATTTCTTCGACTCGATGAATCAATAGCCGAGGATGGCCGGCGGCATGTTGCCGCCGGACTCATCCCGGCCCGGCCGGCGGGCAAGGCCCGACCGACGACACCGGCTTCGCCGGTGTCCGCGCCGTGACCCCCGTACGTAACGAAACATTGCCACTGGTCCCATCGCCCCCGTCAGGCATTTTTGCTGGACGGGCGCGCGCGCATGCCTGCTAGAGACGCCGCCGGTATCGCACGGCGGAGCAAGGGAACGGCATATGGGTGACATCTGGCAGCATATCGTCGCCGACTTCGCGAACATCGGCTCGCCGGCCGCGCTGGCCGCCTTCGGGCAGGTCTTGATGATCGATATCATGCTGGCGGGCGACAATGCGATCGTCGTCGGCGCGCTGGCGGCCGGGTTGCCGAAGGATCAGCGTCGCAAGGTCATCCTGATTGGCATCGCCGCCGCGCTGGTGCTGCGGATCATCTTCGCGCTGCTGGTAACGCAATTGCTCCAGATCGTCGGGCTGGTGCTGGCGGGTGGGCTGCTGCTGCTGTGGGTCGCGTGGAAGATGTATCGCGAGCTGCACCCCAAGGCTGGCGATGCTTCGCCGGAAACGGGGGAGGGCGATGCGATCACCGCGAAGCCTGCCAAGAATTTCGCGCAGGCAGCCTGGGCCGTGGCGCTGGCGGACGTCAGCATGAGCCTGGACAATGTGCTGGCGGTGGCGGGCGCCGCGCGCGAGCATCCGGGCATTCTGGTGATCGGCCTGATCCTGTCGGTCGCGCTGATGGGCGTCGCCGCCAACGTGCTGGCGCGCTATATCGAGCGATATCGCTGGATCGCCTATGTCGGCCTGCTGGTGATCGTATATGTCGCGCTTAAGATGATCTGGGAGGGCGGCCATGAAGTGCTGCCCCTGTTTCGCTGATCCAGGGACCTGACCGCCGCATCTGAAACGGTGCGGCAAGGTTCATTCGCGTTCGGGCGATCCGTTTGAAACGACGATCGTATCGGGCGTTGGCGAGGGACAAAGGCCGACAGTCGCTGCCGGCCTTTGTCCCGAGGCGTCAGGCCAGATGCTGCGAGAAGAACGCAGCCGTGCGCGCATCGGCCCGTTCGGCGGCTGCGTCGTCACGCCGCGCGCCGGATGTCGTGGCGAAGCCGTGATCGACCCCGGCATATTCCTCGATCTCGACATGCCGGTTGTCGTCCAGCGCGGCGTGGATCTTCTGCCGCGCGCCCGCGTCGATGAAATGATCCTTCTCGGCGAAATGCAGCAGCAGCGGCTTGCCGATCGCTGAGCTTTCGCCAAGAAAACCGTCGATCCCGCCGCCATAATAGCCGACCGCGGCATCCGTATCCGTACGCGTCGCGGTCAAGTAGGCGAGCAGACCGCCGAAGCAGAAGCCGACCGTTCCGACCTTGCCATGCGCGTCGCCAAGCCTAGACCGGGCAGCGCGGATCGTCGCCTCGATATCGCTGACGGCCTTGTCGATGTCGGTCTGCTGGAGCAGGGCGAGGCCGCGCTTGAAATCGGCCTCGACATCGGGATCAAGCGACACGCCGGCCTCGTTGCGCCAGAAGATATCGGGTGCGATGGCGAGATAGCCGTCCGCCGCCCAGGCATCGCATTTCGCACGGATGCCCGGGTTAACGCCGAAAATCTCCTGTAGGACGACGATTGCCGCCTTGGGCGTGCCCGCCGGTTCCGCGCAATAGCCGGTAAAGCGCCCATCATGCGCCAACGTGTCGATCTGGATAGAGCTGCCCATCAATGCTGTCCTTGCTGCGTTCGTGGTCGAGAAGCCGGTATTTGGTGTCGATACCCGCACCCGCGGAATAATGCCCGATCGCCCCACCCGCCGCCACCACCCGATGACAGGGCACGACGATGGGGAAGGGGTTTCGTGCACAAGCCTGCCCGATCGCGCGGGGATGCGATCCGATCACGCGCGCGACGTCGCCATAGCTTGCCGTGCGGCCATATTCGATGGCCTGTACCGCCGCGCGCAGGGCGTCGCCGCGCGGCGTTCGCGGGGGCAACAGCGGCAGATCGAACCGGGTCAATCGTTTGGCGAACCATGCGGCCAGTTGCGCTGCCGCCTCCCGAGTGACCGGATCGTCGGGCGCATCGGGGTGCGCGGCCCCGATCGTGATGGCCGTCAGCACTCCGCTGTCCGCAAAGATATGGAGCGTGCCGATCGGTGTCGTCAGCGAGGATTGCGGCATGGACCCATCTCCTGCATCCCTCTACCAGCAAGCCGGCGGGCGGCTCAAGCAGGTGGAGAGTGCGGCATGAAGGTAACGATGGATGTGGACTGCACGCCGGAGGAGGCCCGCCGCCTGATGGGCCTGCCTGATCTCACCAGCGTGCATGATCTCTATCTCGACAAGATGCGCCGCACGATCGACGAGGGACTGACGCCGGAGACGGTGGAGACGCTGATGCGCAGCTGGTCGCCGATGGGCGAGGCCAGCATGGCGATGTGGCGTCAGCTGTTCGAGCAGATGAGCGGGGGCATGACCAAGAAGTGAGCGTCGAAGAGGCGGCGACGATCTTCGCGCTGTCGAGTGGGTCGCCGCCGGCGGCGATCGGCGTCGTTCGAATGAGTGGGCCGGGGGCAGGGCAGGCGCTCCAGGCGATGATCGGCCGACTGCCACCACCCCGGCGGGCGAGCTATGCGCGGCTGCGCGATCCGGCGAATGGTCTGTTGCTCGACCGGGGTTTGGCGCTCTGGTTTCCCGGAACCGCGACCGCGACCGGGGAGCCGCTGGCGGAGCTGCACATTCATGGCGGCCGCGCCGTCGCAGATGCGGTGTTGCGGGCGCTCGCTGGCATCCCCGGCCTGCGGGCCGCTCTGGCAGGCGAGTTCACCCGCCGCGCGTTCGCAAACGGGGTGATCGATCTGGCAGAGGCGGAGGGGCTGGCCGACCTGCTGGCCGCCGAAACCGAGACGCAGCGGCGCGCGGCGATGCTGACGGCGGACGGCGCCCTGAGCCGCCGCGTCGAGGCTTGGCGGAATGACGTTCTTGGCATCGCGGCGCAGATCGAGGCTTTGCTCGACTTCGCCGACGAGGGCGACGTGGCGGCTGACGACGCCCCGGTAAGGAACGCAGCTGCCAAACTGGCCGATGAGATCGGCGCGCTGTTGGAGGCACCTTCGGCAGAACGCCTGCGCGATGGTGTGCGCGTGGTGCTGGCCGGCCCGCCGAATGCCGGCAAATCGACGTTGCTGAACGCACTCGTGCAACGCGAGGCGGCTATTGTTTCACCCATAGCGGGAACGACGCGGGATGTGGTGGAGGTGCCGGTCGCCTTCGCCGGCATCGCCTTCCTGCTAAGCGACACGGCGGGCCTACGGGTTAGCGACGATGCGATCGAACAAATTGGCGTCGCGCGTGCGGAGGAGGCGATCACGCAGGCCGACATCATTCTCTGGTTGGGCGATCCATCGGAAACGCCGGGGGGCGCGAATGTGATACGCCTGCAAACGAAAGCCGACGTTCAACCGCAAGCCATTCCGAATGTCGATATGATAATCTCGGCAAAGACGGGGCAGGGTATCGGAGCGCTGGTAGCGATGTTGGTCGACCGGGCGAAAGCATTGCTGCCAACCACCGATAGTTTCGCCGTCAACCGTCGTCAGCGCGATGCATTGCACCTAGCTTATATGTCGCTTCGCAGCATCGTTTCTGAGCCTGACATACTGATCGCGGCGGAGCATGCGCGCGCGGCGCGCGCAGCCTTCGATAGCGTCGTTGGGCGGGGGGGTGTCGAGGAGATGCTCGACGCGCTTTTCGGTCGATTCTGCATCGGAAAGTGACGTTTCACGTGGAACGGTTTTGACAGTATAGTTCGCGCGGCCTAGCGGCGGACCATGACCGAAAGCTTTGACATTCTCGTCGTCGGGGGCGGCCACGCGGGCTGCGAGGCGGCGGCGGCGGCCGCGCGCATGGGGGCCAGCGTAGCGCTGATCAGCATGCGGCGGGATATGATCGGCGCCATGTCATGCAATCCGGCGATCGGCGGCCTTGGGAAGGGCCACCTTGTGCGGGAGGTGGATGCCTGTGATGGGCTGATCGCCCAAGCAGCAGATGCCGCCGCGATCCATTATCGCATGCTGAACCGCAGCAAGGGGCCGGCGGTGCATGGCCCTCGCGTGCAGGCCGATCGCCGGCTCTATCGTGCGGCAATCCATCGCTTGCTGAACGCGCAAGAGGGCCTGGCGATCATCGAAGGCGACGTGGCGGCCATGATCCTCGACGCGGATCGCAGCGTCGGCGGGGTCACGCTGCGGGATGGTCGTACGCTGCGTGCGAAGGCCGTTGTGCTGGCGACGGGAACCTTTCTGAACGGCAAGCTGCATTTCGGCATGCGATCGACCCCCGGTGGACGTATAGGCGAGCCGGCGGCAACTACTCTCGCCTCCCAGCTTCGTGATTTGACGCTACCGATAGCCCGCCTGAAGACGGGCACGCCGCCGAGATTGGACGGCAGGACGATCGACTGGGCACGCCTGGACCGCCAGCCCTCGGACGATCAGCCGTGGGTCATGTCCGCTTTGACAACGAGCCGCATGGTCCCGCAAGTGGCCTGCGCGGTGACGCGTACCACGCCGGAAACGCATGATATCATTCGTCGGGCCCTCGATCGCTCCCCCCTCTATGCCGGGGTGATCGAGGGGGCGGGGCCGCGCTATTGTCCCTCGATCGAGGACAAGGTCGTCCGCTTCGGTGACCGGGATGGGCATCAGGTCTTCCTAGAGCCTGAGGGGCTGAACGACGCGACGGTGTATCCGAACGGCATTTCCACATCGCTGCCGATCGACGTGCAACTTGCGCTGGTGCGGAGCATGCCGGGGCTGGCACAGGCTGAGATCGCGCAGTCGGGTTATGCTGTCGAATATGATCATATCGACCCGCGCGCTCTAGACACGACCCTCGCCGTGCGCGGCGTGACGGGGCTGTATCTCGCGGGCCAGATCAACGGAACGACTGGCTATGAGGAGGCAGCCGCCCAAGGTCTCGTCGCCGGCATGAACGCGGCTGCCTGGGCGGGCGGGCGTGGCCCGGTGTTGTTCGATCGGGGATCCAGCTACATCGGCGTCATGATCGATGATCTGACGCTACAGGGCGTCACCGAACCCTATCGGATGCTGACGGCCCGCGCGGAATTTCGCTTGCGTTTACGCGCGGATAATGCCGCGGAAAGACTCACCGCCTTCGCATCCGCACATGGCGCTGTTGGTGCGGTGCGACAGGAGCTTTTTCAACGGCAATGCCGGGATATGGCGATCGTAAGGGCCGCATTCGACAAGCAGGTAACGCCCGCAACCCTGCGCGCGGTGGGCGTCGACGTCCCGAACGACCAAGTGACGCAAAGCCTTTTCGCGTGGCTGCGCTATCCAAATATCGATGAGGCGACGATCCTGTTGGTAGCGCCGGATCTTGTAGGCTGTGATCACGGGGCCTTGTCCCGCGTGATGACGGATGCCCGCTACGCCCCGTATGTCGAGCGGCAGCAACGCGATATCGCTCGCCTTCGTGAGGATGAGGCGGTGAGTCTGCCACCTTCGCTGAATTATCGCACGATCGCGGGGCTCTCGAACGAAATGATCGAGCGACTGGATTCCGCACGCCCGGCAAGCCTTGCGGCGGCGTCCCGGGTCCGGGGAATTACGCCCGCAGCTTTGTCCGCGGTGCTTCTGCATAGTCGCCGGGTACCGTCGTGACCGAAGACGAGGCGAGGGCATGGCTCGCCGAGCGTGTTCCACGTGAAACAATCAACCGGCTCGAAGGCTATGTCACGCTCGTATTAGCGGAGGCATCGCGCCAAAATCTCATCTCCGCAACGTCCGTCGAGCATGTCTGGGCACGGCATATCGTCGATTCGGTTCAGCTTATTGATCATGCGTCAGGCAACGGCCGCTGGGTCGATCTGGGCGCTGGGGCCGGTTTCCCCGGCATGGTCGTCGGTATCCTCGGCCACCATCCCGTCACGTTGGTGGAGACGCGGGCGAAGCGTGTCGTCTTCCTTTCCGAGGTGATCGAGTCATTAGGCTTGAAAGATCGGGTGACGATATTCGCCGGCAAGGTCGAGCGTTTGGAGGCGACCCCCTTCGATATCCTGTCGGCCAGGGCGTTCGCGCCCCTCGACCGGCTGCTCGCTACGGCCTACCACCTGAGCACGCCTGCCTCGCGGTGGATCCTGCCGAAGGGGCGCAGCGCCACCGCCGAACTGGAAGTGGCCAGCCGATCATGGCAAGGTAGCTTCTCGACCGTCCCGAGCATCACCGATCCCGAGGCGGCCATCATCTTGGCAGAGAATGTCCGGCCCCGGTCGGGCGTTCGCAGCAACAGGAGCCCACGGTGATACGCATCGCCGTTGCCAATCAGAAGGGTGGGGTAGGCAAGACCACCACCGCCATCAACGTCGCGACCGCGCTTGCCGCGACAGGGTGGCGGGTGCTGCTGATCGATTTCGATCCGCAGGGCAACGCTTCGACGGGGCTCGGGGTGGATCGGGCGGCACGAAACTGGTCGAGCTATGATGTGTTGACCGGTGAGGCGTCCATCGTCGAGGCCGCCGTCGCCAGCCGCGTACCCAGGCTGGACCTCATTCCCGCAACGGAGGATCTGAGCGGTACGGAAATAGAACTGATCGACTTTTCGGAACGGACGCACAGGCTGGATACCGCGCTGAACGCCACTCCGCCCGGCCAGTGGGATATATGCCTGATCGATTGCCCGCCGTCGCTCGGGCTCCTGACGATCAACGCCTTGGTCGCGGCACGATCGCTGCTCGTGCCGTTGCAGTGCGAATTCTTCGCGCTGGAGGGATTGAGCCAGCTGCTCACCACGATCGAGCGGGTGCGGGCGCGCTTCAATACCGATCTTGCCATATTGGGTGTCGCGCTCACCATGTACGACAGGCGCAACCGACTTTCGGAGCAGGTCGCGCAGGATGTGCGCGCCTGTCTCGGCAAGGTCGTGTTCGATACGGTCATTCCAAGGAACGTCCGCCTGTCCGAGGCGCCAAGCCATGGCCTGCCGGCGCTGATCTACGATCATCGATGCACCGGATCGGAAGCCTATATCGAGTTGACGCGGGAACTGATCGGCCGCCTGCCCAAGATGGCCCGCGCGGCATGAGCGATACGACACGTCGACGCCCGGGGGGGCTGGGGCGCGGCCTGTCCGCATTGCTGGGCGATACGGCGCGCGAGCAGCCGGTCGGGTCGGGCGCGCCACGCTCGGCGGGCGTGCAGCTGATGCCCGTCGCATCGATGCGGCCGCATCCGGGCCAACCCAGGCGCTATTTCGATGAAACGGCATTGCAGGATCTGGCGGCCTCCATCGCCGCGCGTGGGCTGATTCAGCCGATCGTCGTCCGCTCTACGCCGGATGGCTGGCAGATCGTGGCGGGTGAGCGCCGCTGGCGCGCGGCCCAGCGCGCACGGCTGCATGAGGTGCCCGTGATCGTGCGGGAATTCACCGACGCTGAAACGCTGGAAGTCGCGCTGGTGGAGAATATTCAGCGCGAGGACTTGAACGCCATCGAGGAGGCAGAGGCCTATAAACGCCTCGCCGACGATTTCGGGCATACCCAGGAAGCGCTTGGCCGGCTGGTCAATAAATCGCGCAGCCATATCGCCAATCTGTTGCGCCTCCTCGATCTGCCAGAAACGGTGCGGACGGCGGTGGCCGAGGGCGCGCTGTCGATGGGGCACGCGCGCGCGCTTATCACGGCGTCGGATCCCGAGATGCTGGCCCAGGAGGTGATACGTCGTGGCCTCTCGGTACGTGATACCGAGCGTCTCGCGCGCGGGGCGAAGCCGGGCGGCGTGCAGGCATCCGGTCGGCTTGGTCAGGCGGCCAGCAGCGGCGGCGGGGCGGATGATGACGTCGCGGCGCTGGAACGGCAATTGGCAGATATGGTCGGCCTAAAGGTGCAGATCGCGACTGCGGGGCAGGGCGGAGCCGTTACGCTGCATTATGCGACGCTCGATCAATTGGATATGATCTGTCAGCGGCTCAGCGGCGAGCCGATTTAGCCTGACGTTCCACGTGGAACGTCAGCGCAATTGGGTCGCATGGCGCGCGATCAGCAGGAGTTCGTTTTCTACCACGACCGGGCCGACGCTGCCGCTGGCTTTGACGGCTAGTTCCGCCGATTGCACCCGTTCGATCGCGGTCGCGAGGCTGGTAGCCGTCCAACGTCTTGCCTGCGCGGAGACAGCGCCTTTCTCTTTCCAGAACACCGCGCGCCCGGCCCCCGCCATTGCCGCGTCGATGCTGAATCCCTGTTCCACCTCGCCCCGTATCTCCGCCAGAAGCAGCAGGCGACGGAGTAATGGCCGCAACAAGGCGATCCCCTCGACACCGCTGATAGCCAGGCGGGCGAGTTCCGCGCCAAGCATCTCCGTACGCCCTGTCAGGATCAGATCGATCACGCGTGACAGATCCCCCTCCGCATTATCGGCGGCGATCGCGTCATAGGCTCCCGGATCGACCGCCACGGGGCGGTCCGGCGCGGCATCGACATAGAGCGCGAGCTTTTCGATCTCGCGCGTAAGGACGGCGCGATCACCCCCCGCCGCGATCGCCAAGCGGTGCGCAACGTCCTGATCAATCGTCAATCCAAGCGTGCGGGCAATCTGCATCGCGATCCGGTCAAGATCGTTTCCCTCGGGCGGATAGCTGGCGAGCGCCAGCACCGCCGGATGCGCCGTGGCCAGCTTGAGCAGCTTGGAATCCTTGCGCAGCGCGCCCGTGATCAGCACGGCGGGATTGCCGGCGGAGGGGGCTTCCAGTAGGGCCGTCACCGCCTCGAAAGCGTCATCGCCGGCCGGCTCGATACGAATGAACCGGGGGCCGCCGAACAGGGATATGCTGGCCGCCTCATCCGCCAGACGAGCGGGATCACTTTTCAACTGCTGCCCGGAAAGATCGACGCGTTCCGCCTCGGGCCCCAGGCGCTTGGCGAGGCGGGCGGCCAGTTCGCGGGATTGCGCTTCGTCCGGACCATGCAACAGGAACAGGCGGACGTCGGCTGGCCCGGTATCCAGTGCGCGCTCCACCTGCGCACGGTTCGCCTTCATCCGTGTCGCATCATGGCGTCGGTGTGCGCTTGGCGTACAGCGCGATGCGCGCGATGATCTGATCCGCGATCTCGCCCGAGAGCCGCTCCAGTGCGGACTGTTCGGCCGCGATCGTGGCATATTCGGAGCTCACCACGTCGATGCCGGCATCGCTGCCCGCCGTCGCGTCGAGCAGGACGGTATTGGCCGCCCCCGCATCGCGCAAACGATAGCGGGCGCGCAAGGTGCGCCGCTCGCGTGTAACGGCATTGTCGGTGCGGATGCCGAAGCCGGAAATCTGGTCGTCCAGCTCCACCTCCAGCCGATAGCGCGGCGCGGCGCTACCGCTCGCCGCCAAGCGGTCGACCAAGGCGTTGCGGACCAGCCAGCCGGCGCGCTCCGGTATCGGTGCGACCTCGATACCGGCAAGCGATTGGGCGACCGCCCCGTTCGCGCCCCCGGCATAGAGCGGGCGCAATCCGCAGCCGGAAAGCAGGGCGGCGGCGACCGCCAGGGCGGGGAGGGCGCGCCTCATGCGACGATATTCACAAGACGATCAGGCACCACGATCACCTTGCGGGGCGGCTTGCCATCCAGTGCGCGCACGATCTTCTCGGCGGAAAGCGCCAACGCCTCCAGCGCCTCTTTCGTGGTGCCCTTTGGCGCGACCAGCGTATCGCGCAGCTTGCCATTCACCTGCACCGCCACCGTCACCTCATCGTCCACCAGCAAGGCGGGATCGACCGTCGGCCAGGCCGCGTCGGCGATCAGCCCGGCCTCGCCATGCGCCGCCCACGCTTCCTCCGCCAGATGCGGCACCATCGGGGCGACGATGCGGATCAGCGCGCCGATCGCCGCGTCGCGCGAAGCGGACGGGGCGGCCTTTTCGATCGCGTTGGCCAGCTCGTAGATCTTCGCGACGGCCTTGTTGAAGGACAACGCCTCGATATCGGCGGCGACGCCGGCGATCGTGCGATGCAGCTTGCGATCCAGCGGGAGGTCCGCGCCCTCCGTGCCGGATCGCGCGCCGCTCAGCCGCCACAGCCTCTGCACGAAGCGCCACGCGCCCTCGATTCCCGCTTCGCTCCACGGCAGATCACGTTCGGGCGGACTGTCGGAAAGCATGAACCAGCGTACCGCGTCCGCCCCATATTGATCGACGATCGGGCCGGGATCGACGGTGTTCTTCTTCGACTTGGACATCTTCTCGATGCGGCCGAGCGTGACGGGTTCGCCACTCTCCGCCACGACGAGATTGCCGGCGCGCTGTTCCACTTCCTCCGGGGAAAGCCAGCGGCCGTCGGGCGCCTTGTACGTCTCGTGCGTCACCATGCCTTGGGTGAACAGGCCGGTGAATGGTTCGGTCACGTCCAGCTTGCCGATATGGGCCAACGCGCGCGTCCAGAAACGCGCATAGAGCAGGTGGAGGATCGCATGCTCCACCCCGCCGATATACTGTCCCACCGGCAGCCACTGCGCCGCGACCGCCGGATCGAACGGGCGATCCGGCGGCGCGGAGGCGAAGCGGATGAAGTACCAGGAGGAGTCGACGAACGTGTCCAGCGTATCCGTCTCACGCCGGGCGGGGGCGCCGCAGGCGGGGCAGGGGACATGCTTCCACGTCGGATGCCGATCGAGCGGATTGCCGGGAATGTCGAAGGATACGTCCTCCGGCAGCACCACCGGAAGCTGGTCCTTCGGCACCGGCACCGGGCCGCAGGATCCGCAATGAATGATGGGGATCGGCGTGCCCCAATAGCGCTGGCGCGAGACGCCCCAATCGCGCAGACGCCATACGGTGGTGCCATTGCCCCAGTTATCCGCCTCGGCACGCGCGACGACGGCCGCCTTCGCCTCCGCCACGGTCATCCCGTCGAGGAAGCGCGAGTTGACCAGGACGCCGGGGCCGCTGTCCGCCTCGTCGCCGACGGTTAGGTCGGCCTGATCGGCGGCGGGGGCGACGACGCGGGTGATCGGCAGCTGATATTTGCGCGCGAATTCGTAATCGCGCTGATCGTGCGCGGGCACGCCGAACACCGCGCCGGTGCCGTAATCCATAAGCACGAAATTGGCGACAAACAGCGGCAGCTTCCATTCCGGGTCGAGCGGATGGACGACGCAGAGGCCGGTATCATAGCCCTGCTTCTCGGCGGTCTCCACCTCGGCGGCGGCGGTACCGGTGGTGCGGCAACGTTCCGAGAAAGCGGCCAGATCGCGATCATATTCGGCGAGCGACAGGGCCAGCGGGTGATCGACCGAAATGGCGGCGAAACTCGCGCCGAAGATCGTGTCGGGCCGGGTGGTGAACACCTCCAGCTCGCCCAGGGGCCGATCCATGCCGGCACAACCGCCACGCTGCTGCACGGAGAGCGGACGATCGACCGCCTCGATGATCTGGAAGCGGAACTTCAGGCCGACGCTCTTGCCGATCCAGTTCTCCTGCATCGTGCGGACCTTCTCGGGCCACTGATCGAGCGTGCCGAGGCCGGCGAGCAGATCGTCCGCGAAATCGGTGATCTTGAGGAACCACTGGCTGAGCTTGCGCCGCTCGACCGGCGCACCGGATCGCCAGCCCTTGCCATCGATCACCTGCTCGTTGGCGAGCACGGTCATGTCAACGGGATCCCAGTTGACCGCCGATTCCTTGCGGTAGACGAGCCCGCTTTCGTACAGATCCAGGAACAGCGCCTGCTCCTGCCCGTAATAGTCCGGCTCGCAGGTCGCGAGTTCGCGGCTCCAGTCCAGTGCAAAGCCGATGCGTTTCAGCTGGGTCCGCATCGCGGCGATGTTGGCGCGGGTCCAGTCGCCCGGATGGACGCCCTTTTCCATCGCGGCATGCTCGGCCGGCATGCCGAAGGCGTCCCACCCCATCGGGTGCAGGACCTCGAACCCGTTCATGCGGCGATAGCGGGCGAGTACGTCCCCCATCGTATAATTGCGCACATGGCCCATGTGGATGCGCCCCGATGGATAGGGGAACATCTCCAGCACATAGCTTTTCTGGCGGGGGCTGGCATCGTCGGCGTGGAAACTGCCGCGCGCCTCCCACTCCCGCTGCCAGCGCGCGTCGACCTTATGGTGGTTGAACCGCTCGCTCATATCGCCTGGATCTCTTGCTTCGATCAGCCGGACACGGCCGTGCGCCGCAGATCGCGCGCCTTGGTGAGGATGATCTCCTCCAGCTTCTGGACGGTCGCCGCCTGAACGGGCGCCTCGATCCACTGGCCGCCGGTCAGCATCTGGCGTGAGGCGGCGACACGGACGGCATCGGCGCGCAGATCCTGATCGATGATCGTCACCGTCACCTTCATTCGCTCGTTCGGCGTGGCCGGGTTCACATACCAGTCGGTCACGAGCACGCCGCCGTTCGAATCCGCCTGCGCCATCGGCATGAAGCTCAGCGTATCGAGGGCGGCGCGCCACAGGTAGGAGTTCACGCCGATGGTGGTGACGCGCGACGCGGCAAGGTCGGCCTTCGGGCGATCCTTGCTACCGCCGCCGCACGCGGCAAGCGGCAGCGCCAAGGCGAGGGCCGCGAGCATGAAGGGGGCTGGAATAAGCGAACGGGCCATCAGGATCCTCGGGGGTCTGGCGTTTGGGCGTCGTTATAGATCGTCCCCGCCGGCCCGCAAGCTTGGCCGGTTGTGGGCATCGTGCAACAGCGGGGCAAAATTCACCGCCCCCGGTGGAAAAAGGCGCTTTCGCCATGCTACGGCGTTCGGCGTGGGGGAGTAATCGTACGTCATGCGCGTGAAGGTAGCATCATTGGCAATTGCGGGGGGCATTTCCGCCGTCCTGTTGTCATACGCTACCGCCGATGCCGCCGCGACGCGGGGACTGCGCAAATCGGCCGCGACGCTGAGCGCGCCGGGTAGCCTTGGTTCGTTCACCCCGGCGGCCGCGGATCCCCGTATGGCGGCCAGCTTCGCTCGTAACGGATTCGCCGGCGGTTTTCGGTTTACCCCATCGTCCACGCCGGGCACCCGCCGTTCCGTGACGGTGGCGGTGCGGGCACGGCAGTTGGGCCGCACGCCGACGGATCGGGTCGTCGGAAATACCGCGTCGCTCGCGGCGATCACGCCGACCGCCTATAACCTTGGCGTCGCGATCGGCTGGAAGCGGTTTGCCCTGTCCGGCGATATCGCGCGGATCGATACGGGCGTGGTGCCCGGCAGCCGTGAGGCGATGGATGTCGGCCTGAGCTACGGCGGCAACAAATGGCGGACGCGACTCCAGTTCGGCACGGATCGCAGCCTTGGCGAACAGCCTCTGCTGGTCGGCAACGACGAAGCCTATTCGGTCGATCTCGGCGGCTCCTATACGCTGACCCGCAACCTAGAGGTGACCGGCGGCGTGCGCTACCGCACCCAGCGTGACCGGCTCGAGTCGTTCGCCGATGCGAAGCGTGATTCGCAGGCGGTATATGTGGGGACGGCCTTCAAGTTCTGATCGGTTGTTTCGGCTAATAAGCGGCTAGAGCCCCATCATGCGCTATCGATGCCAGGCGTCGATCGCCGCCCATCCGTAACAATTAAGAGGTCTCCAGCGCGATGCGGTCATACCGCCGAGCGCCACGACCGGGACGTCGGCTGCCTGCGCCAGTCGCCTGAAACCAAGCCGCCCGAGCCTATGCCCGCCGGGGTGCGATCGGGTAGCGAAGATCGGCGACACGAAGAGAAGATCCGCCGGTCCGGCCCGCGTCATCTCGCGTCGATCGTGCACCGGGGCGGTGCGGAGAAGATCCGGCGTTCGATGCGGGTGACGGCCATGCGCGCCATCCGCGCGCCAGCGGCGGGCGAGGGCGGGGGGCCCGGCCAGCACGAGCGTCAACCGCCTGGCCCGCGCGACCTTCCGAATACGATCGAACAGCGCCCGACGGAGGGCGGGGGGCGTCGCATGATGCCGGAACACGATGCCCGAGCCTGCCGGAAGACGGGCGAGCGCTTGCCATAGCGCTTCACCGCATCGTTCGTCGGTCATCAGCCATCGTGTCGGCAGAGGTTGGCGGCGCTTCATTCGCCCGCCTATAGCAGCCGACATGAGCCAGACCATCGCCGCCATGACCGACGCTGCCACACGCCTTTCCGCGATCCGCGAGAAGCTCATCCGTGCAGCACAGCTGGCGGGCCGCGCCCCGGAAGCGGTAGAGCTTATTGCTATTTCCAAGACACGCGTGGCAGAGGAGATCATGCCCCTGATCACGGCGGGGCAGCGCAGCTTCGGAGAGAATCGCGTCCAGGAGGCGCAGGCGAAATGGCCGGCGTTGCGTGGCTCAATGCCCGATATACGCCTCCACCTCGTCGGACAGTTGCAGTCCAACAAGGCGGAGGAAGCGGTCGCGCTGTTCGACGCGATCCACACTATCGATCGCCCGTCCCTTATCGCCGCGCTGGCCAAGGCGATCGCAAAGACCGGCCGCCGGCCCGACTGCTATGTGCAGGTCAACATCGGCGAGGAGCCGCAGAAGGGCGGCTGCGCGATCGGCGATCTGCCCATGCTGCTAGCTATGGCGGCGGATGTCGGGCTACCGGTCATAGGCCTGATGGCGGTGCCCCCGGTCGATCTGGAGCCTGCCCCTTATTTCGCCCTGCTCGCGGATCTGGCGCGGCGGCATGATCTTGCCGGTCTCAGCATGGGAATGTCCGGGGATTATGAGACGGCCGCGATGCTCGGCGCCACCTGCGTACGCGTGGGAACCGCCTTGTTCGGCGTGCGGGACTGACCGCCGCCCCATATCTCAGGCCGGATGCGCGGCCGGCTCTGATTGCAGCGCGTCGAGGAAATGTCCGCACCACCAGTGGACGTCTTCCCGCCGGATGCCGTCGATCATCGCTTCCCAGCGGCGGATGCGTTCCGCGCGCGGCATGGTCAGCGCGGTGACGATCGCATCGGACATCTCCTCCGCGCTATAGGGGTTGACCAGCACCGCATCCTTCAGCTGCGCCGCCGCTCCCGCGAAGGTGGAGAG
Organism: uncultured Sphingomonas sp.; assembly: GCA_913775025.1. GTDB lineage: Bacteria > Pseudomonadota > Alphaproteobacteria > Sphingomonadales > Sphingomonadaceae > Alterirhizorhabdus. The sequence goes on along the minus strand of CAJYJW010000220.1, from coordinate 23,664 downwards.
GATAAGGACGCCGGGATCGGCCGGGTCTTGCGCCGCCACATACTCCTTTGCGACGAGGTTCATTCCATCACGTAGTGGCGTGACCAGTCCGATGCGCGCGGCGCGAAAGATGCCGGCCAGCTCGGCGCGCGGATACCCTTTATTGACGTAACGGATCGGCACCCAGTCGATATCGGCATATTCGCCGTTGATCCGCCCGCTCATCGCGTCGAGGTTGCCGCGGATCTCCTGGTACGTATCCACCTTCTCCCGGCTGGGCGGCGCGATCTGTAGCAAATAAACGAGGCCGCGCCGTTCCGGGTGCTGCGAAAGGAAGCGTTCGTAGCCGGCGAACCGTTCCTCAAGTCCTTTCGAATAGTCCAGCCGATCCACCCCTACGATCAGGCTACGCCCGGTCGCCGACATATACATGCGATCCCGTGCGAAGTTTGCCTCGGGGGATCGGGCGGCCGCCTCGAACTCGGCCGTCTCGATGCCGATCGGCGCGACGATCGCGCGGATCGTTCGCGTGCCGACCGTCACCTGGCCATCGTCCCCCAGCGTACCGTCCAACTCGGTCACGACGTAGTCGAGGAAGCTGTCCAGCCAGTCGGCAGTGTGGAAGCCGACGATGTCATAGGCGAACAGCGTTTCCACCATACGCCTGTGGCTGGGCAACGACGTAAGCAACCGGGACGGCGGCCATGGGATGTGGAGAAAAAAGCCCATGCGATTGCCCACGCCACGGGCACGCAACTCCGCCCCCAGCGGGATCAGGTGATAGTCGTGCACCCAGACAAGATCGTCGTCGTCGATCATCGGGCGCACGGTATCAGCGAACCGCCGGTTCACGCGGGCATAGCCGCCGGCGAAATCCCGCTCGAATTCGGTCAGGTCCAGGCGGAAGTGAAATAGCGGCCACAGCGTGCGATTGGCGAAGCCGTTATAATATTCGTCCACGTCCTGTGGTTCGAGATCGATCACCGCGCTGCTGACCCGGCCCTGATGTTCCACGTGGATCGTGCCGGTGAATGTCTCCACCGTCTCGCCGGACCAGCCGAACCACGTACCACCGCGCTCTCTCAATGCGGCCATCAACGCGACGGCAAGACCGCCCTGATTGCCGCCTGTCTGCTGGTTCAGTTGCTGCACCCGATTGGATATGACGATCAGGCGGCTCATCGGATGCTGTTCCACGGCGCGCTCAACAGGACGGCGCAGTTGATGAGGCCAACAAGCGAATAGGTCTGCGGGTAATTGCCCCACAGTTCGCCGGTATTGGGATCAATATCCTCGCTGAGGAGGCCGGCGGGGGTGCGGCGCGCGACCATTTCCTCGAAGAGCACCCGTGCCTCACTTCCATTGCCGGTCGCATGGAGCGCCTCGATCAGCCAGAAGGTGCAGACGTTGAAGGCGGTATGCGGCAGGCCGAAATCATCCTCCGTCGCATAGCGCAGCATATAGCTGCCGCGGCGCAAGCCCTCCTCGACAGCAGTCAACGTGCCCCGGAAGCGTGGATCATCTGGAGAGAAAAAGCGTAGATCGAGGAGCTGGATCAGGCTCGCGTCCAGATCGTCTCCGCCGAATGTCGCCGAGATACGCCGAGTATCGGCGCGCCATGCCTTCGTCTCGATGGTATTTCGCATCGTGGCCGCGCGATCCGCCCAGAAGGCGCGGCGATCCGACAGCCCGAGCGTGGCGGCGGCATTCGCCAGTCGATCGCAGGCCGCCCAGCACATCGCCGCCGAATAGGTATGGACATGCGCCTTGGTGCGCAGCTCCCACAGGCCGGCATCGGGCTTGTCGTAGACCTGCCACGCCAGTTCGCCGACTCGCTCCAGCGCGTGGAAATCTTCCACCCCCGCCATGCGCATTAGCCGTTGATCGAAAAACGCCTGGACGTTGGACAGGACGATCTGGCCATAGGCGTCGTGCTGCACCTGTTCATAGGCCTGGTTGCCGACACGGACCGGCCCCATGCCACGATAGCCGGGAAGATCAGGCGCGATACGCTCGACCAGCATCGCCTCCCCCGCGACGCCATAGAGCGGCTGGATATGCCCGCCCCGCGCATCGTCCACGATATTGCGGAGATATTCGAGATAACCTTCCAAGACATCTAGCGCGCCAAGCCGGTTCAGCGCCTGCACCGTATAATAGGCATCACGGATCCAGCAGTAGCGATAGTCCCAATTACGCTCCGACCCCTCATGCTCAGGCAGCGAGGTCGTGAGGGCGGCGACGATCGCGCCGGTCTCCTCATGCTGACACAGCTTCAGGGTGATCGCGGCCCGGATCACCACCTCCTGCCATTCAGGCGGCGTCGCCAGACCGCGCACCCACCCCCGCCACTCATCTATTGTGCAGCGCAGCATCGTGGCGACGGTCGAATCGAGATTGCCGGAAAAACTCTCATCCGGCCCAAGGAAGAAGTGGAGCGGCCGCTCGACGCGAAACCAGCGCTCGCCGCGCAGGCGATCGATCGGCGCGTCGGTCGTCAGGCGCAGCGTCTGCTCACGCATCAGGAAGCGGATATGGTTGGACCCATAGGTTATCTCGGTTGGCCTGCCCCAATCAGTCGAGACGCGCAGCACGACGCGGATACGTGGCGACCCGGCGACGGGCGTCACCATCCGCGCGAAGGCAGTCGGCCGATAGGCGCGGCCATGCCGCATGAAACGGGGGCAGAAATCAGTGATTTCCACCGCGTTGCCTGCATCATCCTCATGCCGCGTGACGAGGATGGGCGTATTCCGGATATAGGCCTGCGTTGTCCGCGTGCCACCCTCCAGCTCGATCGTCCAATAGCCGGTTTCGGGGTCGGCGGTATCGAGCAGCGCAGAGAAGGCCGGGTCGCCGTCGACGCGCGGCACGCATCCCCAAACGAAACGCCCGCGCGCATCGATAAGCGCAGAGACCTGACAATTGCCGATCGGCCAGAGATCCATCGTGGCGGTCATTCAGCAATCTCCAGCGTGGCGGCCATCCAGGCGCGGAGCGAGGCGACATCGGGGAGGTGGTAGGTCGCTGCGCTCGCCCGCGTCTCGCCGATCAGTATGCCCGCGCCGTGGGCGGCGGCCGCCGCGGCGAAGCCCGGCTCGTCGGTCACATCGTCGCCGAAAAAGAATGGGGTGGTATTCGCCATCGCCGGCGTCGCAAGCAACAAGCGTATCGCCCGCCCTTTGTCGCCGGGCGCACGCAACTCCACCATCATCTTGCCGCGCTGCAAAGTAAGGCCGGTACTCGCCGCAATCTCTTCCGCCCTGGCGATCGCCGCCGGCTCCATCGCGGGGGCAAGGCGGTAATGCAAGGCGACGCCATGGCTCTTGCTCTCCAGCAACAGGCCGTGCGTTTCCGCGAAGGGGCGCAGCGTGGCGGCTGCTTCCGCCAGCATCGCGGGCGGTGTCGCCGGCAGATGGGGGATACCGGGGATGCGCAGATCCGCGCCATGGCTGCCGGCGATCGCGACGCCGGCGGCGAACGCACCCAGCATCCCGTCCAGCTGATCGATCGACCGGCCGCTGATGATCGCGATCCGCCCCGGCGCGCGGGCAGACAGCCGCTCCAGCAGTTGGATCAATGCGGTATCGACGATCACCGCGTCAGGCGTATCGGCAAGATCGACCAGCGTGCCGTCGAAATCGAAGAACAGGCTTTTGCCCGTGAGCGCCATGGGGGGCAGATCACCTGGCGGTGCGGGCGGGGCGATCGACGCGAGCATGGTCGTCTAACCGATTGCGCCGACAGGCGTTCCGCCTTTGCGCCGCTGTACCCCTGCCGCTACGGCAAGGCCGCATCGCGCCTGCGGCACGGAACGTGGCCATGAATGTTCCCGTATAGTAGTACGGCCACAACGAAACGGAGATGGCGCATATGCCGGCCGATATCCCCATATGCATGGCATGACATTGCGCAGCCCCCTTCTGGATGCAGGTCGGCGCTCGTGCCGATCATCCGAAATAGGCGAGGCGGCGGCGGCTCGCCTGCACCGATCATGCCGATGATTACCCGCATCCGACGCTTCTTCGCGGAAGAAGACTGGACCTATGCGCCCCATGAGGCGCCGACGATGCCCGGCTCGCCGGGATCGCCCGCGCACCCCCCCTCGCGCAAGCTGGCCTATGCCATAGTCGGGGTGCTGCTGGGGCTGACCGGTGGGTTCGGCAACGCGCTGGTCGCGGTGAACACCACCACGCTGGCGGGTTCGCTCGGCCTCGATCCGGCGGAGGTGGCCTGGCTGCCGACCGCCTATGTGATGACGAACGTGAGCGCCAACCTGTTGCTCATCAAGTTTCGCCAGCAGTTCGGCCTGCGCCCCTTCGCGATGATCTTCCTCGGCCTCTATGCCGTGCTCGCGCTGGCGCACTTGTTCGTCAACGATTTCTCCTCCGCGATCCTGGTGCGCGCGGCAAGCGGCCTGGCGGCGGCGCCGCTCAGTACGTTCGGGCTCTATTATATCATGCAGACGGTACCGGCGCAGGCGCGGTTGCGCGCGGTGATAGTGGGGATCGGAGTGCCGCAATGCGCCACCCCGCTCGCCCGGCTGTTCTCGCCCGATCTGCTGGCGATGAGCCAGTGGCAGGCGCTGTATCTGTTCGAGCTGGGGCTGGCATCGCTCAGCCTGGCGGCCGTCCTCGCCTTCCGTCTGCCGCCGACAGTGCGGCGGAAGGCGTTCGAGCCGCTCGACTTCGTCACCTTCACGCTGTTCGCCGGCAGCGTAGCGCTATTTGCGGCGGTTCTTGGGCTCGGCCGGATCGTGTGGTGGACGCAGGCAGGGTGGATCGGCTGGGCGCTGATCGCCGCGATCCCGATGCTGGCGGCGGCGCTGTTGATCGAGCATGGGCGGGAAAACCCGCTGCTCAATACACGCTGGCTGGCAAGCGCCGATATCCTCCGCTTCACGGTGGTCACGCTGATGGCGCGCATCGTGCTGTCCGAACAGACGTTCGGCGCGGTCGGCCTGCTGACGTTGCTGGGCCAGAACAACGATGAATTACAGCTCTTCTTCACGATCATCGCCGTCGCATCGCTGGCGGGCGTGCTGCTCAGCGCGGCGACGCTGAACGTCGAGAAACTGACGCATCCGGTGATGCTGGCGGTAGGCCTCGTCGCGGTGGCGGCCTTTCTTGATTCCCGCGCGACCAGCCTTACCCGCGCGCCGCAACTCTATGTCACGCAGGCGCTGATCGCCTTCGCCGGCACGTTCTTCCTCGGGCCGGCGCTGTTGTTCGGCATGACGCGTGCGTTGAAGGCGGGCACCGGCCACCTCATCAGCTTCATCGCGCTGTTCGGCATCATCAATTCGCTGGGCGGCCTGGCGGGCTCGGCGATCCTCGGCACCTATCAGGTGGTGCGGGAGAAGGCGAACAGCGCCGCTCTGGTACAGGCGATCGACCCGACCGATCCGATCGTGCAGGCGCGGTTGCAGGCCGGGGCGGCGGGCGTGGGCCGCGTCGTGGGGGATGCGGGGCTCCGCGCGGCGGAGGGCGGCGCGCTGCTGGCGCGAACCGCCACGCGCGAGGCGAACATCCTCGCCTATGACGACATGTTCCGCTTGGTCGCATTGCTTGCAGCGATGACCTTCGCCTATCTGGCCTTCCTGCTGATCCGGCGGATGGTCCGCGCGCGACGGGAAGGAACGGCATGACCGATGTTCGCGATCCCGTAGCCCCCGCCCCGCCCACGGAGGAGAGGCTAGCCGAGACGACACCGGCCGCGCCCACACCGCCGGCAGGGTCCGGCTGGCGGCCGCCTGCCTTGTCGCGCGGGGTGGTGATCGCCATCGCGGTGCTGGCGCTGGCAGGCGTGGCGGCGGTGATGGCGGCATGGCGCATCGGGCCGTTCGCCACCGCGCGCGAGGGGACGGACAACGCCTATGTACGCGGCCGCGTGACGGTGATCGCGCCGCAGGTGTCAGGCTATGTCACGCAAGTGCTGGTGCGCGATTTCGCCACTGTCGCGGTCGGCCAGCCGCTCGTAACGATCGATTCGCGAATCTATGCGCAACGTGTCGCGCAGGCGCAGGCGCAGGTGGCGGCGCAGGGGGCGACGCTGGCCAACAGCCGGCAGCAGGCAGCCAGCCGCGCGGCGAGCCTGCAGGCGCAGGAGGCGGCCGTGGAGAATGCGCGCGCCCAACTGATGCGCGCGCAGGCCGATCTCGCCCGTGTCGAGGATCTCGTCTCCGATGGATCGGTGTCGCTGCGCGAACGGGACCAGACGCGCGCCGCGCTTCGGCAGGCGCAGGCGGGCGTCTCCCAGGCGGAGGCCGCGCGGGAGATCGCCCGGCAGGATATCCGCACCGTCGAGGTCGGTCGTGGCGGCCAGCAGGCGGGCGTTTCCGGGGCGGAGGCAGCGCTCCGCCTCGCGCAGATCGACCTCGCCAATACGGTGATCCGCGCGCCGGAGGCGGGGCAGCTTAGCGAGGTGGGGGTGCGTGTCGGCCAATATGTCACCGCTGGCTCGCAACTGCTGTTCCTCGTGCCGCCGGAGGTGTGGGTGATCGCAAACTATAAGGAGGCGCAGACCGCGCGCATCGCGATCGGCCAGCCGGCCAGCTTCACGGTGGATGCGCTGGCCGGCGCGCGGCTGACCGGACGGGTGGAACGCATCTCGCCCGCCGCCGGCAGTGAATTCGCGGTGTTGAAGGCCGATAACGCCACCGGCAATTTCACCAAGGTGCCTCAACGTATCGCGGTGCGGATCCGTATCGATCCGGGCCAGCGGCTGGCGGCGCGGCTGCGGCCGGGCATGTCGGTGGTGGCGCGGGTGGATACGGCTGCGCGATGAGGCGGGCGTTGCCGCTGATCGCGCTGGCGCTGGCCGGCTGCGTTTCGCGTGGCGAACGGCAGCCCGCGCCCGCCGCCGCGGCGGTCGCGCCGCCGCCCGCGTGGCGCACCGCACTCGGCCCGGGCGGGCCCGTGACGGCGGACTGGTGGGCGGCGTTCGGCGATCCCGCGCTTGCGTCGCTGGTGCGGCGGGCGCTGATCGGCAACGTCGATGTCGCCATCGCCGCCGCGCGGGTGGAAGAGGCGCGCGCGGCCGAGGCGCTGGCGCGCGCGCAATTGCTGCCGCAGGTCGGCGGCACGTTGCCCGAGACGCAGGGGCAGACGCTGAGCCCGTTCGGTACGCCCTCGCGCGCGTTCGGGGCGCAGCCGGGGATCACCGCCAGCTTCGATCTCGATCTGTTCGGCCGCCTGCGCCTCGCCAGCCGCGCGGCGCGCGCGCAATTGCTGGCGAGCCAGGCCGCACGCGATACGGTGCGCCTCGCCACCGCCTCCACCGCCGCGAGCGGCTACATCACCTTGCGCGCGCTCGACCAACGGCTGCGGATCGCGCGCGATACGCTGTCCGCGCGCAGCGATGCCCTGCGGATCGCCCGCCGCCGGTATGAGACGGGCTATTCGTCGCGCCTTGAATATCGCCAGGCGCAGGCGGAATATAGCGCCACCGCGCAACTGGTGCCCGCCGCCGAACTGGCCATCGCCCGGCAGGAGAATGCGCTGTCGCTGCTGGTAGGTGATGCGCCGGGGCCGATCCCGCGCGGGCTGCCGCTCGATCGGCTTGCCACGCCCGCGATCCCTGCCGGCCTGCCCGCCGATCTCCTCCGCCGCCGACCGGATCTCTATCAGGCGGAACAGACGCTGGTCGCCGCCGATCTGTCGCTCGACAGCCAGCGCGCCGCCTTCCTGCCGAATCTGTCGCTGACCGGATCGGCGGGGCTGGTGCTCTCCACGGCGCTGGCCGATCCGGTTGCGGTCTTCTCGCTGGGGGCGAGCATCCTCGCGCCTATCTTCGACGGCGGGCGGTTGCGCGCGCAGGCGGCGGCGGCGACCGCGCGACGCGATCAGGCGGCCTTCGCCTATCGCCGCGCCGCGCTGGTCGCCTTCCGCGAGGTGGACGACGCGCTGGTCTCGGTGCGGCGGACGGGCGAGCAGGCGCGCGATCTGGCCGATCAGGCGAACGCCGCGCGCGGCGCGCTGCAGAACGCCACCAACCGCTATCGCGCGGGCTATTCCGGTTATATCGAGCAGCTTGATGCACAACGGAACCTGCTGAGCGCTGAACTGACGCGCGTGCAGACGCAGGCGGACCAGCTGGCCAGCTATGTCGCCCTTTATCAGGCGATGGGCGGCGGCTGGTCGACAGGCGCGCCCGACACCGCGCGGCAAGCGCGCTGAGCAGCGCCGCGTGACAGGATCGTGATCCGCGCTGCCATAGCAACGGATCGCGCCGCTATCGCCGCGATGATGGCGCGCGCCTTTCACGCTGATCCCGCCTTCGCCTTCATCTTTCCCGATGCCGCCGATCGTGCCCGTCGTCTGCCACGCCTGTTCCGCCTGCTGTTCGACAGCGATGGCCGCGCCGGAATGCGACTCGTGACGATGGACGGCGCGGCGGCGACCCTGTGGCGCCCGCCCGGCCAGAACCGCGTCACCGGCATCGAAATGCTGACGCAGGCGCCCGCGCTGACGGTTGCGCTCGGCGGCAATATTGTCCGCGCCTTGCGCGTGGCGCATGCGATCGAGGCGCATCTGCCCGCATCGCCCTGCTGGTATCTGCATTATGCCGCCTGCGATCCATGCCGACAGGGGGAAGGGCTTGGCACCGCCGCGATCCGTGCAGGGCTGGAAAGGATCGGCGATGCGCCTGTCTATTTGGAAACGGCGGTCGAACGGAACGTCGCTGTCTACCGGCGGCTGGGCTTCGTCGTAACCGATCGATGGCAAATGGGCGCGAACGGACCCTGCTTCCATGCGATGAGCCGCGCCTGACGGGAGCCATCCCGAACGAGAAGCGTTCCACCCACGCAACGAACCGGCGATCCGGTTCTCCAGATGATGATCCTCGCGACGAAGGCCTCCTGCAATGACCATCGCCCGCCACCGTGTCGAAAACGGCGGCCTCATCCTCTTTCTCGGCCTCATCACGATCGGCCTCACGCTTGTCGTGTCGAGCTTCATCGGGGCGCTGTTGTGGGCGATGCTGGCAGCGCTGCTGTTCCAGCCCTTGTTCCAGCGGCTGCTGCGGCGCTGGCCCGGGCGCCGCACCATGGCGGCGGCGCTCACCCTGCTGATCATCACGGTCGCGGTGGTGATCCCGGCGATCATCATCGCCAGCATGGTCGTGGAGCAGGCGGCGGGCGTCTATACGCAGATCCGCAGCGGGCAGATCAACTTCGCGCTCTATTTCCGGCAGGTCCATGATGCGCTGCCGTTCCGGCTCCAGCATGCGCTCGATTCCGCCGGGTTCGACAGTTTCGAGCGCGCGCAGGCGCGGCTGTCGCAGTCGGTCAGCAACAGCGTCAGCATGATCGCGCGGCAGGCCTTCTCGATCGGGGCCAATGCGGCGGCGTTTCTGCTGGCCTTCGGCGTCGGGCTGTACGTCACCTATTTCCTGCTGCGCGATGGCGAGCGCATCGGCCCGGCGGTGGTCCGCGCGCTGCCGCTGGAAAGCGGCGTGGCGAAGCGGCTGACGGACAAGTTCGTGTCGGTGGTCCGCGCGACGATCAAGGGATCGGGAGTCGTCGCGCTGGTGCAGGGGGCGCTAGGGGCGGTGACGTTCTGGATCGTCGGCCTGCCCGCCGCGCTGCTGTGGGGGCTGCTGATGGCGATCGCGGCGCTGTTGCCGGCGGTCGGCCCGGCGATCATCTGGGTGCCCGTCACCGTCTATCTGCTGGCGACGGGGGCGATCTGGCAGGCGGTGGTGGTCGTCGCCTCGGGCGTCCTCGTGATCGGCCTCGCCGACAATATCCTCCGGCCGATCCTCGTCGGCCGCGATACCGGCATTCCGGATTGGCTGGTGCTGGTGACGACGCTTGGGGGGATCAATCTCGTCGGGCTCAGCGGCATCGTCGTCGGGCCGCTGGCCGGCGCACTGTTCATCACCGGCTGGCAGATCCTCACGGAGCAGCGGCAGGCCAGCGCCGCCTTGGCTCACGTGGACGGTTGATCGATCGACCGGGAACGATGGCGATGGACCCGCCATTCCCGACCGGCGTTCTCACTAACGCCTCATGCATGACAGCCCGCTGGAAACCCGCCTCTCGCGCCACCTCGCCCTCACCTATGCGGAACGGGATGCGCTGCGCCGGCTGGAACGGCGTGAGCGCGCCTTTCGCGCCGGCGATATCGTGGTCGAGGAAGGGGCGGAGATCGACAAGCTCTATGTCGTCGCCAGCGGCTGGTTACATGGATCGGTGCGGCTGAAGGACGGTGGGCGACAGATCCTGCGCTTTTACTTCGTCGGTGACATCACGACGACCTTCTCGATCGCTTGGGGGTATAGCGCGGCGACGTTGCGCGCCGTCAGCAACGCCACCTTGCTGGAGATACCGAAGCCCGCCTTCGGGCGGTTGTTCCGTAGCCACCCCCGGCTGGGGGCACTGCTCTATGCGGTGGGCGCTTCGGAACAGGTTTCCATGGCGGAACGGCTGACCTCGGTCGGGCGGACGGACGGTTTCACCCGTATCGCCACGTTGCTGCTCGATATCCGGGCCCGGCTGCGAGTGGTGGACGGGCTGAACGGCTCCAGCTTCGAGCTACCGCTGACGCAGCAGGATCTGGGCGATGCGGTGGGATTGACGAAAACGCACGTCAGTCGATCGTTGAAGGCGTTGACGGAGACCGGACTGGTCGAGCGTACCGGCAGGATCATCCGCATCAACGATGTCGATCGGCTGGCGGCGATGGTCGACTTCACCGATCGTCATGGCGAGATCGCCACCGACTGGCTGCCGCCGACCGGCACGCCGGATGATGTGGATCATTCGCCCGCGCCAGAGCGCGCACATATGTAACGGATGAAGAACTTTATTTTCGCGTGGCCGGCGTAGATCCTACTCCGCCGCACATTGCCCGCTTAACCCTCTGTTCACGACCCGCATCGGGTTTGACGAGAGGATGATGTATGGCGGAACGGCTGGGCGTGGCGATCGTGGGCGTGGGCGGGGCGGTCGCCACCACCGCCATCGCCGGGATCGAGATGATCAAGGCGGGCTCCAACAGCCTCGATGGGCTGCCGCTGGCCGATCGTGACGTGGCGGGCATGGTGCCCTATCGCGACATCGTGTTCGGCGGCTGGGATCTGACCGGCGATACGCTGGGCGATTGCGCGCTGCGCCATGGCGTGATCGGCAAGGCGGAATTGGCCGACGGCGCCGCGGCGCTGAACGACATGCGGCCGTGGAAGGCGGCCGGCAGCACCGGCTATTGCGCCAACATCGACGGCAGCAACAAGCTGGAGGGCGGCCATCGCGGCGTGGTGAAGCAGATTCAGGACGATCTGCGCCGCTTCCGCGAGGAAAAGTCGCTCGATCGCGTCGTCGTCGTCAACCTCGCCTCCACCGAGCGGGTGCCGAACGCCGGCGACGCGGCGCTGCGATCGCGCGAGGCGTTCGAGCGCGGGCTGGACGAGGACGATGCCGCGATCAGCCCGGCGATGCTCTATGCCTATGCGGCGATCGACGCGGACACGCCCTACGCCAACTTCACGCCTTCCGTGGCGGCGGACATCGCGCCGCTGGCGGATTTCGCGGCGGAGCGGAACGTGCCCGTGGCCGGCAAGGACGGCAAGACCGGGCAGACGTTCATGAAGACCGTGATCGCGCCCGCGCTGCGCGATCGCGCGCTGCATGTGGACGGCTGGTTCTCCACCAACATCCTCGGCAATTCGGACGGGCTCGCGCTCGACGATCCGAAGTCGCTGCAGTCGAAGCTCGGCACCAAGGGCAGCGTGCTGAACTCGATCCTCGGCTATCCGGTGGAGGATCATATCGTGATGATCCATTATTACCGCCCGCGTGGCGACGACAAGGAAGCGTGGGACAATATCGATCTCACCGGCTTTATGGGCCAGAAGATGCAGCTCAAGCTGAACTTCCTGTGCAAGGACTCGATCCTGGCCGCGCCGCTCGCGATCGAGATCGCGCGGTGCCTCGATCTGGCCAAGCAGCGCGGCGAGGGCGGTGTGCAGGAGCAGATGGGCCTGTTCTTCAAGCTGCCGCAAACGAAGGGCGGCGAGCCTGTGCACAGCTTCCCCGAGCAGCAGCTAATCCTGGATACGTGGCTGGGCGGCAAGCGCGCGTGACCCCGGCGGCCCCGTCCGAAATCGCCACCGCGGCCGCCGGCCTTTCGCCGGCGGCGCTCCCGTTCCTGCGCGAGCTGGGGGATCTGAAGCGGGTATATTCGGCGCAAGGGGCGGGGTCGATTGCGGAGCGGCTGTTCGTGCTCGGCTGGGCGGCGCTGGCGCGCGGGGATGCGCCGGAGACGGTGATGGCGCAGGTGGTCGCCTCGGCGATCGTCTCGGCGCGGCTGGGCGATCTCGATCTGGCGACGCTGACGGCGCTGGGCGCGGGCAAAGGCGCGGTCGCGGTGCTGGAGCGCGCGTTCGATGAGGTGGCCGACACGCTCGATCCCGCGCTTGCCGCCCGGCTGCGCGCGGCCTTGCCGCTCGGCCGGCCGGCGGCGGGGGCGGTGCCTGCCTTCGTCGACAAGCTGGCGCGGCAGCCGCGCGCGGGGGTGACCTGCCCCGGCCAGCCGCGCATCATGCTGCAACCGGCCGAAAACCACGCCGAGCATTGCCTGATCGTTGCGGTATATGGTGTGCTTGCCTGCGGCTGGCACGGCGCGGACCCGGTGGAGGTGTTCCTCGCCGGCATGGCGCATCACCTGCACAGCGCGGACATGCCGGACAGCGGCTATTCGGGCGAGATGCTGCTGGGCGATTGGCTGGCCCCCGTGATCGAAGAGGCGCGTCGCCTCAGCATGGCCGAGGTGACCGCAATGAACCCCGCGCTCACCGCGCGCCTCGATGCCGCGCTGGCCCCGATCGGTGGGGACGAGACGGCGGAGGCGCGTGCCTTCCACACCGGCGACGTGATCGATCGCGTGCTGGAGATCGAGCAGCACACCCGCGCCGCCCGCCTGACGATGGGGATCGTGCTCGACGATTACGGGCTGGTCCACGACGGTCCGGTCAAGGCGTTCCACGACCGCATTCTCGCCGACGCCGGGCTGGCATGACGTTGCGGTCTCCGCTGACCGGCCGGCTACTGGTGGCGGACACGCCGCATTCGCTCGCCGCCCCGGGGGAGCGGTGGCCGGTGATCGACGGCATCCCCTATCTGCGGACGGAGAGCGAAGGGCTCGTTGCGGTCGCGCTCGATCATCTCGACGCCGGCTGCCCGGATGACGCGCTCGTCGCGCTGCTCACCGACCAGGATGCGTGGTGGACCGGCCCCGCGACCGACCTGACCGAACTCAAGCGGCTGGTGCGGGAGCGGGACACGCTTTCGCTGCGCGAGGCGATGGCGTTGCTGCGGCTGGGGCCGGTCGCCGATTATTTCGCCTACCGCTGGAGCGACCCGACCTATCTCGCCGGGCTCGCTTTGCTGGAGGCGCATTGGAGTGAGCCCGCCAGCGCGTTCGAGCTGGCGTGCGGCATCGGCCATTATCTGCGCGAGCTTGGCCGGCGCGGCGTCTCTTGCACGGGGGCGGACGTGGTGTTCGCCAAATGCTGGCTGGCGAAGAACTGGGTCGCGCCGGACGCCGACTATGTGGTTTTCGATGCCGCCGCCGGATGGCCGATCGCGGGCGATCGCTTCGATCTGGTGATGTGCCACGACGCCTTCTATTTCCTGCCCGGTCAAGCGCAGGTCGCCGCCCGCCTGCGCGCCGCGACCGCGCCAGGCGGCGTGCTGGCGATCAGCCACCTGCACAACGCAGGCGTGGAGGGCGGCGCGAAGGGCCCTGCACGCACCGCTGGCGAATGGGCCGCGCTGTTTCCGGATGCGCAGGTGCACGACGAACGCGCGCTGTTCGACGCGCTGATTGACGAGGTCGCCCCGACCGTTACTTCCTTTCACGACGATCCCCGGATCGAGGCATGGTCGCTTGTGGAGGGGCGCGGGGCACCACCGCATATCGTATCGCGGGGCCTGGCCATGCCGCTTAAGAGTGCAACGCTGCGGCCCAACCCGCTGCTGGGGGAGGACGGCGCGATCTGGCCTTCGCCCCGCTATCGCGACGAATATGGCGACGGCTGCCTCTGGGCCTTGCCGCGCGAGGCGACGGGCGCCGTATCCGACGCGCGCCTGCGCCGCACTGTCGACCTGCCGGAACGATGGTGATGCGCTGGGGCATCGCCGGCTACGGCTGGGTCGCGCGTGATTATATGGCCCCCGCCATCCGCGCCTCGGGCGGCACCGTGGCGGCCATCGCCGATCCGTCCCCCACGTCGCGCATGCAGGCCGATGCGGCAGGGATCGCGGCGTTCGACAGCGTGGAGGCGATGCTGAACGCCGGCGCCTGCGATCTGCTGTACGTCGCCACGCCGAACGATGCGCATCTGGCACCGGTCCGCGCGGCGGCGGCGGCTGGCGTGCCGGTGCTGTGCGAGAAACCGATTGCCGCCACGCTCGATCAGGCCGAAGCGATGGCGGAGGCGGTATCGGGCGGGGCGCTCTACGGCACCGCCTTCGATCAGCGCCACCACCCCGCCCACCGGGCGATGGCCGAGGCGATCGCCGGCGGCGAGATCGGCCGCCCGGTGGCGGTGCGGATCGTCTATGCCTGCTGGGTCGATCCCGCCTGGTCGCCGAACGGGGCGGCGCACGACAATTGGCGCGCCGACCCGGCGCGCGCGGGCGGCGGCGCCGTGATCGACCTCGCCCTCCACGGCCTCGATCTGTCCGAGCGGTTGCTGGGCGAACCGCTGGCCGACCTGTCGATCACGCTTCAGCGCCGCATCCACGCCTATCCGGTGGACGATGGCGGGATGCTGACAGGACGCTCCGCATCCGGCGTGCTGTTCCAGAGCCATGTCGCCTACAATTGCGCCGAGGTGCTGCCTCGCCGCCGGCTTGAGGTGCTGGGCGAGCGCGGTCTGCTGATCGCCACCGATACGATGGGGCAGACGGCGGGCGGCACGCTTGCCCGCCGCTGCGCGACGACCGGCCACGACGCGCCGATCGCCTTCGACGGCGAAACCTCGCCTTTCACCGCCCAAGCGGCGGCGTTCATGGCGGCGGCGCGGGGGGAGGCGCATGATTTCTCCATGGCGCGCGATCTGGCGCTGATGCGGCTGTTCGACCGCGCCTATCGGGATGCCCGCTCATGCCTTTGACATGGTTCGCCTGCGCCAATTGCGGTTTCTGGCAGCGCCATTTCGCGCCGCCGGACTGCCCGGTCTGCACCGATGTCCGCAACGATTTGCCCGAAGACGGCTGGCGCTTCCTGCCCGAGGCGGAGGTCGCCGCGACGCATGAGGGCGATGCACGGGAAGTAGCGCCCGGCCTCTGGGCATTCACCACGCGCCCCGCGCTGGGCCTTGCCGGCACCGGCTGGCTGATCGTGCGCGACGGCGGCAATATCGCGTTCGAGGCAGCACCTTATTACTCCGTTGCGATGCTGGATAAGATCGCGGCGCTTGGTGGCATATCGTTTCTCGCGGCCAGCCACGCGCATGGATATGGCGCGCTGTTCCAGCTCCAGCGCGAATTCGAGCCCGCCGTGGTGGCGATCCAGCGCGACGACCTGAGCATGACCAAGGCGTTCCGCGTCACCGCGCCCTACGACGACACGCTCGACCTCGCGCCCGGCTATACGCTGCACCACGTCGGCGGCCATTATGAGGGGCAGGCGGTGCTGCACGACGCGCCCGGGCGGCGATTGTTTTGCGGCGACATGTTCAAGGTCGATCAGGATGCCGACGGCCGCAGTCACGCCATTTCCAGCCACAAGGCCTTTCACAAGGATATTCCGCTGACCCACGCCGAACTGCGCGGTTACCGCGACGTCATCGCCCCGCTCGATTTCGATGCGGTGCTGACCCCCTTCGAATATGCGCCCGAGGTGAACCGTGCGGTGGCGCTCGCCACGCTGGACGAGGGCCTCACCCGCGCGCCCGGCGTGAAGAGGATCGCGCTGTGAGGTCCGGCCTGCCGCAAGGGCTGGGGGCGGCTGCCCACGCCTACCTCGATGCCTTCCCCAAGGGCGACGTGGTGGCGTTCCCGATACACCCGCTCGACCGTCTCGGCCTGCCGGTGTGGGTTGTGGCGCTGTTCCCGGAGGACGAGGCGCTTGCCGGCATCATGCCCTACGGCGTCGGCTATGGCGCGACGGACGAGGCGGCGGTGCTGGGCGGCCTGGGCGAGATCGCCGAGATGGTGTGGCCGACGCTGACGCTGGGCGCGCGCGCCAAGACGCGCGGCAGCTATGCCGAGCTTGCCCGCACGTTGGGCGCCCGCTCGGTCGCCGATCCGCTCACGCTCTGCCTGCCCGCCGGATCGCCGGTCGGGCGCGATACGGTACTGGAATGGGTGGAGGCGCGGCGCTGGGCGGACGGCTCCACCGTGCTCGTGCCGATCGATCTTGCGGCCTATTCCGCCAAGGAGCTGACGCCCGGCTACAAGCCGTTCACGACGATCATCTCGAACGGCATGGGGGCGGGGCCGGATCTCGACTGGGCGATCGGCCATGGCCTGTGCGAGATTTTGCAACGCGACGGCAACGGCCTGCTGTTCCGCGCGCTCGA
This sequence comes from uncultured Sphingomonas sp., assembly GCA_913775025.1. Classification (GTDB taxonomy): domain Bacteria; phylum Pseudomonadota; class Alphaproteobacteria; order Sphingomonadales; family Sphingomonadaceae; genus Alterirhizorhabdus. Next base: position 7,155 of record CAJYJW010000220.1, on the reverse strand, counting down.
TCGCGGCGTCACTCTCGATCTCGGCAACGATCTGCCGGCCTCCACGCGCGCGATCCTCGATCGGTTCGACGCCGCCGGCATCCGCGCGATCCCCAAGTTTGCGACCGATCAATATGGCCTGCCCAACCTCTATTGCGTCGGCGTGGATGAAGCCGCCGCGCCCGCCACGCCGATCATGGTGACGGCCTGCGGCGAGGCGTGCCATTCGGATCGCGCCGCCGCGCTCGACAAGTGCCTCACCGAATTCGCCGCCAGCCGCGCGCGCAAGGCCTTCGCCCACGGCCCGGCCGATCTCGTCGCGCAGGTCGCGCCCGAAGGCTATGTCGCGCGCTTCCTCGCCCAGGCGGGCGGGGCGGCGAAATCGAGCGACGGCCGCGCCTTTGACGCCATGCGTGACTGGACGCGCCGCGATGCCGCGACCCTGCGCGGCTGGCTGGCCGATAACGTGCTGTCCGAACGCGGCACCCGCCGCTTCGACGCGCTGCCCAGCCGCCCCGCGCCCGATGGCCACGCCCGCGCGGCGGTGGCGCGCGAGGCGGTGGAGGCGGCGGGGTTCGACATCCTGTACGTCGACATGTCGCCCGCCGACCGCGCGGTCAGCGTCGTCAAGGTGATCGTGCCGGGGATGGAGGTGGAGACGATGAGCTACTATCGCATCGGCGCGCGCAATACCGAGAAGCTGCTGGCGATGAACTCCCCCCTGATCCGCTTCGGCGACGGGGAGGGCGCTTCGCTGCGCCGCATCCGGCTGACGCCCGAAGACAGCGCCCGGCTGAACGAGCCGCTGTTCGACACGGCGGCGGCGGATCGGCTGGTCGGCCCGCTTTATCCGCTCTACCGCGAGCCGGAGGCGCATCACGTCGGCGGGATGCCCGCGTGACATTGCGCTACGCCTACAACACCAACGGCGCGGCCAACCACCGGCTGGACGATGCGCTGCATCTGATCGCGGACGCGGGCTATGATGGCGTGGCGCTGACGCTCGACCATCATCACCTCGATCCGTTCGCCGACGATTGGGAGCGCGAGGCGGATCGCGTCGCTACGCTGCTCGACCGGCTGGGCCTCGCCAGCGTGATCGAGACGGGCGCGCGCTATCTGCTCGATCCGCGTGAAAAGCATGAGCCGACCCTCATCAACCCCGATGGCGAGGCCCGCGCCCGCCGTGTCGCCTTCCTGTGTCGCGCGCTCGATGTCGCGCGGCGGCTGGGGAGCGAAACGATCTCCTTCTGGGCGGGCGTGCCCAGGCCGGGGGTCGATCGTGCCACTGCGCTGCGCTGGCTGAACGAGGGGCTGGCCCGCGTCCTCGACCATGCCGAAGCATGCGGCGTGGACGCCAGCTTCGAACCGGAGCCGGGGATGCTGATCGAGACGGTTGCCGATTATGCCGCGCTCGCCCGCCGCCATCCCAGGCTGCGGCTGGCGCTGGATACGGGCCACTGCCTCGTCACCCAGGATATCGACCCCGCCGAGGCGATCCGCGCCTATGCCGCGCGGATCGGCACCGTCGCGGTGGAGGACATGCGCCGTGGCGATCACACCCATCTGCCATTCGGGCAGGGCGACATGGACGTGCCCGCCGTGCTGGCCGCGCTGAACGCCATCGGCTTCTCCCGCCTCGTCTGCGTCGAACTGTCGCGGGAAAGCCCGCGCGCCCATGCCGCCATACCGGAAGCCATCGCCTATCTGCGGGGGATCGCCGCATGAGGATCTGCTTCGTTTCGCGCCGCTTCTTTCCCGCGATCTCCGGCATGTCGATCTATGCGATCAACCTGCTGCGCCAGCTCGTCGCGGGCGGGCATGACGTGACGATGGTGAGCCAATATTACGGCGATCCCGAACGCGCCAAGGTTTATGGCGGCGGCCCGCCCCCGCCGGTGCCGGGCGTACGCGTGATCGGACTGGAGGCGCTGGGCGAGCAGGCCGGCGGCGATTTCGAGGCGGACGTGGCGGCGATGATCGCTACCATCGAGGCTGAACATGCCCGCGCGCCCTTCGATGTGCTGCACGCTCAATATGGCTACCCCACCGGCTGGGCGACCCTGCTGGCGGCGCAGCGGCTGGGGGTGCCGTGCGTCGTCTCGATTCAGGGCGGCGACGGGCATTGGGTCGGCTCCTGCTGCGACACGCACCGCATCGCGATGGAGCGTGTGCTGGACAATGCCGGCGCGCTGCTGATCGGCGGCACGAGCTTCGCGGGCGAGGTACATGATCGCCTCGGCACGCCGATGGACCGGTTCACGATCGTGCCGGGTGCCGTGGATACGGAACGGTTCGTCCCCGGCGCGGGTCATGCCGGCGGGCCGGTGCGGCTGTTCTACCACGGCCGCGTCGATCGGCGAAAAGGCGTGCTGGACATGCTGCACGCCTTGCCCGCCGTCGAAGGGGACTGGCGCTGCACCGTTTCCGGCATCGGCCCGGATTTCCGCCCCGCCCAGGCCCTTTGCGCCGAACTGGGGCTGGGCGATCGCGTGACCTTCACCGGCTATGCCGATTATGATCGCGTGCCGGAATTGTATCGCGAGCACGACGTGTTCGTCTCCCCCACCTATGCCGAAGGCTTTTCGAACACGATCCTGGAGGCGATGGCCTGCCGCCATGCGGTCCTCTCCTGCCGCTCGGTCGGCGTGGTGGATTGCATTCGCGACGGCGAGAACGGTCTGCTGGTGGAGGCGGGCGACATTCCCGCGCAGGCCGCCGCGCTCACCCGCCTCGTCACCGATGCGGCATTACGCGATCGGCTGGCGGCGGCGGCGCTGGAGGAATGCCGTCGCGTCTATAGCTGGCATGCGGTGGGCGCACAGATCATGGGCATCTACGAGGCGATCCGCGACACTGCGCCCGCAACCGGGATCGATCCGCATATCCCGATCGCGCCATGCCGCTTCCGGGCCGAGCCGCATCTGCTGTGAGCCACATCCTCGCCGTATCCCCCCATCTGGACGACGCGGCTTTCTCGATCGGCGGGATGCTGGCGGCCCATGCGCGCGGCGGCGGGCGGGTGACGATCGTGACCTGCTTCACGGCCACCATGCCCGACCCGGCAGGTTTCGCGCTCGCCTGCCAGCTGGACAAGGGGCTCGGGCCGGAGGTGGATTATATGGCGCTGCGCCGGGCGGAGGATGATGCCGCCTGCGCGGTGATCGGCGCGCGGGCGATCCACCTGCCGCTGCCGGAAGCGCCGCATCGTGGGTATGACAGCGCACCGGCTCTGTTCGCCGGCCGCCATGCCGGGGATGGCATCCTGCCCGCGCTCGCCGCCGCCCTCCGCGACGCGTTGGAGGATAGCGCGGCCGATGTTGTGCTGGGGCCGCTGGCGATCGGCGATCATGTCGATCATTGGCTGGTGCGCGACGCCCTGCTTGCGGCCAAACCGGACGTGCTGCTGTGGGAGGATTGGCCCTACGTCGCGCGGGTGGATCGACGCCCGGTGGCGCAACCGGTTCGCCGCCATGTGCTGAGCGAAGAAGATCGGGCCGACAAAGCGGAAATGTGCGAATGCTATGCCTCGCAGATCGGCTTCCAGTTCGGCTCGCGGGCGGCGCTGTCGGCCGCACTCGACGCGGCGGATAGCGAACGGCTCCATCGCGTCTGAAGGAAGGTGAGGGGCCGGCGCGGCAACGCGCTCGGCCCCGACCGTCTCAGGCGCTTTTGGCCTGCTCGGCGTGCTTGCCCTCTCCGAACTCCTCGACGATCTTCGCGCAGAAGGCAGGCAGGTCGTCCGGATCGCGGCTGGTGACAAGGCCCTTGTCGACGACGACCTCCTGATCCACCCAGGTGCCGCCCGCGTTGCGGATATCGGTCTGCACCGTCTTGAACGAAGTGAGCGTCCGGCCTTTCACCACGTCCGCCTCGATCAACGTCCAGGGCGCGTGGCAGATGGCGGCGACCGGCTTTTCCTGCGCGAAGAAATCATGGACGAAGGCGACGACCTGCTTCGATCCTCGCAGCTTGTCCGCCCCGACGCTGCCGCCGGGGATGATCAGCGCATCATAGTCGGACGCCGAAACATCGCCAATCGCCTTGTCGACGGTGAATTTTTCGCCGGGATCGAGATCGTTGTTCACCGTCTCGGCGGTGCCGGCCTCCAGCCCGATCACCGTCACGCTGCCGCCAGCCTCCTCGACTGCCGCCTTGGGCTTGCTGAACTCCGGCTCCTCGGTGCCGCGCGGGGCGATCAGGATTGCGATCTTCTTGCCTTCGAGCGTCATGACATGTCCTTGCTGTCGTTGGTCGCCGTGTCGAACGAGCGAGCCGGATGGTGGTTCAGCGGGCAGGCGCGACGAAGAAGCACGCTGCCCTGTCGACCTGTGGCCTCAACCGATGGTGCAGGGCCGCCGTTGCGGTACGGAAGCGGGCGAAACGTCGGCCTGGTCGATCACGCCACCCTACGCCGGCGCATCCAGCGCAGAACTCCGGTCGCGAACAGGATCGCGGGCACGAATCCCAGCAAAACGGCCAGCACGCGCGTCGCCAGCCCGCCGACCGATCCGTCGTGCAGGGTGCGGACCCATGCGGTGATGGCGGTGCCGCGATTGCCGCGCCGTATATCGTGCACCGCCAGTACACGGCCCGAATGGCGATCGACGAAGACATAGCTGCCGGGGAAGCGCCCATGCGGATCGCCGGGCACCTGAAGCCGCATCCTGAGCGGCGCGTCCCCCGTGGCCGGCACATCGAAGAAGGTGACGCGGCCATCGGGCAAGGCCGCCTGCGCCACCGACAAAGCCCGCGCGATCGTGATGTCCCGTGGCCCCGCCGCCGAGCGTGGCGCGGGGACCGGCGTGGGGGCGAGCAGGCCTTGCGCAACGTTCGGCAAGGCGAGCAGCACGCCCGTCGCCACCAGGATCATCAGCAGGGCGATGCTCCACAGGCCGAACAGCTTGTGCAGATCGTGCAGGCGGCGGATCGCGACGGCGTTCCGCTTGAACGCCAGCGCTTTCCGCCAGCGGCCGCGCGGCCACCAGGCGATCAGACCGGTCGCCAGTAGCACTAGCATCGCGACGCCGGACCAGCCGACGATCTGGTGGCCGACATCGCCCACCAGCAGCTGCATGTGAAGCTGATACAGCCAGCTCATCAGATAGCCGCCCCACGGCTTCACGCGCAGGATGCGGGCACCGTCGGGGGAAAACCAGACCATCTCCCGCATGCCGTGGCGGGCCGGTGCCGGATAATAGCGGGCAGGGATGGGGCCGCCTTCGCCTGTCACCTCAAAGGTCCATTTGCCTCCGGCCTTGGGGAAGCGGGCGCGGCCGGTTGCCAGCGCCCTGTCCCACACCGTTGAGGTCAGGCCGGGCGCAGAGCCTGCTGTGCGGATGGCGGGGTGCAACGCCTCGTCCAGCCCGGTGTAGAACACCAGCGCCGATCCGGTCAGCCCCAGCAGGGCGAACAGCAGGCCCAGCCCCAACCCGAGCCATAGATGCAGCCGTCGCATCAGGACGCGCACGCCCGGCCCCCGCCGCATCAGAAGCGCGCCGCCAGCGCCGCCTCGAACGATCGCGGCGCGCCGATATAGACGTTTGTGGCGGGGTATCCCGAATATTCGCCGTAGAAGGCGTTGGTCAGGTTGCGCCCGCGCAGCGTGAACGTCACCCGTTCCGCCACCGGGAGCGACAGGCTGGCATCCACCGTGACGTGCCCGGCCACATGGATGCTGTTGGCGGTATCGGTGTAGAAACCGCCCGCCTGGCGCACGAAGCCGCCGAGCGTCACCCGATCGGCGACCGTCCATAGCGCCGAGGCGTTGAGGGTGGTCGCCGGGATGTTGATCGGCCGGGTGCCGCTGCGATCGATCCGAACGCCGCCCACAAGTTCCGCCAGCTCGTCGTAGCGCGCATCGGTATAGGACACGCCGCCGGACAATCGCAGCGACGGCACCGGCGTGAGCACCGCCGACAGCTCCACCCCCCGCGAGGACTGACGGCCGCCCTGCACGGACAGCGCCGGGTTGGTGGGATCGCGCGTTAATATGTCCCGCTGCACGATGCGGTAGGCGGCGGCGGTGAGCGCCAGGCGGCCGCCCCAGCCGCTCGCCTTGATGCCCGCCTCCACGGCGCGGCCTTTCGTCAGGCGGAAGCGGCTGTTCGCGATCGAAGCGAGCAGGATTGACGACACCGGCGACACCGCCGTGGTATATTGCGCGTAGAGCGTGAGCCCGCCCGTCGCCGCCCATGTCGTGCCTGCGCGCCACGAGACCGGATCGAAGGTCGGCGCGTTGCGATCGACCGCGCCGGTCACGTTCTGGATTGTCGCGCGGTCCAGCGCGATGTGATCGTAGCGCGCGCCGCCCACCAGCAGCCAGCGCGGCGTGAGGTTGAGCGCATCCTCCGCGAACACCGAGGTCTGCCGCAGCTTGGATTCGAAGGTGACGTTGGTGGTGGTGAAGATCGTCCGTGATGTCGGCAGCGGGATGCTGGCGGGATCGCGCACGTCCACCGCCGGCAGTGCGTTCACCGGCGCCTGCTGGCGCAGGCTGGTGAAGTCGGTATCGTTATATTCCACCCCGAGGCTGAAGCGATTGCGCAAGCCAGCGATGCGGCCGTCGTTGGCGATCAGGGCACGCGCGTTCCAGAACTGGTGGTCGTGGCGGAAATCCTGATAGCTCTGGCGGAAGCTGCCGTTCGGAAAGGCGGCGGTGGGGCTTACGAACGTCTGGCTGTCCGCCAGCAGGAAGGCGCGATCGGCGGTGTAGCCGGTCAGGTCAAGCGCGATGCTCCAGCCGCCGCCCGCCTTCCAGTCGAGCCGGGAGCGCAGCGTCGTCTCGTTCGCGCCGGAATAGGCCCCGCGCGGGTTGTAGTTGCGCCGCCTGAGCGCGCGATCGGCGACGAGGCCGCCGGCGGACCGCACCGCGTCGCTCGGCCGTAGCGCGAAGGCGGCGGGGATCAGCGGCAGGCCCTGATAGGTCGCCTCGTAGCGATCCTCGAAATGATCGACCGCGACGAGCAGCGACAGCTCTTCGCTCGGCTTCCACAGCGCGCTCGCCGTCAGGCCAGCGGAGAAGGTGTCGTTATTGTCGACGTCGTACAGGCTGTCGGATCGCTGGTAGCTGGCATCTGCCCGCACCGCGATCGTGTCCGAGACCGGCAGGTTCACTCCAGCGCCCGCGAAGGTCGTGCCGAAGCTGCCGGCGGAAAGCGCCATGTCGAGATGGCT
>CAJYJW010000219.1 GCA_913775025.1 uncultured Sphingomonas sp. | reverse complement strand
TGCGAATATTTCGCCACGCCCGATGGCCCCGTGTTCAACGAGATGGCCCCGCGTGTCCACAATTCGGGCCACTGGACGATCGAGGGGGCTATCACCAGCCAGTTCGAGAACCACGTCCGCGCGATCTGCGGCCTGCCGCTCGGCGCCACCGCACGTGCCGCGCCCCGCGTGGAGATGCGCAACCTGATCGGCGACGAAGCGGATGACTGGGCCGCCATCCTCGCCGATCCTGCCGCCCGCCTTCACCTCTACGGCAAGCATGAGGCGCGGCCGGGGCGCAAGATGGGTCATGTCACCCGCCTGCTCGCCTGAGGCCATCCGGAGAAATCGCCTGACATCACCGGATCCACGGTGCATCGTGACTTTGGAAGCGGATCGGACGGCGGGAGAGCATGATGACGCGCGTGACGGGGCTGGATCACGTCAATATCCGCACGATGGACCTGGCCGCCTCCATCTCTTTCTACGAACAGGTTCTGGGGCTCACCGCCACGCCGCCCGACGGCCTGATCCCGCCAACCGGTGCTAACTGGCTGTTCGACGCGAACGGTCAGCCGATCCTCCACCTACGCCTGCTGGAGCCCGACGGGCCGACGACCGGCCCGTTCGATCATGTCGCGCTGCGCTGCGACGATCTCGCCGGCACGATCGCTCGGCTAGACGCGGCGGGCATCCGTCACGACAGCTTCGACAACGCGGCCATGGGGACGACTTTGCTGTTCATCGTCGATCCGCACGGCGTGCGGCTGGAACTGGCGTTCGCCAAAGACTGAAGGGCGATCAGAAGAACAGCTTGCGGAAGCTCACCCGTACGGACCGGCCGAGGGGATCGAGATAATCGGGCTGGAAGCGCACCGGCACGCTCCCGTCCGCCCCGCGCACATCCTGCCGCTGGTTGAACAGATTAGTGACAGACAAGCTGATCCGCGACCCCCGCAGGAAGGGGACGCGCCTCGCCAGCGCCTGCTGCTGCCCCAGGTTGGCGAACAGCCGCAGATTGAGCGTGGTGAGCGATGAGAAGAGCAACGTCTGCGCCGAGGTATCGCCGTTCACCGTGGTGGCGCTCTGCCAGTTGCCGCTCAGTCGCGCGCCGAGGCCATTGCGCGTCAGGCCAAGCTGCGCCTGCACCTCGTGGCGCGGCTGGCCCCCCGCCGCGCCGATCGCATCGCCGTTGAGCAGATCGAGCGCGGGGCCGCCGGAAAAGATGCTGATCCGCTCCTTCAGGTGGATGGTGTGATAGATCGCCGCCTGCAACCGCGTGCCGCGCCCGCCCGGCCCGCGCGGGCCGCCGAAACCACCGAACCCGCCGGGGCCGCGGCGTCCACCGGGCGGGCCATCCGGGCGCGGGCCATCCGCTCTCGGCCCGCCGGGAGGCGGGGGCGGCGGCGCGTTGGGATCGGGCGGTGGCCGCTCGCCGGCGGCCGGGCGATCGAGGTCGCGCAGGTTGGGTGTGTCCCCGCCGGGCGGGGCCGTGGCGCGGGGCGGCGTGGACAGCTGTTTCGAGAAATTGATGCCGTAGCGGATTTCGGACGACTCCTGCCGGTCGAAGTTGATCGGCCGCGCATCGATGCGCGTCAGTCGCCCGGTGGCGTCGCGAACGAAGCGATCGGGAAAGGCGGCCTCGATCGCGGCCGTCGCGGCGGGAAAGGTGGCGATCGGATCGCGGATCCGGCTGGCGGTATAGTTGGCGGTGAACGACAGGTCCTTGTCCGCCAGCGGCCGCACCGTCGCGCCGAGCTTCAGGACGCGGCGTTCGTCGGCGGTGAGGAACGGGTTGCCGCCGGCCAGCCGGGTGATATCCACCGTCTCGCCGCGCACATAATCGAATGTGCGCACGCCCACCGTCGTCACCTGCGGGTTGCCGAGCTGCTGCACGGTCGGCGCGCCCTCGTCGGTGGTGAGCGAGGCGATCAGCGTGACCGGGCGGATCGGGGTCCAGTTCACCCCGGCGCCAAACGTGCGCAAGCCGCCGAAGTCGGACAGGCGATTGTAGCCTGCGTTGACGTTGACGGACAGGTCGCCCAGCGCGGCAAGCACATCGTTTCGACGGCTGGCGATCGGCATGTCGATGCTCGCCTGCGCGGTGCCGATATCGCGAGAGAGGTCCGCCGCGCTCTCGATGCCGGAGCGGATCGCGCGGGAGCGGAAATCGTTCAGCGTGCCGCCCAGCGTGAGCGATGCCGTGACCGCCCCCGCCGGCAAATCGAACAGCGGCCCGTTCGTCACCAGCCGCGCGTCGGCGAGGTCGGAAATCGATCGCGCCCGATCCACCAGCCGCCCGCCGGTGTCGCCAAGCATAAGCCGCGCGAAGGGATTTACCGTGTCGTCCGATCCATCCAGTCGCGTCTGATAGGCCGTCAGGTCGTAGCCGGTCACGGTGGCGGTGCGGCTGGCGACGTGATCGTAGCTGCCGGTGAAGGTCCACTGCCAGCCGCCCACCCGGCCGTTCAGGGTAAGGCCGAGATGGCCGGTCAGATCGCGGCTGCGCTGGGCAAGCGGGCCGAACTCGCCGAGATAGCGGAACAGCACGGTATCGGTGGCGAACGGCGAGAAAGGATTGCCCGCCGGCAGGCCGAACCGCCCGGCGGCCGCCCCCTGCGCGGCGCGGCTGTCACTGTAGCTGAACGTCCCGTTGAGGGAGGCGGAGACGGCCTTGAAGATCGATCGCGCATAGACGACGTTCGCGCTCGCCGTCTCCGTGGCCGGCAGCAGCGTGCGGTACGCGCCGATATCGCCGGGATTGACGGTGCCGGGCACGTAATCGCCCAATATCGTCGCCCGCGTCGCGGCAATCGCCGGCACGCCCACTACGGTCGCCGCGCGGCCGAGCAGCGCCGTCAGCGTCGGGTCGATCGGGCCGCCGCTGACGGAGGCGATGTTGCCGGTCAGGTCGAATGGCAGCCGGGGGCTTTGCGCCACGATGTCCCGCTCGCTTTCGTACAGGGGGGAGCTGCGCTGATAGTCCAGCGCCACGTTCAGCCGACGCCCGTCGCGGATGCGCAGGTAGCTGGCGTTCGCGCCGGGGCTGAACTGGCCGCCCTCGGTCGGCGCGGCCGCCTCAAGCTCGCCGGTATAGGCGTTGAAGCGGCGGCGCAGCACCACGTTCACCACCTTCTGGTCCGGCCGGTAGCCGTAGCGCAGCGCCACCTCCTCGGGCAGGATCTCGACGCGCTGGATCGCCTCGGTCGGAATGTCGCGGATCTCGGCGAAGCCAGAGATGCGCTTGCCGCCTAGCAGCACCACCGGGGCTTCGCCGCCGCGCCCCTGCCCGCTCGTCGTCTGCGGCGAGAGTTCGGAGATGAGGTCGCTGAGGGTGCTGACGCCGAAGGAGCGCACGTCGCCCGGCGAAAGCGTCACCTCCGGCGTATAGCTGCCGATCACGCTGCCCTCAGGCCGCCCGCCGTTCACGACGATGGTGTTATACTCCTCGTCGGCGGCCTGCTCGTTGCGCTGGGCCGCGTCCGCCGGCGCGGGAGCCGCCTGTTGCGCGTGGAGCGGCATCGCGGTGCAGCCGCACAGGCCGGCGACGAGGGAGGCTAGTCGTTTCATCTGGGGTACGCACTTCCGGTACTGGCGAGTCGGCTTTGCCCTAGCGGCGGAAAAAGGCACAGAGGCTGAATGGCGTGATTCAGGTTCGGTTGGGCTAGGCGTTGCTAGGTGAACCGGCTGGCGGCGGACGAGGACAAACGGCGATTGTGGTGATGAGGTTGCTCCCCCGATCGATCCGTGGCCGATTGCTGCTGGGCGCGCTGGTGTTCACCGGTGCGGCGCTGCTGTTCGCCAGCCTGTCGATCAGCCACGTCCTCGACCGCTATGTCCGCCCATCGCTGAACGAGCGGCTGGATGGGCAGATCGCGCTCTTGCTGCGCGGCGTGCGTACCAATGGAACGGTCGATCGCGCATCGCTGGCCGAGATCGGCCCGTTCACGCAGCACGATCACGGCTGGGGCTGGCGGATCGAGGCACCCGCCGGCACCTTCACCAGCGCGACAATCATTCCGCCCGAGCCACCCGCCCCGCCCCCGCCGCCGCCCGGCGCGCCGGACCGCGAAGGGCCGCCCCGCCCGCCCGCACCGCCGGACCGGCCGCAGGACGAAGGGTCACCGGGCCACTATCTCCGTTCGCTCACCCGCGCCACCGCCGCCGGGCCGGTGACGATCACGGTGGCCGCGCCGCGCGCAGTGGTGGACCGGATGCGTCGCGCCGCGACTATGCCGCTGCTGCTATCCCTGGCGGCGCTGGGCGCATTTCTGATCGTGGCGACGCTGGTCCAGCTGCGGCTTGGGCTCCGGCCGCTCGGCCAATTGCGCGCGTCGCTGGCCGCGGTGCGCGAGGGGCGGCTGACGCGCGTGCCTGACGATCAGCCGAGCGAACTGCGCGAGGTGGTCGACGAACTGAACGCCCTGCTTGAGGAAAACGCCGCCGCGCTCGCCCGCGCGCGGGGCCATGTCGCCAACCTCGCACATAGCCTCAAGACCCCGCTTGCGACCCTGAGCCTGCGGTTGAACGAAACCGAACGGGATCCGGACGGCGCCCTCGCCGGTCTCGTCGCGCAGATCGATCGTGGGATCCGCCATCATCTCGGCCGCGCGCGGGCCGCCTCTCCGGGCGCACCGGGCCAGCCGCAGATACCGCTGGCGCAGGCGGTGGAGGCATTGGCGGCGGTTCTCGGTCGCATCCATATGGAGCGCGGGGTCCTAGCTGACCTGGCGGTATCGCCCGCCCTCGGCGTCAAATGCGATCCGCAGGATCTGGACGAGATGCTCGGCAACCTGCTCGACAATGCGTGGAAGCACGCCGCCACCCGCATCCGCATATCGGCTGAGGAACATGGCACGCGGGTGAGGCTGCTGATCGACGACGACGGGCCGGGCCTGTCCGCCGCCGCGCTGGAACAGGCGATGATGCCGGGCGTCCGGCTGGACGAGCGTGGCGACGGCCATGGTTTCGGCCTGCCGATCGCGCGCGAGCTGGCCGAGCTGCACGGCGGCGATCTCGCCCTCGGCCCCTCTCCATTGGGGGGGCTGCGCGTTACGCTGACGCTGGCGGCATAAGCCCCGGATTTGCCTGAGGCGGCCGCTTGCGCCATGGCGGCCGGCGATATGGATAAGGCGACATGACGACGATGGCGCGGCAGACCCGCCGCAGCCGCAGCAAGCTGCGCCGCTGGTGGCGCATCTGGGTGACGGGCGGGGTCGATCACGCGGGCGTGCTGCGCCAGATCGCCGCGGACTCCGGCTGGTCCGGCCGATACGCCTTTCTCATCGTCATATCGGCGGCAATATCCTTGCTCGGCTTGCTGATGCCCTCGGTGGCGGTGCTGATCGGCGCGATGTTGCTCTCGCCGCTGATGATGCCGATCATCGGCATGGGCTTTGGCATCGCGACCCTGGATTTCCGCGCCTTGCGCCGCGCGGCCACCGCGCTGGGGGCAGGCGCGGTGATTGCGATCGTCCAGTCGATGATTCTCGTCTCGATCTCGCCAGTGCAGACGATCACGAGCGAGATCGCGGGCCGCACCCGGCCTACCCTGTTCGATCTGTTGGTGGCGCTGCTCTCGGCCATCGCGGGGGCCTATGCGCTGATCCGCGGGCGGGGCGGCACGGTGGTGGGCGTCGCCATCGCGATCGCGCTGATGCCGCCGCTGGCGGTCGTCGGCTTCGGTATCGCGACGCAGAACTGGACGGTGTTCGCCGGCTCGTCGCTGCTGTTCCTGACGAACGCGGTCACGATCGCGTTGACGGCGGCGCTGGTGGCGCGGGTCTATGGCTTCGGCGGCCATCTGTCGCGCCATCATACCGGGTTTCAGCTGCTGCTGTTCGTCGGCGCGCTCGGCCTTCTTTCGATTCCGCTCGGCGCAGCGTTGCGCCAGATCGGGTTCGAGGCGGTGGCGCAGCGGCAGGTGCGCGATACGGTGAAGGCGCGCTTCGCGAACGAGGCGCGGCTCAGCCAGCTCGATATCGACTATGGCGCAAAGCCGATCCGCATACGTGCCGTCATCCTGACGCCCGTGCTCGCGCCGGGGGCGGACAGGTTGCTGGCGGACGACCTCAGGCGCGCCCTCTCCCGCCCGGTCGATATCCACGTCGATCAGTTGCGCGTCTCACCCGACGCCAACGCGGCCGAGACTGCGCAAATCGCTCGCGCCGCCGACACCGGCGACCGGCGGGACCAAGACCGAACGAGTCAGGCCGTCTCCGCCGTCGCACTCGTCGCGGGCACCGATCCTTCGGCTATCCGGTTGAACGAGACGGGCCATATCCTCGCCGTCCCCGCCGCGCCGCTGCCGGGCCTACCGCTGGCCGGCTACCGCGTGCTGGAAACACGCGCGGCGGCCGCCGCCAAGGGCTGGACGGTCGCGCTTCTCCCGCCGGCGGATGCCCCGCTTCCTTCCATCGCGATACGGCAGGGGGTAATCGACGTGGCGGCACTGGACACGGCGAGTTGGGCGGCGACCAGACGCTCGAACGCCCTGTTGGTGCGCGGTGGAACGAGCGCACAGCGTAGGGCGGTAGCCGAGGCGATCGTGGCGCGTGGCGCGCAGGCGAAGGCGGATGACGCAGGCGGGCCGCTACGGCTGGCCTGGAAACCGGTCGAGCCGGAAGCCGAAGCTGCTCCTACGCCGCCCCCCGCGCCGTGAGGCAGTAGCCGCGCCCGCGCACCGTCTCGATCATCTGCGCGCCGATCTTGCGGCGCAGGCGGCCGACGATCACCTCAAGCGAGTTCGAATCCACGTCCGCGTCATATTCATACACCCGGTCGATCAGTTCGCCGCGTTCCACCACCGCTTCCTTGCGCAGCATCAGCACGGAAAGGACACGCCATTCGAAGGCTGTCAGCTTCAACGGCAGGCCGTCCAGCTCGAAGCTGCCGAGTTGCGCATCGAACGCCAGCGGCCCGCAGGTGATGCGCGCGGCGGCATGGCCGGTGGCGCGACGGACGAGCGCGCGCAGCCGCATGACGAGTTCAGCGACCCGGAACGGCTTGAGCAGATAATCGTCCGCCCCCGCCTTGAAGCCGGCCACCTTTTCCGACCAGCCATCGCGCGCGGTGAGGATCAGCACCGGCAGAGCCACCCCCTGCGCCCGCCAGCCCGATAGCACGGTCAGCCCGTCGATGCGCGGCAGGCCGAGGTCTAACACGGCGGCGTCATAGCGTTCGGTCGCGCCGAGATGCGCGCCATCCTCGCCATTGGCGGCGATATCC
>CAJYJW010000218.1 GCA_913775025.1 uncultured Sphingomonas sp. | reverse complement strand
ATCGACCGCGCCGCGCTGCTCCGGCAGCTTCTCGTTCATGATCGTCGAGAAGGTCGCCCGCCAGCCGTGCGGCACGTGCCGCCGGGCGAAGACGGCGCGGCGCTAGAGCGCGCCGATTGCGCCCTCGCCGATCGGCGTGTCCGGCCCGTCCCCGGGGAAGATGAGGCCGGTCGGCATATTAACGCCGGCGGGATGCATATTTGCATCATGGCGATGCATATTCAGGCTCGCCGCGCGCAGCAGCTGCACCGCCTGCGCGGATAGCGGGACGAGATGGTCGTTCGCGGCGTCGAGTTTCTTCGCGGCCGCCAGCTTCATCCGCGCCGCCGGCACGCGCCAGGTTGGATTGTCGCCGTCGAGATCCCCGATCTCCTCCCATCGCGCGCCGCGCAGCGCCGCGAGGCGGACGGCGGTCAGCGCCAGGAATCGCGACGCCAGTTTGACCGGCCGGGCGGCGTCGAGCGCGTCGACGGCCGCCAGCAGCGCGCGCGCCTCGCCGATCTCGACGATCGCCGGCTGGCGGCGGGCCGGCGCCGGCGGCAGCATCGCGCTGCCGATGCGCTCGGCCGGGTCGGAATCGGCGAGGCCCTCGGCGATCGCATATTCGAACACGAGCGAGATCCGCTGCCGCACGCGCCGCGCCGTCTCCAGCCTACCGCGCCGCTCGATCGCGCGAAGCGCCTGGACGACCATCGGCGGCGTGATCTCCCGAATCGCGGCCGCGCCGATCGCCGGGAAGATGTCGCGCTCGAGGCTGGCGAGCACGTCGACGGCGTGGACCTCCGTCCAGCGCGGCCGGGTCAGTGCGTGCCACTGGCGGGCGACGTGCTCGAAATCGTGAGTTTGCGAAATTGCGCAAACTTGGGCCGCGCGAGGATCCTCGCCGCGCGCCAGCTGGGCGCGGGCGGCGTCGCGCCGGCCGCGCGCTTCATCGAGCGAAACCTCCGGCCACATGCCGAAGGTGAGCAGCTGCTCCTTCCCCTGCCACGGAAAGCGCATCCGGAAGGACCGGCGACCGTTCGGCGCGACGAACAGGTGCAGGCCGCCGCCATCGGGCAGTTTGTAGCCAGCGGCCTTCGGCCGCGCGGAACGCACCGCTGCGTTGGTGAGCATGGAAATGCCTCCCGGTCTGGTAGCGAATTGGTGATTTTGGTAATCGGGGGTCATGCCCAGCGAAGCGCGGGGGCGGGACAGGACCGGGCAAAGCTCGCGAGGCCCTCGGCCTGATCGTTGTAGGGCGATCTAACCGGCCCCATCACCGGATCGCGGCGGAGGAACCCTCCGCCGCGATCCACGGCAGGCGCGCAATCGCGCCACTTTCATGCACGCGCCGCGCGTCGATACCCGCAGCGCCGGCCCCCGATACCCGGCCGTCAGCCGTTGCTGACGATCAGTTCCTTCACCTTCGTCTGCGCGCCGGCGGAGGTGCCGATCGTCCAGCTCGTATCGACCTCCTCGACGTCGAATCGCGCGAACACCTCGCGCGCGCCCGGCGTCGCGTTGATCGAGAGGATGAACCGGCCGGCGATCCCCGCCAGCTGGTCGGCCAGCCGCTCGAAATCGTCGCGCGCGAAGCCGTCGCCATAATCGCGCTCGCAGCCCCAGTAGGGCGGATCGAGGTAGAACAGCGTGCCCGGCGCGTCGTAGCGGCGCAGCACCTCGGCATAAGGCAGCTGCTCGATCACGACGCCGGCGAGGCGCTCGTGGATCTCCGCCAACATCGGTTCTAGCTTCGTCACGTCGAATCGGCCGGACGTGTTCTTGTCGACGCCGAAATGGCGGCCCTGCACCTTACCCCCGAACGATAGCCGCTGGAGGTAGAGGAAGCGCGCAGCGCGTTGCAAATCGGTCAGCCGATCGGCGGGCAGCGCGCGCAGCCGATCGAACTCGGCCCGGCTGGTCAGCCGCCAGCGCAGCATGTCGATAAAGTAGGGATAATGCTCCTGGAGCACGCGGAACAGCGTCGCCACGTCGCCCGACAGGTCGTTGATGACTTCGGCACGCGGGCGAGCGGTGCGGCGCAGGAAGATGCCGCCCATGCCGACGAACGGCTCGACGTAGGTGGTGTGCGGGATCGATCCGATCCGCGCGACGAGGCGCTTGGCGAGGTTACGCTTGCCGCCAAGATAGGGTGCTGCCGGGCGCACGGCCGCGATGGTCGTTAGGAGGTCCATAAGGTTTTCGGTCCAACAGGAGCCCCGTCCGCTTCGGCGGATGCGGGGCGAGAGCGGCTTTGCCAGCCGCGCGTGACGGGTTCCGGCCCGCCGGTTGCCGTGTGTCCAGCACGGCACCCCCGCTCGGCCTTTCGGCCGGCGAACGTGTTCGATCTTGCGTTTGGTGTTCCGTCTATGTTCTCAATCGCCGATGGCCGATGAGATCCGAATCACCGTAGAGCAGCTCGCCACCGATCTGCACATCCAGCTGCGCGCCGGCCGGATCAAGCAACCGGCGTTGTTCCGCAATCTGGCAAACATGAAGGATGCCCGGGGCTATCCCGATCGTGCGGCCGACGATCAGGCGATGCGTGCCTTCGCGCAATGGCTGGCCGAGCGGATCATGCTGTCGGGCAAGCGCGTCGTGCGCGATCGGCCGCTCAGCCCGCAGGGCATGCCGTGGCAGACGATGGA
Source organism: uncultured Sphingomonas sp. (assembly GCA_913775025.1). Classification (GTDB taxonomy): domain Bacteria; phylum Pseudomonadota; class Alphaproteobacteria; order Sphingomonadales; family Sphingomonadaceae; genus Alterirhizorhabdus. The sequence goes on along the minus strand of CAJYJW010000218.1, from coordinate 261 downwards.
GGAGATGAGCGTCACCCCGAACGGCAAGGCCGAATGATCCTCGCTCTACTGGCCGCCGCCGCCTTCACCTGCGCCAATCCCGTCGCCGGCGACGGTGACAGCCTGCGCTGCGGCGGAACGAAGGTTCGCCTCGCCGGCATCGATGCGCCTGAGCTTCACGGCTGCCGCGGGAGGCCCGGTCGGAAATGCATGGCCGGCGACGGCTACGCGGCCAAGCGTAGGATGGCTGCTCTGGTGGAGGGTAAGCAGCTACGCTGCGAA
>CAJYJW010000217.1 GCA_913775025.1 uncultured Sphingomonas sp. | reverse complement strand
CTCGTCGCTGCCGCCGGAGAGTTCGCGCGCCAGAACGGCCTGCGTATCCGCGACGCCCGGGCGAACCAGCGTTTCACTGGCGAGGAAGAAATCGTCGACCAGGGCCGGCTGGGCGGGGATTTCCCGTGCAAGCAAGGCGAAGTACGGCGCGAGCAGATTCTCAAAGCCGGTCGTGGCGCTGCCGGCGTCTGTCATCGCGGCCACGACCTCCCGGTACAGCGCCAGCGACGCCGGGATCTGCCCCCGCCGCCCGAGGAAGCCGGCGAGCCGTGCCTTCGCGGCGTTCAACGCGGCGGACTGGGGATATTCAGTCGCCAAAAGTGCTACGCTTTCGCGCAGCAGGGCCTCGGCGCGGGGCTGATCGTTGCTTGCCTCCGCTACGGCGGAAAGCTCCGCCAGCGTTTGCGCCCGCAAGCGGGTGATCGAGCTGACCCGCCCTTCGCGCACCGCCACCAGTTGCGCCAGCGCGGTGTCGAGCGCGACACGTGCGCCGGAAAGATCACCCTGCAGCCTGAGGGCGGTACCCTTCAATTGCAGCGCCTGCGCATCCAATATCGCGGCCTTCTCGCCGGCGGTCAGGGCCACTGCGTCGCTGACACCGAGCCTGCGATTGAGCGGGACACCGCTGTTCAGCTCCGCCGCCGCCGTAGCATCAATTTCACCGGGTGCAGGGGTGGGCAGCTTCGCCCCCACGCCGCTCAGCGGCCGCGCCAGCTCCGCCACCGCATCGGGAAGCAGGCGCTGGTTCAGCAAATGCAGAACGTGAAAGTTGCGCCGCAGACGTAACTGTACCGGGTCCGACGTCGGGATAGACGCCGCCTGTGCGAACAGGGCGTCCGCCTCGGCGAAATCGCCGAGATTGGATTTCTGGAGCGCGCGATTGATGATGTATTCACCCATCTGGCGCTGATTGGCCGAACCGCCGGTGCGCTGAAGCAGAGTGTCGAAGAATTCAGCGGCCTCCGCATAGCTGCCGCTGTTGTTGCGGCGATAGCCTTCGGCCAGCGCCTGATCGATATCCAGGCTGCCGGCCTGGACGCGGGCGAATGCCGCCGGATCGCCGCTGCCCGTCGTCGCGACTGCGATTTCACCGGGCAGGATGCGATCTGCGACGATCGTCCGCAGGCCGAGCTGGAGGGCGCCGTCATACCCCGCCAATCCCTCCGCCACATAGGCCGTGCGCCCGCGATCGAAGCTGTAAACATTGTAACCGACATCGCCGCTCGAAAGGCGGCAGGCCGCAAGCGATGTGCCGGGCAGATCGGCGACGGCGGCGGCGGCGGCGCTCGCGCAGGTGACGCGATCCGCGCGCAGGGCGGCAAGTCGGGCGGCAGGGTCATCTCCCGCGGTCTTGCGGAGCGCATAGATCCGCCCGATCGGCGTCGTCGCATCGCGGCATACGATCGCATAGGCGCGATCGAACATACCCCGTATCGCCGGATCGACCGTTCGGGACTGAACCTGGCACAGCGCATCGCCGCCGGTGCCCAGGCGAAAACTATTTTGTAGACTGGGGCGAAGAACGGGCGCCTGCGCCGCCGCCGGGGCGAAGGGGAAAGCGACGCTCGCCGCGAGAACGAGACGGAGCCCCGGATAATGACGCACTTCGATCTCCCCCAAGCGGCCACGCCAGGGGCGGTTTCTACGCCCCACACCCCGACGGGTAACCCACGATCGAAGGTCGCGCCCAAACCTTCGAATCATCCGGGCGCATAATAGCGATCCCGTCAATCGAAACGCAATCGTGCAGGGCATCATGCCTTGCCCGTTACCACCGGCGACATAATGAAAAGGGCGCCGCGATGGTATCGCGACGCCCTTTTGTGTCAGAGTTCCGCCCCGTCAACCAGGGCGGAACGCAATCACATGTGGTTTTCGCCGACGTGATCGGCGGTGTTCTCCAGCGCGTCGGCGGTGTTCTCGAGAGCGGCGGCAGTCGCCTCGTTGCTGGCGTTGTCAGCGGCGGACTCGAGCGAATCGGCGGCGTTGTCGAGCTGCTCTGCGGCATTGTCTGCGGCGTTGTCGACAGCCTGCTCGGCCGGCGTGTGGTTGCAGGCGGACAGGGCGAACATGCCGGCAGCGGCAAGAACCAGGCTCAGCTTCTTCATTCGAGCAGCTCCAATAATCGTAACGGGCCCGACCCGAATGCCGACCCCCCGAACGCCCAATAGCGCGCCGTCCCAAGCCGTCAATGGGCGGCGCGCTAGACTGTGGCGGCAATGTTACGATTTTTGTTGCGCCGCACAAGAAACGCGGCAACCTTTGCCCGCTTGGCGCATTAACAATAAACTCCGGGGATCCATCCGTTTCGCAGCAAAAGCGGGGCTTGGCTTTTTCGGGAAACGAGAAAGAGGAAAAGCACATGGCCGATGAAAAGCTTCCGTCGATCGAGCGGATCGCCCTCATCGGCAATTATCCTCCTCGCCTGTGTGGTATTGCCACCTTCACGTTCGATGTTCATGCCGCGCTTAGGGCCGCCTTTCCGGAAACGGCGGTGGATGTGTACGCGATGCAGGATCCGGGATCGCATCACCAGTATCCCCCGGCCGTCACCTGCACGATCGCACAGGACGATTTATCGGATTATCGCGCAGCGGCGCATCGCATCAATATCAGCGGCGCTCAGGTCGTGTTGATCCAGCACGAATATGGCATCTTCGGCGGCGATGCCGGGGTTCATCTGCTTCGCCTGCTGGACCGTGTTTCGGCACCCGTCGTCGTAACGCTGCACACGGTGCTCGAGTCACCGAACGCCGATCAGCGCAGCGTGCTCGATGCTCTTGCACGACGCGCGTCCCGCCTGATCGTCATGGCCGAAAAAGGGCGCGAGATATTGCAGCGGGTGAACGGTGTCGAGCCATCGAAGATCGCAGTCGTACCGCACGGCGTGCCCGATCGGCCGTTCACGGACGCGGAGGCCAACAAAGCGCAATTCGATTTCGACGGCCGCGACATACTGCTGACGTTCGGCCTGCTCTCCCCCAACAAGGGGATAGAAACGGTAATCGAGGCGCTGCCCGCGATCGTCTCCACGCATCCGAACGTTCTCTATGTCGTATTGGGCGCGACCCACCCGCACCTCGTCGCTCGAGAGGGCGAGGCCTATCGTGACCGCCTGATCGCACTGGCGGCTACGCGCGGCGTGGCGCGGAACGTCCGCTTCATCGACGGTTTCCTGGAGCAGGAACTGCTGCTCGATTATCTGGCCGCCGCCGACATTTATGTGACGCCCTATCTGAACGAGGCGCAGATCACGTCCGGCACGCTTTCCTATGCGGTGGCGCTTGGCAAGCCGGTGGTTTCCACTCCTTATTGGCATGCGACCGAGTTGCTTGCTGACGGTATCGGCATCCTCGCGCCTTTCGGCGACAGCGATGCCTTCGTGCGGGCGATCAACGGTTTGCTCGACGATCCGGCTGGCACGGCGGCAATGCGGAAACGCGCCTATGCCATTGGCCGTGACATGATCTGGCCGCGCCTGGCCGATGCCTATATCTCGATCTGTCAGGATGCGATCGCGAGGCAACCGGTCCGCCTCAAGCGCGGGGGGCGGCAGGACGATACCCTGTTTCCCCCTAAGCTTGACGGGATCGAGCGATTGACTGATGGCTGCGGAATCATCCAGCATTCTATTTTCGCCGTTCCCGACCGCGACCACGGCTATTGCGTGGACGATAATTGCCGCGCCCTGATGCTGATGCACCGCTACGAGGGCGAGGACGTCTCGCGGGCGGATATGCTCGCCACCATCTACGCCTCCTTCGTCCAGCATGCTTGGAACGGAGAGATCGGGCGCTTCCGGAACTTCATGGGATTCGACCGGGCGTGGCTTGAAAGAGAAGGATCGGAAGACAGTTTCGGTCGCTCGCTCTGGTCGATCGGCCTGACCGCAAACGAGGCTCGCGCACCGGATATGCGGCGTTGGGCGCTGCACCTGTTCGATCAGGTCGCACCGCATGCGCGCGATATGGGCAGTCTGCGCAGCTGGGCCTTTGCGATCCTTGGTGCGGACGCCGTGTTGCAGGCGCATCCCGGTCACGGCCTGGCCAAGGCGCTCGTCGCGGAGCTTTCCTCCCGGCTCGCCGGGGAACTGAAAGCGGCACGTCGGCCCGACTGGCCCTGGTACGAAGCGGTGCTGAGCTACGACAATGCCCGTCTGCCCGAGGCGATGATGCGGGCGGCCCGCCGTCTCGGCGATGAGACGCTTCTCGCCGACGGGCTCGCCACGCTCGATTGGCTGGACGGGATGCAAAGGAATGAGGAGGGACAGTTTCGTGCGGTGGGCACGGACAGCTTCAAGCGTCCTTTCGCCAAGCCGCTGCCGTTCGATCAGCAGCCGCTGGAGGCCTGGGCAACGATCGACGCTGCCGCTTACGCTTTCGAGATCAGCGGCGACCCCCGCTGGAGCGAGATGGCCTGGTCCGCCTATCGCTGGTACGGCGGCGCGAACGATATCGGGCTGCCTATCGCCGCGCCCGATGAAGGGGACTGTTTCGACGGGCTTATGAGCGATCGGGTAAATCTGAATCGCGGAGCGGAATCGGTTCTCGCCTATCAATTCGCGTGCTGCGGGATGATGCGTCTGGCGGAAGTTTCCGGACATGTCCGATCCGCGCGTGACGCGGCGGGAGACGTACGTTACCGATAGCCAACGGCATCATGGGTGGGGCGACTTTTGTTCGATGTGATTCACTGCCCGCTGCGGCTGCAGGCGGACCCGGCGCGTGTCGTGGTCCGTCCTTTCCACATCCCGATCGAGGCTGATCCGAAGACCGGGGGGCCCGGTCGGGTCCGGCGGATCGTGGACGCCGTGTTGGCGATGGAAGAGACCGCCGCGCATGTAGAGCTTGAGCTGGTGCTACGTGATTTCGAGGCGCGGCATTGGCAGACGCGTAGCGTCTTCATGACGCGTTATGCTGCGATCCGCAGCGCGCTCGATCTCGACGAGACAGAGCTTAGCGAGGAGCGCAAACAGCTTATTGGTGCATTCTTCTGCCACGAATATAGCTATGCCGCCGCTGCCTTGATGAACCCCAGCATCGTGGCCGCACCGGATCAGAGCGGGCTTTCCCAGGGGGCAGTTCGGATCATCATGTCGCTGAGGGCGGTCGGGGAGGGACATATCTCGTCCGTCGCCTTCCGCGAGGGGATCCTTGGCCCCGGCGCGACCTTCGAGCTCATGCCCGAGCCACCTTTCGCCACGGCGGCCGACACTGCGCTGGAGCTGCCGCGGGGCGCGGTAGAGGTGCATCGGCATCGCGACAGCTCGCTGTCCGGCACCGTGCTCTTCCCGATGACCGCCGCGCAGAGCAAGGGGCTGGAGGATCTGCGGCTCGTAGAGTTCGCGCACGATGACGGCACGACCGAGTGGATCGGCACCTACACGGCCTATAACGGCGCGACCATCCGTTCCGAGATCATGCGGACACGGGATTTCCGCAGCTTCGTTCTTGCCCCGCTCAGCGGGTCCGCCGCGCGCAACAAGGGCATGGCGTTGTTCCCCCGCACGATCGATGGGGAATATTATATGCTCGGGCGGCAAGACGGCGAAAACGTCTTCCTCATCAAATCCGGCGATCTAACCCACTGGGGTGAGGGCGAGCTGCTGCTGAAGCCCGCCTATCCGTGGGAGCAGGTTCAGATGGGCAATTGCGGATCGCCGGTGGAGCTGGACGAAGGCTGGCTGATGCTGACCCACGGTGTCGGCGCGATGCGCAAATATTCGATTGGCGCCGCGTTGCTGGACAAGAAAGACCCCTCGAAGGTGCTTGGCCGCACCACGCAGCCCATATTGTCCGCCGCGAACGAGGATCGTGAGGGCTATGTCCCCAACGTCGTCTATACGTGCGGTGCCCTGCGGCATGGTGACAATCTGTTCGTGCCCTATGGGGTAGCGGACAGTTCCGTCGCGTTCGGCTTCGTGGACATCAAGGATCTTCTCTCCCAGATGCGTTGAGCCCGCGATCAGCGGGGGGCGGGCGGGGGCGGCACCAACTCCTCCCGCGCGTTGGCGGTGATATCGACCAGTGCCGTCCAGGCCGCGACATTCTGGGCCATCTGCGCCCTATCGATCTTGTCGAGCGTATCGTCGGCTGTGTGATGCAATTCGAAATACCGCATTCCGTCCTGACGCAAAGCGATGGCCGGCACATTGGCGGCGAGGATGATCGGCTCCACATCCGTTCCCGGCCCCGCCATATTGCCGCCGCGTGCTATGCCGAGCGGGAACAGCGCGTCGGCGATACGCTTTACCAAAGGCGCGTCAGGCTCGCCCACCCTCGTGTCGAACCGCCAGACCCGATCCGCGCCGAAATCCGACTCGGCCGCCAGCACATGCTTTTCGGTGCGGTGCCGGTCGCGATAGGCATCGCCGCCGAAACCGCCGACCTCCTCGGCCCCGAACCAGACGAGACGGATCGTGCGAAGCGGGCGGCCTTTCGCGGCGACGGCCTTCGCCGCTGCGGTGGTGATGCCGAGGCCCGCGGCATCATCGACCGCCCCGGTGCCCAGATCCCAGCTGTCGAGATGGCCCCCGATCAGCACGATGCCCGCGTTGGCATCGCGCCCCGGTATCTCCGCGACGACGTTGCCGGATTGCCGCTCGCCACTGTCATGCGGCGTCAGCAGCAGACGTAGACGCACAGGCTTGCCCCGGGCGACGATGCGCATCAATTGGTCGGCATCCGGGAGGGCGAGGGCCGCGGCGGGGATCGGCGCCATGCCTCCCCATGTCGTCTGGCCGGTATGCGGCATACGAGCGGGGCCGGTGCCGATCGACCGGATCAGGATCGCCGCCGCCCCTTTGCGCGCAGCGATCGCCGGCCCGTTGCGGCGCACGTTGCCGTAGGGGCCATAGCTTGATCCGTCCTGCGTCGGCCCCATCGCATGCGTCACGAAGACGATGCGCCCGCGCACCGCCGCATCCGGCGCGGCCTCAAGCGCTGCGAGGCCATCGAAGGCGACGATATCGGCGATGATCCCCGCCGGCGGCGTCGCGGCGCTGCCGCCGAGGGCGGTCAGCGATAGCCGCTGCGGGAAAGGCGAGAGTATCTCGGCGCTTTCGGCGCCCCGCTCCCATACCCGCATGGTGAACGGCTCGATGCGGACGTTCGCGAAGCCCAGCGCCTTCAACCGCCGCACGGCCCATTCGCGGCCGCGTGCCTCCGCCTCGGTGCCGGCAAGCCTTTGGCCCACTTCCGTCGTCAGTCCCTCGGCGATGTCCCATGCCACATCCGCCGGGGGAGCGGGCGGTGGTCCGGCGGCGATCGCCGTGGCGGGCAAAGCGAAGGCGGCGAGGCGGAGGGCAAGATGGCGCATCGCCTTACCCTAGCCGGTCCGCCGTCCCACTCCACCCTTTTCGCAGCCCAGCCGATTTGCGCCCTGCCGCCGGTTGGGCTAGGGGCGGCGGCAAATCCTCACCCGATACTGCGCAGCGGAGACCACAGCCGATGGCCGTGCAATACAGCTTTGTGATGAAGGGCCTGACCAAGACCTTTCCGGGCGCCGCCAAGCCGGTGCTCAACAACATTCACCTACAGTTCCTGCCGGGCACCAAGATCGCCATCATCGGCGTGAACGGCGCGGGCAAGTCGACCCTGATGAAGATCATGGCCGGCTACGACAAGGAATATACCGGCGAGGCGTGGGCCGCCGAGGGCTATCGCGTCGGCTATCTGAGCCAGGAGCCGCAACTCGATCCGGACAAGACGGTGCTCGAGAACGTCAAGGACGGCGTTCGCCCGGTCGCCGACATGATCGACCGGTTCAACGCCATCTCGGCCGAAATGGGCGAGCCGACCGACGATACCGACTTCGATGCGCTGCTGGAGGAGATGGGCATCCTTCAGGAGAAGATCGATGCGGTCGACGGCTGGACGCTGGACAACCAGCTTGAGATCGCGATGGAGGCCCTGCGCTGCCCGCCGGGCGAGAACCCCGTCACCAAGCTTTCAGGCGGTGAGCGGCGCCGCGTGGCCTTGTGCAAGCTGCTGCTGGAGAAGCCGGAGATTCTGCTGCTCGACGAGCCGACCAACCACCTCGACGCCGAAAGCGTGGCGTGGCTTGAGAACCACCTCAAGGAATATCCCGGCAACGTCATCCTCGTGACGCACGATCGCTACTTCCTCGACAATGTGGTCGGCTGGGTGCTGGAGCTGGATCGCGGGCGGGGCATTCCGTTCGAGGGCAACTACTCCGCCTGGTTGGAGGCGAAAGCCAAGCGCATGGCGCAGGAAGAGCGTGAGGAGGAGGGCCGCAAGAAGGCCATCGAGCAGGAGCTTCAGTGGATCCGGCAAAGCCCGAAGGCCCGCCAGACCAAGAGCAAGGCTCGCATTCGTGCTTTCGACGAGCTGGTCGAGAAGCAGAACGACCGTCGCCCCGGCGCAAACCAGATCCTCATTCAGATACCGGAGCGGCTTGGCGGCAAGGTGATCGAGGTCAAGAACGTCTCGAAAGCCTATGGCGACAAGCTGCTGTTCGAGGATCTCAGCTTCACGCTGCCGCCCGGCGGCATCGTCGGCGTGATCGGGCCGAACGGTGCGGGCAAAACGTCGCTGTTCCGCCTCATCACCGGCCAGGAAAAGCCGGACGAGGGCGAGGTGGACGTGGGGCCGACCGTCCGCCTCGGCTATGTCGATCAGAGCCGCGACGATCTCGATGCCAACAAGAACGTGTGGGAAGAGGTCTCCGACGGGTTGGAGCGGTTCACCTTCGGCAAGCATGACGTATCGAGCCGCGCCTATGTCGGGGCGTTCAACTTCAAGGGAAGCGACCAGCAGAAGCGCGTCGGCCAGCTCTCCGGCGGTGAGCGCAATCGCGTGCATATGGCCAAGATGCTGCGGCAGGGCGGCAACGTTCTACTGCTCGACGAGCCGACCAACGACCTCGACGTCGAGACCTTGCGCGCGCTGGAAGAGGCGCTGGAGAATTTCGCGGGCTGCGCCGTGGTCATCAGCCACGATCGCTTCTTCCTCGATCGCCTCGCGACGCACATCCTCGCCTTCGAGGGTGATAGCCATGTCGAATGGTTCGAAGGCAATTTCGAAAGCTACGAGGAAGACAAGAAGCGTCGCCTGGGGGACGCCGCGGATCGCCCGACGCGGCTGGCCTATAAAAAGCTGACGCGCTGATCGTGCTGCCCCGCCGGCCATCGGCGGGGCAGCACCGTTTTCATCAGTAAAAGTCGGCGGGAAGGGGCGTCGGCTTGCTGCAGGATTTGAGAATGCCGCGCTTGCACTCCGCGGTCTGAATGCGCCAGGCGATCATGGCGCGCGCATAGGCATCCTCCTGTCGGATGTAGCGTGCCTGATCCGCACCGACCACGGCGGCGCGCGCGCGCACGGCTTGCCGATAAGCGGCCCTGTCCGCGTCATATTGCGCCTGTTGCGCCGCGGTAATAGCGGCCTGAGCGTTCAGATTGCTGTCCACGACCGTGTTCAGCGCCTGCGTGACGGGGCGCTCGTTAGCATTCGCTGCCTGATTGGCGGCACTGGGCGGTGTCTGCTGCTGGGCGAGCGCGGGGCCACCGATACTTATGGCGGTGACGGCCAAAAGGGCGAGGCGGGAAAATTTCATAACCGGGACTCCTTCGACGACGGCGCCAAGAACGCCATCGGACCCCCGCCGTTCCGGATCACGTTCCGCCAAGATAACCGAGCATGGGTGCCCATGCGTTCGGCAGAACGGTAGCCCCGCCGATCAGCCACAACGCCCAAACGCCGAGAGACAAACCATCTGCCAATCCGGCCGAACGCCTCGCATCACGCGGCCCGATGCCGACGCGCCGCCAACCGGCGATCAGCATACGGGCGGCCGGCGGTACGAGGCTGAACATCGTCAGCCCGACGCCTATGACCAAGGCCCCAAGAAGCGTGGAACCCGCATCGCTGCCGGCCGCGCCCGCGCGCAAAAGCATCAACGCGGCGAGCGCAAGCAGCACGCCGATCAGCGCCAGAAACAGAAATGTACGGTCTTGCGGCAGCGCGGGCATCAGGCCGGCGCGAAACGATCGGTCCCGGTATCGAGCACATGCAGGATGCCGTCGGCGATTGCGAAATAGGCGCCGTGCAGCCGCAGCGTGCCAGCCGCTTCGCGTTCCTGCACGAAGGGGAAGGTGCGCAGGTTCGTCAGGCTGACGCGCACCGCCGCCTCTTCCATCGCGCGCGCAGCGGCCGCGCCGTCCCGGCCATGGGTTTTCGCAACCTCGTCCCGGGCATCGTCCAGCAGGGCGATCCAGTCGGCGATGAATCCGCCTTCGCCTCGCCGGCTATCGCGAAATCCCTCGCTCAGCGCCGCCTTGCATCCGCCGCACGCACCGTGACCCATCACAACGATCTCGGGCACCTCAAGTTGGGTGACCGCGAACTCAAGCGCTGCCGAAACGCCGTGACGGCCCGGCGTCGTTTCGAACGGGGGGACAAGGTTGGCGACGTTCCGCACGACGAAGATTTCACCGGGGGAGGCATCGAAAATCTGCGTCGGATCAACCCGGCTGTCGGAACAGGCGATCACCATCACCTTTGGATCCTGCCCGTGCGCCAACTTTTCCCAGCGGGCGCGTTGCTCCGCCCAATGGCCGGACTTGAAACGGCGGTAGCCGTCGACGAGCGCGCTGAAATCGGTCATGCCCCTGTCTAGCGGGCGGAGCGAGGGACTGGCAAGCCGCCGTCGCAGTCGCTATTTGATCGGCATGACGAACCTCGCGACGACTCCGCAGCCGCTTCGTGCGCGCAAGCCCGACTGGATCCGCGTGAAGGCGCCGGGCGGCGGCGCGTTCGCTGAAACGCGATCGCTGATGCGCCGGCTGAACCTCGCCACGGTATGCGAGGAGGCGGCGTGCCCGAATATCGGCGAATGCTGGACTAAGAAGCACGCCACCGTCATGATTCTTGGTGATACGTGCACGCGCGCCTGCGCTTTCTGCAACGTAAAGACGGGCATGCCGCGCGCCGTCGACCTGAGCGAACCGCAACATGTTGCGGATGCGGCGGCGGAGCTTGGGCTGGAGCATATCGTCGTCACCTCGGTCGACCGGGACGATCTGCCGGATGGTGGCGCCAGCCAGTTCGTGAAGGTGATCGAGGCGTTGCGCCGCACGACTCCTTCGACCACGATCGAGATATTGACGCCCGATTTTCGCAACAAGGCGGATGCGGCGATCGAGTCCATCGTCGCGGCGCGTCCGGATGTGTACAATCATAATCTCGAGACGGTGCCCCGGCTCTATCCGACGATCCGGCCGGGCGCACGCTATTATGCCTCGTTGCGCCTGCTGGAGAGCGTGAAGCGGCTGGACCCGTCGATCTTCACCAAGTCCGGCATGATGATGGGGCTCGGCGAAGCGCGGCTTGAGGTGCATCAGGTGATGGACGACATGCGCTCGGCCGGCATCGATTTCCTGACGCTCGGCCAGTATCTTCAGCCGACGCCGCGCCACGCCAAGGTCGAGGAGTTCGTGACGCCGCAGACGTTCGGCGCCTATGCCGCGATCGCGCGCGCCAAGGGGTTCCTGCTGGTGGCCTCCAGCCCGCTCACACGGTCCAGCTATCATGCAGGCGACGACTTCGCGAAGTTGCGCGCCGCGCGGGAGGCACAGCTGGCCGGGCGGCGGACCGTCACCGCCTGAATCGGTACGTCAGACATGCCCAAGCACCACGAAACCCGACTACTGCCCTATACGCCGGAGCAGCTGTTCGATCTCGTCGCTGACGTGCCGCGTTACCGCGAATTCCTGCCGTGGGTGCAGGCGGTACGGGTCCGCTCGGACAGCGAGACAGAGATGGTGGCGGATCTCGTCGTCGGCTTCAAAGGCATTCGGGAGAATTTCACTTCGAGGGTGACCAAGGAGCGGCCGGTCCGCATCCACGTCGAATATGTCGAGGGGCCGCTGAAGTATCTTCACAACGAGTGGCGATTTCAGCCTGACGGGGCCGGTGGTTGCCTGATCGACTTTACGGTGGACTTCGCCTTCCGCTCCCGTGTGTTCGAGGCGTTGGCGGGGCAGGTGTTCGATCGCGCCCTGCGCAAGATGATCGGCGCGTTCGAGGAGCGCGCCGCGAAGCTCTACGGCCCCGTCGAATCGGGCATCAGCAGGTCCAGCGCGAAAAGCGCTGCCTGAAGGCGCACGCCGCCGCGGCCGAGATCGCCGAAGTTGCGCATGTCGGCGGTGATATCGTCAGGATCGCCGCCACGCACGGCGCGGGCGAACACCACGGTCCCAACAGGCTTTTTCTCGCTGCCGCCACCCGGCCCGGCGATACCGGTTATGGCGACCGCCGTGTCCGCGCGGGTCCGGCTGATCGCGCCGCGCGCCATCGCCCACGCCACCGCCACCGAAACCGCGCCGAAGGTTTCAAGCACATCCTGGCTGACCCCGAGCAGTTCCTGCTTGGCTTCGTTCGAATAGGTGACGAGCCCGGCCTCCAGCACGTCGGAGGATCCGACGATTTCACTCAGCGCCGCCGTCACCAGACCGCCCGTGCAGCTCTCGGCGACGGAGACCTTTCGTCCAGCGGCACGATTGGCGTCGATCACGCGCTGTGCCGCCGCCAACAGGGCTTCGGGCAAAAGCGTATCGGTCCGCGCCTCGGTCGTCATATCGGTCGTATCCTGTTATTGATCCGGCGGCAGGCGAACCGTTGCTATCGCCTGCGCAGCCATACCCTCGCCACGACCGGTAAAGCCCAGTCGCTCGGTCGTCGTGGCCTTGATGCTAACCGCCTCTTCTCGCACCTGCAACATGGCAGCGACGAGCGTACGTATGGCGGCGCGGTGCGGGCCAACCTTCGGCGTCTCGCAAATGATCGTACAATCAATATGGTCGATCACCCCACGCCGCGCGATCACCCTGTCCCGCGCATAGCGAACGAACCGATCGGACGCCGCGCCGCGCCAGCGCGGATCGGAGGGGGGAAAATGGCTGCCGATATCGCCATCCCCGATAGCGCCCAACAGTGCGTCGACGATCGCATGGAGCGCAACGTCCGCGTCGGAATGGCCGGCGAGGCCCCGGTCATGCTCGATTCGCAGACCACCAAGCCAGAGATGGTCGCCGGGGCAGAATGCATGCACGTCGAAGCCCATGCCGCTTCGCGAAATCATCCTGCGTTCCATTCCTCGCTCCGCGGCGTCGAAATCGCCGGCATAGGTCAATTTATCCAGCAGCGGATCGCCGGTGACGATCGCGACACCACCGCCGTGCGCCCTTAGCACCTGTGCGTCGTCGGTCGCCTCGCGATCCTGCGGCCAGGCCCGATGGGCGGCAACGATCGCGTCAAGATGGAAGGCCTGAGGCGTCTGTACCCTGACCACCCCCTCGCGCGGCACAGCATCCCCAAGGCTTTCACCGCCGCGCGCAAGACTGTCCGCCACCGCAAGCGCGGGGACGGCGCCGGGCGACCGTGCCAACGCCGCGAGCAGACGATCGATGACCGTCGGGGGGACGAAGGGCCGCGCCGCATCGTGAATTAGCACCCGGTCCGCCTCGCCGATCGCGGTGAGCCCGGCCAGCACGGAGGCGCGGCGCGTATCGCCGCCCGTCACCGGCGGCGGCAGCGCGCGATCCCCCACGGCGTGGCGATAAAGGTCCGCCTGCCCCGCACCGATCACCACCTGCACCGAGGCTACGGCGGGATGCACCATGAGCCTGTCGATGGCATGGGCCAGAACGCTCCGCCCCCCGATCATGCGATATTGTTTCGGCACGCCGCCCATGCGCGTGCCACTGCCGGCGGCCACGATCAGCGCGACCGTACGGGGGGTGGCAAGCGGGGTGGGCTCCGTCATTCCGCCGCCCCTAGCGGAGCGCCGGCTTGCCCGCCAGCGGCTTTGGCGCTACGGCTCTGCCCAATTTTGAGGCAGGATTCACCGTGCGTTTGCAACCCGTCCGGATCGACAACGTCATCATCGACACGCCCGTCATACTGGCGCCGATGACAGGCGTCACCGATATGCCGTTCCGCAAGATCGTCAAGCGCTACGGCTCCGGCCTGAACGTGACGGAGATGATCGCCAGCCAGGCGATGATCCGGGAGACGCGGCAGTCGCTGCAGAAAGCGGCGTGGGATGCGGCGGAGGAACCGATCTCGATGCAGCTTGCCGGTTGCACGCCGTATGAAATGGGGGAGGCGGCGAAACTCAATCAGGATCGCGGTGCCGCCATCATTGACATCAACATGGGCTGCCCGGTCCGCAAGATCGTCAATGGAGATGCGGGATCGGCGCTGATGCGCGATCTCAAGCTGGCGGCCGCGATCATCGAGGCGACCGTGAAGGCGGTATCCCTGCCGGTCACTCTCAAGATGCGGATGGGCTGGTGCCACGACAGCCTGAATGCGCCGGAACTCGCTCGTATCGCGGAGGATCTCGGGATCAAGCTGGTGACGGTGCATGGCCGCACCCGAAACCAGATGTACAAGGGTAGCGCCGACTGGGCGTTTATCCGTCGCGTCAAGGATGCGGTTTCGCTTCCCGTGATCGCCAACGGCGATATCTGCTCGATCGAGGATGCGGAGGCCGCGCTCGCCCAATCCGGTGCGGACGGCGTGATGATAGGGCGGGGCGCCTATGGGCGGCCCTGGCTGCTGGGTCAGGTCATGCATTGGCTGGAGACGGGGGAGCGGCGCGCCGACCCGACGCTGGACGAGCAATATGCCATGATCGTCGAGCATTATCGCATGATGCTCGACCATTATGGCACGACGACCGGGGTCAACATGGCCCGCAAGCATATCGGCTGGTATACGAAAGGCATTCCCGGCTCGGCGGAGTTCCGAAACCGTGTAAATCAGGAGCCGGACCCCAGGGTCGTCCTGTCGATGCTCGCAGACTTCTACGACCCATGGCTCTCCCGCGCGGCGGCCTGATCAGGTTCGGCCGGCGGGCGAGCGCCGAGGCGACCGAGCCAGGGTCGGCGGAACTGCTCAACGCGCTGCCCGTGGCGATGCTCGCCGTCGATCCTGCCGGTGCTATCGCTGACGCCAATATCGCTGGCGAGACCTTGCTCAATCTGGCCCATGCGGCGGTTCTCGGCCGCCCGCTGCGGATGCTGATCGGCTCCGCCTCGGACCTGCTGACCCGCGACACGCCTTGCGCCGCCTATGATGTCGAGCTGGTGCTGCCCGACGGCCGCCGCCAGCGGGTGGATTTGATGGGTGCGCCCCTGGCCGAGCGCCCGGGCTGGATGGTGGTGACGATCCACCCCCATGCGCCCGCGCATCTCGTCGCTCGATCGGGAAGCCGGGTCGGGGGCGGCCTCAGCGCCGTCGGGGCAGCGGCGATGCTCGCGCACGAGATCAAAAACCCCTTGTCCGGCATACGCGGCGCGGCGCAACTGCTGGAGGCGAGTACCGAGGAGGGGTCCGCTGCGCTGACCCGCCTGATCCGTGACGAGGTGGACCGGGTCGCGGCGCTGATCGACCGGATGGAGGGGTTCACCGATACCCGACCGCTGACGATGACGGCGCAAAACATTCACGCCGTGCTGGATCGCGCGCGTGAGGTCGCGCTGCGGGGTTTCGCAAGCGGGCGTCAGATCCGCGAGGTCTATGACCCGTCGCTGCCGGCGGTGCTTGGGCATCATGATTCGCTGATCCAGATCCTTATCAACCTCATGAAAAACGCGGCGGAGGCAAGCACCGGGCCGATCACGCTCCGCACCGCCTATCGCCATGGCGTATCGCTGCGCCGTGCAAATGGTAACGGGCGGCGGCAATTGCCGATCGAGGTCTGCGTAATCGACGAGGGGCCAGGCGCGCCCGCCGGAATTGCGGATCACCTGTTCGACCCCTTCGTCACGTCCAAGCGAAGCGGGGGTGGGCTCGGCCTCGCGCTTGTCGACAAACATGTCGCGGATCATGGCGGGATCGTGGAATATGCCCGGGAAGGCGTGCCACCCCGCACCGTTTTCCGCTTATTGCTGCCTCGGGCTGCCGACCCCGCATGAGCGGCGAGAGGATTCTGGTCGTGGACGACGACGCCGCGATCCGCACCGTGGTGCGCGAGGCGCTGCGGCGCGCTGGATACCGCGTCGAGGTGGCCGCATCGCTAGCGGAGCAGCGCGCGGTGATGCTGCGTTTCTCCCCCCAGGTTCTCGTGACCGATGTCGTGCTGCCTGATGGTAACGGGCTGGATCACGTACCCGAGGTGCTTCGTTCGAACCCCGGCATGCCGGTGATCGTTTTGTCCGCGCAGAATACGCTGGCCACGGCCGTCCGGGCGACCGAGCAGGGGGCGTTCGAATATCTTCCCAAACCGTTCGACCTGGCAGAGCTGACCCGCACCGTCGCCGACGCGTTGGCGATCGCCTCCAATACGTCTCACTTGCCGGATGAGACGACAACCGAGGAGCTGCCGCTGATCGGACGGTCTCCGGCGATGCAGGAGGTTTATCGAACGATCGCCCGCGTCGTGGCGAACGACCTTACCGTGCTGGTGCTGGGCGAATCAGGCACCGGCAAGGAACTGGTCGCCCGCGCGATCCACGATCTGGGGCCACGCAGGAAAAAGCCGTTCGTCGCGATCAACATGGCCGCCATCCCGCGCGAGCTGATCGAAAGCGATCTGTTCGGGCATGAACGGGGGGCATTCACTGGTGCCGCCGCGCGCGCGGCGGGCCGCTTCGAGCAGGCGCAGGGCGGCACCTTATTTCTGGACGAGATCGGCGATATGCCGTTCGAGGCGCAAACACGGCTGCTGCGCGTATTGCAGGAGGGCGAGTTCACTCCGGTCGGTAGCAGCCGGGCGATCCGCACCGACGTGCGGATCATCGCCGCCACCCATAAGGATCTGCCGCGACTGATCGCCGACCACGCCTTTCGCGAGGATCTCTATTATCGCCTCAACGTCGTTCCCGTGCGCTTGCCGGCGCTCCGCCAGCGGGTCGAGGACATCGGCGAGCTGGCGCGCCATTTCCTCGAGCGCGCCGCCTCCGATGGGCTCCCCCGCAAGCTGCTCGACCCGCACGCGATCGAACGGCTGACGTCGCATCCATGGCCGGGCAACGTGCGCGAACTTGAAAATCTGATGCGACGGCTGGCGGCGCTGACGCGGGAGGAGTCGATCACCGTATCGGCGATCGACCAGCAAATGGATGGCACGCCGGCCGAGGCCGGGCCAATTGCTTCCTCCGGCGGCATGGCTGATGCGATCGAATTGCACCTCGCGCGATATTTCTCCGCCTTTGGCCGCGATCTGCCCCCCGATGGCCTTTTCGATCGCGTGCTGGCAGAAGTCGAGCGGCCATTGCTCAAGCTTACGCTGGCCGCGGTGAAGGGCAATCAACTGAAGGCGGCGAAGCTGCTGGGCATAAACCGCAACACGCTGCGCAAGAAGCTTACCGAGCGCGGCATCGACCCGGGAGACGTGCGGCGCATGGGCTGAATTGCCCGGCCTGTACGACAACTGTGATTGCCCGGTCACGCCATTGTGGTATGAAGGCCACGATGGAATCCGCCCCCCGGTCCGCCAGGCGAATGATGCCGCGTTGGCGACGCATGGTGCCTCCGCGTCTCCGTCGGCGGCTGATGCCTGTCGTCGAGATTACCATGTTGATCGTGGCGGTGGCGATCGTCGGCACAAGCTATCTCATCGTGACCGGCGGCGGATCGCCGGCGCGGTTGCTGACGCCGCCGCTGGTGGCGCTGCTGCTGGTCGTCAATCTCGTTCCGCTGATGGGTCTGCTCGTGCTGCTGGCCCGCCGGGTGGCGCGGGGTAGGGTGGCCCGATCCGGCGCGGGGGGGAGCGCACGGCTGCATGTGCGGCTGGTGGCGCTGTTCTCCGTGATCGCCAGCGTGCCCACGCTGCTGGTGGTGGTCTTTGCTTCGCTGCTGTTCCAATATGGCGTGGAGTTTTGGTTTTCGGATCGCGCGCGCACGGTGCTGGAAAATGCCGACAGCGTGGCGCAAGCCTATGTCGAGGAAAACAAGCAGCGCATCGTGACCGACGTGATCGCGATGGGCGGCGACGTGAACGGCTATTCCTCCACTTTTGGCATAGCCTCGCCGCGCTTTGCCGAAGGGCTGGCGTGGCAGGTCGCCGCCCGCAACCTCACCGAAGCCGCCGTTATCGTGATCGGCCGTGACGGGGGTCGGCGGTTGATCGCCGGCGCCAATCTCGACAAACGGCCGCTGG
>CAJYJW010000216.1 GCA_913775025.1 uncultured Sphingomonas sp. | reverse complement strand
GCCCGGCACCGTGCTGTTGTGGGAGAGCTGGTTGCGGCACGAAGTGCTGCCCGGCACCGGCCGGCAGGACCGGATCAGCATCAGCTTCAACTATCGCTAGCCCCACGGCGCGCTCGCCGCTGGCGTCGCCGTCGCGATCGGCCTATCGGGGCGTCGCATTCGAAGCGATTACGGGATAGTCGAGATGGGTTTCCGCTGCGGTATCGTCGGCCTGCCGAATGTCGGCAAGTCGACCCTGTTCAACGCCCTGACCGAGACGGCGGCGGCGCAGGCGGCAAACTATCCCTTCTGCACGATCGAGCCCAACGTCGGCCAGGTCGCCGTGCCCGACCCGCGCCTGGCCGAGATCGCGAAGGTCGCCAACTCCGCCAAGATCATCGAGACGCAGCTGGCCTTCGTCGACATCGCCGGTCTGGTGCGCGGCGCTTCCAAGGGCGAGGGCCTCGGCAACCAGTTTCTTGCCAACATCCGCGAGGTGGACGCGATCGTCCACGTGCTGCGTTGCTTCGAGGATGGCGACATCACCCATGTCGAGGGCAAGGTCGATCCAATAGCGGACGCCGATACCGTCGAGACCGAGCTGATGCTCGCCGATCTCGAATCGCTCGAAAAGCGCGTTCCCGCTTTCGCAAAAAAGGCAGCGCAGGGTGACAAGGAGGCAAAGGCAGCCGCCTCCGTGCTTGGCAAGGCGCTTGCCCGCCTGCGCGAAGGCTTGCCCGCGCGCGGCACGCAGGCGGCGGACGAGGACGAGCAGCGTATTTTCGATCAGGCGCAGCTGCTCACCGCCAAGCCGGTTCTATACGTGTGCAACGTCGATGAAGGGTCGGCGGCGGACGGAAACGACCTTTCCGCCCGTGTGTTCGAGAAGGCAGCAGCGGAGGGGGCGAAGGCCGTCGTCGTCTCCGCCGCGATCGAGGCGGAGATCGTGACGCTCGACCCCGCCGATCGCGCGGATTTCCTGTCCGATCTGGGTCTCGCCGAAACCGGCCTCGCCCGCGTGATCAGGGCGGGGTACGAACTGCTCGACCTCATCACCTTTTTCACCGCCGGGCCCAAGGAGACACGCGCTTGGACGGTCGACCGCGGATCGAAGGCGCCGCAGGCGGCCGGCGTCATTCACACCGATTTCGAACGCGGCTTCATCCGCGCGGAAACGATCGCCTATCCGGACTACGTAACCTACAAGGGTGAAGCCGGCGCACGCGAAGCGGGCAAGCTGCGTTCCGAAGGCAAGGACTATGTCACGCAGGACGGGGATATCATGCTGTTCCGGTTCAACGTGTGATCTATCTGGACAATTTCGCGGTCGGCCAGGTCAGCCGGTACGGCCGCTATCTCGTGACGCGTGAGGAGGTGCTTGCCTTCGCGACGGCCTATGACCCCCAGCCCTTCCACCTCGACGATGCGGCGGCGGCGGCCAATCCGATCTTCGGCCGCCTTTCCGCCAGCGGTTGGCACAGTTGCGCGATGACCATGCGGATGACGGTGGATCATTGGCGTACGCTCGGCGGGGCATCGCTCGGTTCGCCGGGGATCGAACAGCTAAGCTTCGTCGCGCCGGTTTATCCCGGCGACGTGCTGACGGTGGAAAACGAGGTTCTTTCGCTTCGCCCCTTGGCGAGCCGGCCGGATCGCGGTGTCGTCCATAGCCGCACCCGAACCCTCAACCAGCATGGCGAACCCATATTGCAGTTTCTGGCGGCGACGTTCTGGCCACGCCGCCAGCCAGGATGAGTGAAGGCGCCCTGCTCCGCCCGCTCCCGGATGAGCGGCGTGACGATGAGTTATGCGACCCCCCGGGGGCCGGACACCGTCGCTTGCCCTGATTAGGGCGGGCGGGTCACCTAGCCGCTATCGCGGACCTTCACGTGTGTCTCGGCGCGGGTTCACCTCTCGGGCGAGGGTGCCATAGGAGAATGCTGAGGCGGAGAGCGCCTTCCTCTTATACGGCGGCAGCGCCGCGCTTACGCTCCCATGCCAGGGCATGCGCAACGATCGTGTCGAGATTGTCGAGACGCGGTTGCCAACCGAGCGTCGCGCGGATCGCGCTGTTGTCTGCTACCAACTGATCCGGGTCGCCTGCGCGGCGCGGTTGATGGCGACGGGTGATCGGGCTGTTGGTCAAACGATCCACCGCGTCCAGCACCTCCCGCACGGAAAAGCCACGACCATAGCCGCAGTTAAGCCGATGGCTGACGGTCGGCTCCGCCTCGAGCGCGGCGAGGGCCATCAGATGCGCTTCGGCCAGATCGGTGACGTGGATATAATCGCGAACCCCGGTGCCGTCCGGCGTATCATAATCGGTGCCGAAGATGGCGACATGATCGCGCCGCCCGCACGCCGCCTCCGCCGCGACCTTGATGAGATGCGTGGCGCCTGCCGTGGACTGGCCTGAGCGCCCCTGCGGATCGGCCCCCGCGACGTTGAAATAGCGCAGCGCGCAATAGTTGATCGGATGCGCCGCCGCCACGTCGGCCAGCATCGCCTCGGTCATCAGCTTGGACATGCCGTAGGGGTTGATCGGCCGCTGCGGCGCGTCTTCATTGACCGGCGTCACCTCCGGGATGCCGTAGGTGGCGGCGGTGGAGGAAAAGATGAAATGCGGCACGCCCGCCGTCACAGCCGCCTCGATCAGCGCACGGCTCGCGGCGGTGTTGTTGCGATAATATTTGAGCGGATCGGTAACCGACTCCGGCACCACCACCGATCCCGCGAAATGCAGGATCGCCCCGATGCGATGCTCGGCAAGCGTTGCGGAGACGAGCGCCATGTCCGCCACATCCCCTTCCACGAACGGGAGGCCCTCGGGCACCGCCTGGCGAAAGCCGGTGACGAGATTGTCGATCACCACCACCCGCCGCCCGGCATCACGCAAGGCAAGCACGGCATGGCTGCCGATATAGCCGGCCCCGCCCGTCACCAGCACCGTCGCCTTGTCCGTCATATCCGGTCCCCCTGCCGCCTCATTGGTCAAGCGCGCGGTCTTTAGCCCAACCGCCCCTCGTGCAGCCGCACAACCCGATCCATTTTCAGGGCAAGACGCTCGTTATGGGTGGCGACCAGCGCGGCGCTGCCCTCCCCGCGCACTAGCCGCAGGAACTCGGCCAGCACGACATCCGCCGTCGCCTCATCGAGATTTCCGGTCGGCTCGTCCGCCAGCACCAGCTTGGGCGCATTGGCAAGCGCACGGGCCACGGCCACGCGCTGCTGCTCGCCACCGGAGAGTTGCGCCGGCCTATGGGTAAGCCGGTGGCCGAGGCCGAGCGCGCCGAGCAGCGCGGTCGCCCGCGCCTCCGCCGCGGGGCGGCCCGTACCGCGAATCAATTGCGGCAACACGACATTCTCGGCCGCCGAAAAATCGGGCAGCAGATGATGGAACTGATAGACGAAGCCCAGCGCATCGCGCCGCACCCGCGTGCGGCCGTCATTGTCCAGCCGCGCCGCCTCCTCGCCGGATATGCGGATCGATCCCTCGAAGCCGCCCTCAAGCAGGCCGACCGCCTGCAGCAAGGTGGACTTGCCCGATCCGGAAGGACCGAGCAGCGCCACGATCTCCCCCGCGCCGACATGCAGATCCACCCCACGCAATACCTCGATTCGCGCATCCCCCTGCACGAAGGTCCGCCGCAGGTCGGTGACGGCGAGCGCTTCGCTATCGCGCGCGTCACTCATAGCGCAATACCTGCACCGGATCGGTGTTGGCCGCCTTGAAGGCCGGGTAGAGCGTAAACAGGAAGGCGGATCCGATCGCCAGCGCGACGATGGCGAGCACCTCGAACGGATCCGTCTTGCTGGGCAGCTCAGTCAGGAAGCGGATCGAGGGATCCCACAGATTCTGCCCGGTCAGGAACTGGATCGCGTTCACCACGGCCTGCCGGAAATAGAGGAAGATGAAGCCGAGCACGACACCTGCCGCCGTGCCAAGCGTCCCGATCGTCACCCCCACCGTCATGAACACGCGCACCATCGCGGATCGGGATGCGCCCATCGTCCGTAGGATCGCGATGTCCCGCGTCTTGGCGCGGACCAGCATGATGAGCGACGAGAGGATGTTGAACACCGCCACGAGGATGATGAGCGAGAGGACGACGAACATCGCCACCCGTTCCACCGCAAGCGCTTCGAACAGACTGGCGTTCATCGATCGCCAGTCCGACACCACCCCTTGCCGCCCGACCTTGGCAGCCAGCGGCGAGAGGATGGGGCCGACGCGATCCGCGTCCACCGTCTCAATCTCCACCATGCCGACCGAATCGCCCAGCATCAGCAAAGTCTGCGCGTCCGCGATCGGCATGACGACGAACGCCTTGTCGTAATCGTAGACGCCGACCTCGAAGATCGCGGCGACTGTGTAGCTTACGATGCGCGGCACGGTGCCGAACGGCGTCGTCTGCCCCTGCGGGCTGATGAGGCTGATCTGTCCGCCCACGTTCGCGCCCAGCGCCTCGGCCAGTCGCGCGCCGATGGCGACACGGCCGCTGCCGGGCGTCACCTGCCGCATGTCGCCTGCCACTACATTACCCTGAATGACGGCGTTGTTCGCGATGTCCTGCGGCAGCATGCCGCGCACCAGCACACCTTCCACCCGGCCTTCGTAGCTTGCCATCAGCGGTTGCTCGATCAGCGGGGTGGCCGCCGTCACGCCGGGGGTGGCGCGGGCCTCGCGCACGATATCCCGCCAGTCAGGCAGGCGACCGCCGTAGCCCTGCACCACGGCATGGCCGTTCAGCCCGATGATCTTGTCGAACAGTTCGGCACGAAAGCCGTTCATCACCGACATGAC
>CAJYJW010000215.1 GCA_913775025.1 uncultured Sphingomonas sp. | reverse complement strand
CACATCTGGTTCCTGAAGTCGCTGCCGAGCCGCATCGGCCTGCTGCTCGACATGCAGCTGAAGCAGCTTGAGCGCGTGCTGTACTTCGAGGCGTATATCGTGATCGAGCCGGGCCTGACCCCGCTCGAAAAATATCAGCTGCTCACCGAGGACGAGCTGCTCGAGGCGCAGGACGAGCATGGCGAGGACGCCTTCTCCGCCGGCATCGGCGCGGAAGCCGTGCGCCGCATGCTGGAGGAGCTGGACCTCGAAGGCGAGAAGGCCGAACTGCTCAAGGAGCTGGCCGAGACCAAGTCCGAGCTGAAGCCCAAGAAGATCATCAAGCGCCTCAAGGTCGTCGAGAGCTTCCTCGAGTCGGGCAACCGGCCGGAGTGGATGATCCTTGAGGTCGTGCCTGTCATCCCGCCGGAGCTGCGCCCGCTGGTGCCGCTGGACGGCGGTCGCTTCGCGACGTCCGACCTCAACGATCTGTATCGCCGCGTCATCAACCGCAACAACCGCCTCAAGCGGCTGATGGAGCTACGCGCGCCGGACATCATCGTCCGCAACGAAAAGCGCATGCTGCAGGAGTCGGTCGACGCCCTGTTCGACAACGGCCGCCGCGGCCGCACGATCACGGGCGCCAACAAGCGTCCGCTGAAGTCGCTGTCCGACATGCTCAAGGGCAAGCAGGGCCGCTTCCGTCAGAACCTGCTCGGCAAGCGCGTCGACTATTCGGGCCGCTCGGTCATCGTGACCGGGCCGGAACTGAAGCTGCACCAGTGTGGCCTTCCGAAGAAGATGGCGCTCGAGCTGTTCAAGCCGTTCATCTACGCGCGCCTCGACGCCAAGGGCCTCAGCATGACGCTGAAGCAGGCGAAGAAGTGGGTGGAGAAGGAGCGCAAGGAAGTCTGGGACATCCTGGACGAGGTGATCCGCGAGCATCCGGTGTTGCTGAACCGCGCGCCGACGCTCCACCGCCTCGGCATCCAGGCGTTCGAGCCGGTATTGATCGAGGGCAAGGCGATCCAGCTGCATCCGCTCGTCTGCTCGGCGTTCAACGCCGACTTCGACGGGGATCAGATGGCCGTTCACGTTCCCCTCTCGCTGGAAGCCCAGCTTGAGGCGCGCGTGCTCATGATGTCGACCAACAACATCCTGTCGCCCGCCAACGGCAAGCCGATCATCGTGCCGTCGCAGGACATGGTGCTGGGGCTTTATTATCTGTCGATGGAGAAGAGCGGCGAGCCCGGCGAGGGCATGATGATCTCCGACATGTCGGAAGTGCATCAGGCGCTCAACGCCAAGGCGGTGACGCTGCACACCAAGATCGTCAGCCGCGTGCCGCAGACGGATGAGAACGGCCAGACCTACATGAAACGGGTCGAGACGACACCGGGCCGCATGCTCCTCGGCGAAACGCTGCCGAAGTCCGCCAAGGTGCCATTCGAGACCGTCAACCGCCTTCTCACCAAGAAGGACGTGGGCGACGTGATCGACGAGGTGTATCGCCACACCGGCCAGAAGGAGACGGTGCTGTTCGCCGACGCGATCATGTCGCTCGGCTTCCGCCACGCGTTCCAGGCGGGCATCTCGTTCGGCAAGGACGACATGATCATTCCCGACGCCAAGGAGCCTCTGGTCGAAGAGACGCGCGCGCTCGTGAAGGATTACGAGCAGCAGTATCAGGACGGCCTCATCACCCAGCAGGAAAAGTATAACAAGGTGGTGGACGCCTGGTCGCGTTGCGGCGATCGCGTGGCGGCCGAGATGATGAAGGAGATCCAGGCGGTCCGCCGCTATGGCGATGACGACGGGGCCAATGCCGGCCGCGAAAAGCCGATCAACGCGATCTACATGATGGCCCACTCGGGCGCGCGCGGTTCGGCGGCGCAGATCAAGCAGCTTGCCGGCATGCGCGGCCTGATGGCCAAGCCGTCGGGCGAGATCATCGAGACGCCGATCATCTCGAACTTCAAGGAAGGCCTGACCGTCCTCGAATATTTCAACTCCACCCACGGCGCCCGCAAGGGCCTGGCGGATACGGCGTTGAAGACGGCCAACTCCGGCTACCTCACCCGCCGTCTGGTGGATGTGTCGCAGGATTGCGTCATCGTCGAGATCGATTGCGGCACCGAGCGGTCGCTGGAGATGAAGGCGATCGTGCAGGGCGGCTCGACCATCGCGTCGCTTGGCGAGCGTATTCTCGGCCGCACCACGGCGGAGGACATCGTCGATTCCAAGACGAACGAGATCGTCGTCAAGCAGGGCACCCTGCTCGATGAGCCGATGGTCGCCAGGATCGAGGCGATCGGTCCGCAGTCCGTGCAGATCCGCAGCCCGTTGGTCTGCGAATCGAAGGGCGGCGTCTGCGCCACCTGCTACGGGCGCGATCTGGCCCGCGGCACGCCGGTGAACATCGGCGAGGCGGTCGGCGTCATCGCGGCCCAGTCGATCGGCGAGCCGGGCACGCAGCTGACGATGCGGACGTTCCACATCGGCGGCGCGGCACAGCTCAACCAGGTGTCTAACCTGGACGCGGTGGCCGACGGTAAGCTGGAATATCGCGATATTCCGACGATCGTCGACACCCGCGGCCGTCGCGTCACCCTCGCCCGCAACGGCGAGATCGCGATCGTCGACATGGATGGTCGCGAGCGGGCGACGCACCGCCTGCCCTACGGCGCCAGCCTGCTGGTCGCCGATGGCGGGATCGTCTCCAAGGGCGATCGCATCGCCGAGTGGGATCCTTCGTTCATGCCTGTCATCACCGAGAAGAAGGGCACCGTCCGCTTCCAGGATATGATCGAGAACCGCACCGTCCGCGAGGAAACGGACGATGCGACCGGCATCTCGCAGCGGGTCATCACCGAGGATCATCTGAAGGCCAAGAAGGACGATTTCCGTCCGCGCATCACCCTGCTCGATGAGAATTCGGGTGAGGCGGGCGTCTCGCGGCTGATCCCGGGCTCGATCGTCGCGGTCGAGGATGGTCAGTCGGTGCAGGCCGGCGACGTGCTGGCCCGCGTGCCGCGCGAGGCCGCCAAGACCCGCGACATCACGGGCGGTCTGCCGCGCGTGGCGGAGCTGTTCGAGGCGCGCAAGCCCAAGGAGAATGCGATCATCGCCAAGGTCTCCGGCCGGGTCGAGTTCGGCAAGGACTATAAGGCGAAGCGCAAGATCTCGATCCGCCCGGACGATGGATCGGAGCCGATCGACTATCTGATCCCCAAGTCGAAGGTGATCGACGTTCAGGAAGGCGACTACGTGAAGCGTGGCGACAACCTGATCGGCGGCTCGCCCGATCCGCACGACATTCTCGAGGTGCTCGGCATCGAGCCGCTGGCGGAATATCTCGTGTCGGAAATCCAGGAGGTCTATCGTCTGCAGGGCGTGAAGATCAACGACAAGCACATCGAGACGATCGTTCGCCAGATGCTGCAGAAGGTCGAGATCACGGTGGCCGGCGACAGTACCTTCCTGCCCGGTGAGCAACTCGACCGGGAGGAGATGGACGAGGCGAACGTCAAGCTCGTGGCCGAAGGCCGCGCGCCGGCGGAAGGCAAGCCGATCCTGCTGGGCATCACCAAGGCGTCGCTGCAGACCCGCAGCTTCATCTCGGCGGCGTCCTTCCAGGAGACGACGCGCGTGCTCACCGAGGCGTCCGTTCAGGGCAAGATCGACAGCCTGAACGGCCTGAAGGAGAACGTCATCGTCGGTCGCCTGATCCCGGCGGGGACCGGTGCGGGCATGAACCGCCTGCGCGTGACGGCGACCAGCCGCGATGCGGCGCTGCGGGCCTCGCAGCGTTCGTTCGCAGCGGCGATCGCTGCGCCGAACTCGGCCAAGGAAGAGCATGACGCGGAACTGCGTCGCCCGGTCGAGGACGATACCGGCAATGATCCGCTTGGCGATGTCGTGGGCGAGACGCACGGCACCGATGCCGATGCGGGCGACTATCTGAACGGCTGAGCCTGGCGGACTGACTATGGCGCCGCCGCCCTTCCGGGGCGGCGGCGCTTTCGTTTTCAGAACCGGGGATCACCAATGAAGAAGAGTCTCTTCGCGCTTCTGCTGCTACTGGTGATGCTGCTGCCGATGTACGCGGGGCTTCAGCGTCTTCGTCGCCTGCCGCCTGCGAAGAGGCCGGATGACGAGGCGCTGCCATAATAGTCCGCCAAGATGACGCCGATCAGCTACGCGCTATGCCTACTAAAATAAACCGGCCTACCCGTTCAGGCAGACCGGCATTCACGCCCCGGAAGTCGCCCTCAGGCGGCCTTCAATTCCGATCCCAGCTTTAGCGCCTTCGCGCCATCCTCCTGCTCGACCAGATACGCGGGATCCTCCTTCGTGCCGTTACGAACGATCTTCGATCCCTTGATCGTACGCTGCACCTTGCGCTCAAACTTCTCGGAAACCTTGCCTTCGGCCTTCTTGCCGGAGAATTCCCAGCTGACCTTCTGACCATCCTTGAAACTGTTCGCCATCACACCCTCCTGTTGCGCTGGACAAACCCACCTGCCGCGCGCGCTGTTCCGGTGGCCTTTTGTCGATCAGCCGCGTAAGGGCGCGGCGATGGACGTTACAGACCTTCGCGTCGCCCTGTTCACGGGCAACTACAACTATGTGCGCGATGGAGCGAACCAGGCGTTGAACCGCCTCGTCGGCTATCTGCTGAGGCAGGGCGCGGCGGTGCGTATCTACTCGCCTCGCACCGATACGCCCGCGTTCCCGTCCGTCGGCAAGGTCGTCGGCGTGCCGGCGCTGCCGCTGCCGGGACGGGGCGAATATCGCGCGCCGCTCATGATTCCGCCGCGCGTGAAGCGGGATATCGCCGCGTTCGACCCCACCATCTTCCATGTCGCCAGCCCGGAAATCCTAGGGCATCGCGCGATCACCCTTGCACGCAGGCGCGACCGGCCGGTCGTCGCATCTGTTCATACGCGGTTCGAAACCTACCCCCGTTATTACGGTCTCGCCTTCCTCGAACCAATCGTGCTGGCCGCGCTGCGCCGCTTCTACAGGCGATGCGATGCGATCGTCGCCCCGAGTGAATCAATGGCGCAGCTGCTGCGCGAGCAGCGGATGAGCTATGATGTCGGCATCTGGACGCGGGGGGTGGACGAGGACATCTTCAATCCCGCCCGCCGGAGCCTGGAATGGCGCCGCAGCCTCGGCATAGCGGATGAGGAGGTGGCTGTCGGCTTCGTTGGCCGGCTGGTCATGGAAAAGGGCCTCGACGTCTTCTCCGACGCGATCGACCAGCTAGAGAAGCGCGGCGTGCGCCATCGCGTGCTCGTGATCGGCGAGGGACCGGCGCGGGAGTGGTTCGAACGGCGGCTGCCGCAGGCGGTGTTCGCCGGCTTCCAGAAGGGGGAGGATCTCGGCCGGGCGGTGGCGTCCGCCGACATGCTGTTCAACCCCTCCGTCACCGAGACGTTCGGCAATGTGACGCTGGAGGCGATGGCGACCGGCCTGCCCGTAATCGCTGCCCGTGCGACCGGCAGCGCAAGCCTTGTCGGCGATGGCGAAACCGGTCGGCTGGTCGAGCCCGGCCGCATCTCCGCCTTTGCCGATGCGATTCAATATTATTGCGAGAACGCCGACGCCCGCCGCCATGCCGGGGAAGCAGGACAGCGGGCGAGCCGGCGCTACGGTTGGGATCAGGTCAACCAGGAACTGGTCGATACCTATCTGCGCCTTGCCCGCCAGCGCGCGGCAGGCGGCCGCGCACCGCGCATGGGGCCGAACCCCTGACGGGCACGGCCTATTCCTCGCGCCAGTCGAAGGTCAGCGGCGCTTCCCGAAAGGCGAAGCGATCGAGATGGGCGGAAACTACTTCCTTCGCCCGGTCCGCCATATCCGCCCCGGCGAGATCAAGGCGCACTTCCAGCGTCTCGGCATGTGCGATCATTTGGAGCGGACCGAACGGCATGGTCACGGTGCCTCGCTCCGGCGTGAAATCGACCGCGAACTTGTGGCTCCAGTGCTTGCAGAGCTGCTGGAGATAGCGGCTGCCGTTCGTGGTCGGCACCTGTGCGACAAGGATCGTCATGCCGCCCCTCCCGCCTTCAGGCGCTCGATCCGGCGGGCCGCCTCGTCGATGATCTCGGCGATGTCGTGCAGGGTTTCCTCGCCCGCCTCCCCCTCATGGATCCGGCCGTGGAGCACGGTGCGCAGATTGAGCATCGCCCGGCGCACCGGGCCGCCGTCGCTTTTGCGCGCGCGCTCGCCGATCTGATCGAGGCGGGCGAGCAGCGCATCCGCCTCCTCCTGCCGTTCGGCCAGCTGGGCGCTACCATCCTCGGTGATGGCGAAGGCCTTGCGTGCGCCTTCTACCTTATGCTCGTCGATGTGGCCCATGTCCTGCAGCATGGTGATCGTCGGATAGATTACGCCGGGACTGGGCGCGTAGGCACCGCCCGTACGATCCTCGATCGCGCGGATCAGATCATAGCCGTGGCGCGGCGCATCGGCGATCAGCCGCAATAGCACCAGCCGCAATTCGCCGGCATCGAACACGCGCCGCCGCCCGCCGCCGCGAAAGCCCCCCGGCCCGCCGCCACCAGGGCCGCCACGCATACCGCGCCCGCCCATGAAGCCTTCGGGACCTCTATCGAACTTACCCGGGGCCGCGTGACGATCGTGCCGCCTATATTCCTGCTGCATATCGCTTCTTCCCATTTCATATCTCGTCATTCTCAAGATATATCTTTGTATGATTGTTGCAAGGGTTGATGTGGTCGCGTCAAAATTTCCTCGTTTCGCCCCCTCCAACAGCCTTTTCCCTGCGGGGTCGCGCTGGGGGATGATACGACCACGACGCAGGCGCCACGGTCGGCTATGACGGCGGGATCGCATCGCGATGGGGCGATGGATAGGAGAGCCGCCGCCCTTGTCCCTGTTCGAAACCGCCGTAGTCGGCCCGTTGGCCGAACGATTGCGCCCCCGATCGCTGGACGACGTGATCGGGCAGGATCATTTGCTCGGCCGTGACGGCGCGCTACGACGGATGCTGTCGCACGGGCGCATCGCATCGTTCATCCTGTGGGGGCCGCCGGGCGTTGGCAAAACGACGATCGCGCGGCTTATCGTGCAGGAGGCGGGGCTGGAGTTCGTGCAGCTGTCCGCCGTCCTGTCCGGCACGGCGGACCTGCGCCGGCATATTGAGACCGCCCGCGCCCTCCGCGCGGGTGCGGGCCGGCAGACGGCGATGTTCATTGACGAACTTCACCGGTTCAACCGCGCGACGCAGGATGCCCTGCTGCCGCATGTCGAGGATGGCACGGTCATCCTGATCGGGGCGACGACCGAGAATCCGAGCTTCAGCCTCGTCGGGGCGCTGCTTTCCCGCGCGCGCGTTTTCACGCTCGACAAGTTCGGCACGGATGCGCTGGAGCGGCTACTCCAACGCGCCGAAGCGCACGAGGGCACGCCGCTCCCGCTCGGTCCCGATGCCCGCGCGCTGCTTCGGGAGATGGCGGACGGGGATGCGCGTTACCTGCTCAATTTGTGCGAGGAGCTGTTCCAGCTTCCGCCCGAGCCGTTGCTGACGCCGGAGCAGTTGGGCGCGATCCTGCAAAAGCGCGCGCCCCTCTATGACAAGGGGCAGGACAATCACTACAACCTGCTCAGTTGCTTCCACAAAAGCCTGCGCGGCAGCGACGTGCAGGCAGCCCTCTACTGGGCGGCCCGCATGATGACCGCCGGGGAGGATGCGAACGTCCTTTTTCGCCGGCTCGCCTGTGCCGCCTCCGAGGATGTCGGCATGGCGGACCCGCAAGCGCTGGTGCAGGTGATGACGGCATGGGAGGCATTCCGCCGGGTGGGTTGGCCGGAGGCGCGGCTGTTCCTGGCGCAGGCGATCACCTTCGTCGCCACCGCGCCGAAATCGAACGCCGCCTACAAGGCGTTCGATGCCGCGCTGGGCCTCGCCCGGCAGGAAGGGTCGCTCGATCCGCCGCTACGCATCCTGAACGCGCCGACCCGCCTGATGAAGGAGCTCGGTTGCAATGAAGGCTATCGCTACGACCACGATTTTCCCGATGCCTTCGCAGGGCAGCGTTTCCTGCCCGATGCGCTGACGGGCGACCCCCGCGCCGACTTCTATCAACCGGCAGAACGCGGGTTCGAGCGGGAGATCAGGAAGCGCATGGAGTTCTGGCGAAAGCGCCTCGCGGAGCGAGACGGGGAGCCGTAAGCCCGTCGTCAGCCCGTCCAGCTACTGGGCGGTATAACCCCCATCGACGACCATCGACGACCCGGTCATGAAACTGGATGCGGTGGAGCAGAGATGCACGATGCCAGCCGCTATCTCCTCCGGCTTGCCGAGGCGGCCGATCGGGTGGCTTTTGTTCATCCCCTGGATCACCACGTCCTTATCCGTCGCAACGCCCAAGCGGACATAGGCATCGAATATCTCGTCGAGCATGGCGGTGCCGATGCCACCCGGATGCATCGCGTTGACGCGAATGTTGTAGCCGAGCACCCCGAACTCGATCGCCGCCGATTTGGTGAACAGCGTGACGGCCCCCTTGCTCGTGCAATAGGCGCTCATGAAGGCGGCGCCGGCGAGCCCCCCGGTGGAGGACAGGTTCACGACGGAGGCGCCACCTGCCCGCACCTTGCCGGAGGCGCGCAACAGCGGCAGTGTCGCCTGCAGGCTGAGCAGGAGGCTATCGACGTTGACCGTCATCTGACGTCGCCAGTCCGCCAGACTATTCTCCTCGATCGCGCTGATCGTGGCGATCGCCGCGTTGTTGACCAGACAGTCGAGCCGACCCCAGCGCGCCTCGATCTCGCCGGCGATCCGTGCCCAGTCCGCCTCGCTCGTCACGTCATGCGCGCAGGTCAGCGTCCCCGCCGAGGGCGCACGGAGATCGGTCGCGATCACCTCCGCGCCCTCCGCCAGCAGCGCCGCCACCGTCGCCGCGCCGATGCCGCCGCCGGCACCCGTCACCAATGCCACCGACCCTTCGAGAACACCCATCACTCGATCCTTACTGGGCCGTATAGCCGCCATCGACGACCAGTTCGGAGCCGGTCATGTAGCTGGCGTCATCGGAGGCGAGAAACGACACCACGGCCGCAATCTCATGTGGTTGCGCCATCCGGCCAACAGGCGTGGAGGCGGTGTAGAAATCGATCGCTTCCTTCGTCGAGGTATCGACCAGCAGCGGCGTTTCGACGAAACCGGGATGCACCGAATTCACGCGGATCGGCCGCTTGTCGGCGGCGAATTCCAGCGCGGTCGCTTTGGTGAACAGACGCACCGCCCCCTTGCTCGCGTTATAGGCCGACACCCCCGGCAGCGCGACCAGCCCCATGATCGAGGAGATGTTGACGATGGCCGCGCCGCCTGCCCAATCCGCCCCGCCCCTGGCCAGCAGATCGCAGCAATAGCGGGTGGCAAGAAATACCCCGTCCAGATTGACCGCCATGGTCTTGCGCCAGTCGACAAGGCTCATGTCCCGCACCGGAGCGCTGCCGCCGATACCGGCATTCGCGACGAGAATGTCGAGACGACCGAAACGCTGCTCGATCGCATCGATCGCCCGCGCCCAGTCCGCCTCGTCCGTCACGTCGAGACGGATATAGGCTGCATCGGGCCCGAGCGATGCTATGTCCTCCGCCGCATCGTCCGCCAGATCGGCGAGCATGACGCGGGCGCCATCCGCCAGCAGCCGTTCCGCGATGGCGCGGCCGATGCCGCGCAGCCCCCCCGTCACCAGCGCGACGCGGCCTTCGAGCCTGCTCATACGCCCATCATCCCCGCCGTGCTGGCCCCGTCGATCGAATATTCCGAGCCCGAGATGAAGGCCGCATCGTCCGAGGCGAGGAATGCGACCAGCGCCGCTATCTCCTCGACCCGCCCCATCCGGCCCATCGGCGCCATGCCATTATAGGCGGCGCGCGCGGCGGCGGGGTCCTCGCTCTTGTCGATGATGCTGCGGATCATATCCGTCTCCACCACGCCCGGGTGAATGGAATTGCAGCGGATCGGCGTGCCCTGATTGGCGCAGTGGATCGCGACCGATTTGGTCAAGGCGATCAGCGCCCCCTTCGTCGTCGAATAAGCGATGAAATTGCCCATCGGCTTGTAGGCGGACATGGACGAATTGACGATGATCGACCCGCTCGGCCCGCCCGGATTGGCGCGCATCGCCCCTATCGCCGCGCGGCAGGTAAGCATCACCCCGGTGAGGTTCACGTCGAGGATCGTTCCCCACCCCTCCATCGTGATTGACTCGACGCTGCCGTCGCCGCCCTCGATCCCGGCGTTGGCGAAGGCGATATCGAGCCGGCCGTGGCGGGCCGCGATCCCCTCCATCAGCGGCCCCCAGGCGGCGACGTCATCGACACGCGCGGCGACGAATTCGGCCCCCGTCTCCGCCGTCACGCGCTCGGCCGCCGCAGCGTTCGATCCGGTGAATATGACGCGCGCGCCATCCGCCGAGAGGCGCGCGACAGCAGCCGCGCCGATGCCGCCCGTGCCGCCCGTCACGAGTGCTACCTTGCCGTCCAGCCTGCCCATCAGCCCTCGTCCGCTACTTGCCGTTCCATCAAGGTGCGTCGGGCCGGCGGCAGGTGTAAACCTATGCTTTCGGCAAGGTGCGCACGGATACTCGCCGCGGCACTATGGCCGTAACAAGCACTGCGAAAACGGATCCGCCCGCATGACCATCGAAACCTTCATGGGCCGTACGCGCGAGGAGTTCGATCCCCCCGTACGCGGCGATCGCATCACCGGCGAACGTTATTATTCACGCGAGTGGATGCAGGCGGAATGGGATCATGTCTGGCAGAAGATATGGCATGTCGGCGGCATGCTGAACGATCTGGCCGAGCCGGGCGATTACGTCGTTCATAACTTCATGCGGGAATCGGTCGTGATGATCCGGCAGGACGACGGATCGATCCGCGCCTTCTTCAACGCCTGCCTGCACCGGGGCAACCGCCTCGTCTGGTCGGAAGTCGGCGGTGCCGACCTCATCACCTGCTCCTACCATGGCTGGAAATGGGGGAAGGACGGCGTTCTCGTCCATGCGCAGGATGCTGACGATTTCGCGGGCGGCAACCCGTGCGGCAAGGCGCGGCTGGTGGAGATTGCTTGCGCGACCTGGGGCGGCTTCGTCTGGTACAATATGGACAGGGACGCCAAGCCGCTGCTCGAATGGCTGGCCCCCCTGCCCGAACAACTCGCGGGCTATGGCATGGAGAAGATGCGGCGCGTTCTGAACGTCAGCTGCGAAGTGCCGTGCAACTGGAAGATCATCCGCGACAATTTCAACGAGAGCTATCACCTCCCCACGATCCACCCGGAGCTGGCGAGCTTCATCAACGACGGCCTGCCCGATACCTTGTTCGAGATGTACACGTCGGGTCACAATGCGATGTGGATGAAGGGGCACCAGGCCACCACGCGGACCGATTACCACACCACGGAGGTGCCCGCGCC
>CAJYJW010000214.1 GCA_913775025.1 uncultured Sphingomonas sp. | reverse complement strand
ATGCCCAGGCACGCCCTCGTGCCAGCCGAGGGTCGGCAGGCGCAAACGGGGTAGGGCGGCCATGTCGCGCAGATTTACCCAGAAGGTCCCCGGCCGCGCGCCATCCAGCGAAGGGCCCTCGTAGTAGCCGGAGGGCGACGCGGCAAGAGTGGCCGGCATGGCGCGGACGGCAAGCGGCTGACCCGGCACGAGAGCCGCCGGCAAGATCTCGCGATAGCGCGCTTCCATGCCTGCGATGCGACGGCGCATATCGTCCAGCAGCGCCTCGCGACCGGCCGCATCGTCCGGGTAGAGGTTGGCGGGATCGCGTACGAGCGCCGCCAGCCGCGCGCCCACGCTGCCGGCGGCATGGCCGCGCTGGCGCAATTTGCGATCCAGCCGACCAGTGATGCGGGCGACTTCGGCGAGGCCGATACGGTAGACCTCCGCCGGGGGCAGCGCCGTATCGCCGAGCACGCGGACGTTGGCCGCGTATAGCCGGTCTCCCTCGGTCTGCGCCCATACGCCGGGCGCATCGTCTCCGCAGCCCCGCGGGATCATCGATCCGATATGCCGGCAGAGATCAGCGAAGGCGGGTAGCACGCGTCGTTTCATCAGCACGGTCGCGCGCGCCAGAGCGGCGGCCCGGAAACGGGCGTCGAGTCGGGCGGTCGCCATGCCGTCACGAAGCGCCGTGAGCAATGGCTGTTGCTCGACCGGGGTTTGGACGAGGCGCGCGATCACGCCTTGCGCGCCTTCCAGCAGAATACGCGGCGGGCGGCAGCCGGCGGCTTCGTCCGCCGCCAGCTTGGCGACGATGCCGGAGAAGGCGGCAGGAAAGGCATCGAGCTTGGCCAGCCACGCATCCACTGCCGCCGGCGTGGAGACGGACTGCCGGTTCACCATCGTCGTCGGTATGTCGATCGCCGGCCCGGCGATCTGGCTGACAAGATAGGGCGTGTGGCCGGCGAAACCGAACGGATCGAGCCGCCCATAAGGGATGTCGGCGCTGCGGAGCGTATTCGCGAGGCTCGATCGCGCTATGGCGAGATCAAGCGCGCCGTCCGCATCGTCTGTGCAGGAAAGGCTGGCGATATCCCGGCTTGCGTCCCTCAACGCCTGCCGCAGCCGATCTTCCCCGGCGGGGGAGTAGTCATCGATCCGACGGGCAAGCGGGCCACCGTCCATCGCGGCCGGCACGCCGGCGAAGGCGCCTGCCTCCGGCGACTCGGCAAGGATGCGATCGGCCGCCGCATCCAGCGGTGTTCGTAGAGGGCAGGGGAGCGGCCTGGCCGCTTCCGTTGCCGGGGCGGCCGATGCCACCGCCATGCACAGGCCGGCGATGGCTTCGCGTCGTGTCGCCGTTCCGCCCCGCTCCATCGCCTGCCGCCTTACCCGCCGCCCATCCCGATGGTGACATCCGGCCCGGTTGGCGGCAACAGGGGGGATGCCCGATAGAATGATCCCCCGCCGCGCCGCCGCGTGTGAAACCCTGAGCGGCGATGCCGACACCGGCCTGCTGATCGTGGCCGATCACGCCTCCGCCAACGTGCCGGAGGGTATCGATCTCGGCGTAGCAGCCGAGGTGATGGCCGAGCATGTCGCGATCGATATCGGCGTCGCGCCTCTGGCGCGGGCGCTGTGCGACGCGCTGGGTTGCCCGGCGGTGCTGGGGGGCGTCTCCCGACTGGTGATCGACCTCAACCGCGAGGAGGATGCTCCGGCGCTGATTCCCGAGGCGAGCGACGGCCACGCCGTGCCCGGCAACATCGCGCTCGACGCGGCCGGGCGGGCCGCGCGCGTCGATCGCTACTGGCGGCCCTATCATGCGAACCTCGCGGCGCGAATTGCGGTGGATCGGCCGGTGCTGCTCGTCTCGCTCCACAGCTTCACGCCGATGCTGGCCACCATCAGGGAGCCGCGGCCATGGCATGTAGGCGTCCTCTACAATCGGGACGATCGCGCCGCGCGCATCGCGCTTCCCTTGCTGGCGGCGGCAGGCGTCGTGACCGGGGATAATCTGCCCTATTCGGGCCAGGTCTTGAACGCGACGATGAACCGCCACGGCGAGGCGAACGGCATCGCCTATCTGGGGCTGGAGGTGCGGCAGGACCTAATCGGCGATGCCGGCGGCGTCGCGAAATGGGCGACGGTGCTTGCCCCCGTCATCGCCGAAGCACGCGATCGGTTGCGCTGACGGCTGGCGGGCGTAAAGGAGCGGGCGACGCCCGAGGAAGCCCGATGACCCACACTTTCGACAAGTCCCGCCTGCCAAGCCGCCACGTCTCGGTGGGGCCGGAGCGCGCGCCGCATCGCAGCTATTATTATGCGATGGGCATGACCGAGGAGGAGATCAACCGCCCGTTCGTGGCGGTCGCCTCCGCCGGCAACGACAGCGCGCCCTGCAACACCACGCTGGATGCGCAGGCCGACGTCGCCCGCGCGGGCGTGATCGAGGGAGGCGGTACGCCCCGCCGGTTCAACACGATCACCGTGACGGACGGGATCGCGATGGGCCACCAGGGGATGAAATCCTCGCTCGTCAGCCGCGAGGTGATCGCCGACTCCGTCGAGCTGTCGGTGCGGGGCCACTGCTATGACGCGCTCGTCGGCTTCGCCGGGTGCGACAAGAGCCTGCCGGGCATGATGATGGCGATGCTGCGGCTGAACGTGCCGTCGATCTTCGTCTATGGCGGATCGATCCTGCCAGGCCGCTATCAGGATCGCGACATCACCGTGGTGGATGTGTTCGAGGTCGTCGGCCGCTATTCCGCCGGCGCCTGCCCGATCGAGGAGGTGCATGCGATCGAGAAGGCCGCCTGCCCGGGCCATGGCGCCTGCGGCGGCCAGTACACCGCCAATACCATGGCGTGCGTCGGCGAGGCGATCGGCCTGTCGCTGCCCAATTCCAACATGGTGCCGGCCCCCTACATGACGCGCGACCAGATTGCCCATGCGGCCGGCGTGCAGGTGATGGAACTGATCGCCCGCAATCTGCGCCCGCGCGACATCTGCACGCGCGAGGCGTTCGTCAACGCCGCGCGCATCGTCGCCGCCACCGGCGGATCGACCAACGGCGCGCTCCACCTGCCGGCGATGGCGCATGAGGCGGGCATTCGATTCGACCTGTTCGACGTGGCCGAGGCCTTCCGCTCCACGCCCTATATCGCCGATTTGAAGCCGGGCGGCCAATATGTCGCCAAGGACATGCACGATGCGGGCGGCGTCTACATGGTGATGAAGACGCTGCTGGCCGAAGGGCTGCTGCATGGCGACTGTCTCACCGTCACGGGCCGTACGCTTGCCGAGAATATCGATGAGGTGACGTGGAACCCCGATCAGAAGGTGATCTACGACGCGAAGACGCCGATCACCCCCACCGGTGGCGTCGTCGGTCTGCGCGGCAGCCTCGCGCCGGACGGGGCGATCGTGAAGGTCGCCGGCATGCATCGCCTTCAGTTCGAGGGGCCGGCGCAGGTTTTCGACTGCGAGGAAGACGCCTTCGCCGCTGTTGAATCGCGCGCGATCACGGAAGGCTCGGTCGTCGTAATCCGGTATGAAGGGCCGAAGGGCGGGCCGGGGATGCGCGAGATGCTTTCGACCACCGCCGCACTGTACGGGCAGGGGATGGGCGAGAAGGTGGCGCTCATCACCGACGGACGCTTCTCGGGCGCGACACGCGGTTTTTGCATCGGCCATGTCGGGCCGGAGGCGGCCGAGGGCGGGCCGATCGCGCTGGTGCAGAATGGCGACATCATCGCGATCGACGCCGAGGCCGGCACGATCGACCTGAAGGTGGACGAGGCGGTGCTGGCCGAGCGTCGGTCGGCATGGCAGCCCCGTCGCACCGATTACCAGTCCGGCGCTTTGTGGCGGTACGCGCAGAATGTCGGCCCTGCATGGGCGGGTGCCGTCACCCATCCGGGCGGCGAGGCCGAAACGCATGTCTATGCGGATATCTGATCGCGCGGCCACGATTGCGCTCTTTCTGGCGCTGGGCGGATGCGGGCAGGCGACTTCCGATCCGTTCGGCGCCGCCGATGCCGAGAAGGTCGAGTGCCGCATTGGCACCGCCACCGCTTTCGAGCGCGATTGCGTGATCGAGCAGGCGAACGGACCTGATGGCCTGGTGCTGACGCTTCGCCACCCCGATGGCGGTTTCCGCCGCCTGCTGGTGATGAAGGATGGCAGCGGCGTGACGGCCGCGGATGGCGCGGAGCCCGCGATGGTCTCGCTCGAACGTGATAGGACTATTCTCGTCACGATCGGTGGGGACGGCTACCGGCTGCCGGCTACGATCAAGCCGGCGGCGGCACGTTGACCCCTGTCACGCGCCGGCCAAGACCGGTTCTGACCGCCGCCGCGATGCGGGCGGCCGAACAGGCGGCGATCGACCGTGGCACCCCGGTCGACAAATTGATGGAGCGGGCCGGCGCGGCCGTGGCGGAGGCGGCATGGCGTTTCGCCGGGCATTGCTCGACATTGATCCTGTGCGGACCCGGCAATAACGGCGGGGACGGTTATGTCGCCGCCCGCCTGCTTGGCGCGCGGGGATGCCCGGTGACGGTCGCCGCAAGCGATGACCCCCGCACTGAGATCGCGTGCGCCGCACGGGCGGCCTGGCATGGCCCGGTCCTGCCGCTGGAGCAGGCGACGCCCCAATCGCTGCTGATCGACTGCCTCTACGGCACCGGCCTGAAACGCGGCCTGGCGAACGATGAGGCGGCGGCGCTGGCATCGCTTGCGGGCCGGGCGGACTGGCGCATGGCGGTGGACCTGCCCAGTGGCGTCGCGACGGACGACGGCGCGCTGCTGTCGTCGATGCCGCGCTACGACCTCACCGTCGCGCTGGGTGCATTGAAGCCGGCACATCTATTGCAGCCGGCGGCTGGACTTTGCGGGCGGCTGGTATTGGCTGATATCGGCCTCGGGCCGATTGCTTCCGATCTTCACGAGGTGCCGCGTCCGCGCCTGTCCCCGCCATCGGCCGACGATCATAAATATCGCCGGGGGCTGGTCGCGATCGTCGGCGGGGCGATGCCGGGTGCGGCGATGCTGGCGGCCGGCGCGGCGCAGCGCCTGGCGGGCTATGTGATGCTATCCGGTGCGTCGGCGCGCGGCGCCTTATCGCTCGTTCACCGTGACGCGATCGGCGATCCCCGCATCGGGGCTTTGCTGATCGGCCCCGGACTCGGGCGGGACGAGGCGGCGAGCGATCGGCTGGAGGCAGCGCTGCGATCGGGCCACCGGCTCGTGATCGATGCGGATGCGCTGACGATCCTGGGTAAGCCGGAACGCCTGCGCGCGCAGGCGGAAATGCCGATCCTCACCCCGCATGAGGGCGAGTTCGCCACGCTGTTCGGCCCACTGCCCGGTAGCAAGGTCGATCGCGCACGCGCGGCCGCCGTGCGCGCCAATGCGGTGATCGTGCTAAAAGGGGCGGACAGCGTGGTCGCCCATCCGGACGGGCGTGCGGCGATCGTGGCTCAGGCCCCCGGCTGGTTGGCCAGCGCCGGAACGGGCGATGTGCTGGCGGGTATCATCGCCGGCCTGGTGACACGGCGCGATCCGTTCGAAGCCGCCAGCGCCGGGCTTTGGCTCCATGGCGAAGCGGCACGGCGTGCCGGCCCCGCGCTGATTGCCGATGATCTGATAGTCCACCTCCCTGCCGCGATCGGGGCCTGCCTGTGAACGACCTTTCCACGGTTGTACGACTGGCCGGGCGGGGGGACGGGGTGACGGCGGACGGGCGGCATATTCCGCTCACCGCGCCGGGCGACCGGGTGGATGCGGCGGGGAACATCATGCCCGGCCCACATCGGCAGACGCCGCCATGCCGGCATTTCCCACGTTGCGGCGGCTGCCAGCTGCAACATGTCGATGATACGGCCTACGCGACCTTCATCGCGGATCGCATCGGGGGCGCCTTGATCGCGCAGGGGCTGGAGGTGCCGCCGATGGCACCCGCTCACCTCTCCCCACCCAGGACCCGCCGCCGTGCATCCCTGCGCGCGGAAAAGCAGGGCAAGCGCATCGTGATCGGCTTCAACGAGGGCGCGAGCCACCGGATCGTCGATATGGCGGAATGTAACGTCCTCCACCCCGCGCTGTTCGCGCTGGTGGCTCCGTTGCGCCGTCTGCTAGCTACTCTGCTGCGCGACCGTCGGGCGGCGGGCGTGCAGATGACGTTGACCGATCAGGGTGTCGACCTTCTGCTGGAAAAGGTGACGGTGGAGGGGCTGACGGCGGACGAGGCCGTCAGCGATTTCGCCCGGGATCAGCGGCTGGCGCGGTTGACGCTGGACGACGGCTACGGCCCGCAAACCCGATACGAACCCGAGCCCGCGACCGTGACGTTGGGCGGCGTTCCCGTACCCCTCCCACCAGGCGCTTTCCTGCAGGCTACCGCCGATGGCGAAGCGGCCTTGGTAGCGGAGGTCCGTGCGATCGTTGGTGAGGCTGGCGCGGTGGCCGATCTGTTCTCCGGTCTCGGCACCTTTGCGTTGCCATTGTCGGAAACCGCGAAAGTTCTGGCGGCCGAAGGCGCACGTGATCCCGCGATCGCATTGAAGGCGGTCGGCGCCCGCGCGCAAAGACACATTCTGGTGGAGCACCGCGACCTCTTCCGCCGCCCGCTCGGCGGAAAAGAGCTGGAGCGTTTCGACGCGATCGTCCTCGATCCGCCGAGAGCAGGCGCGCGCGAACAGGTAGAATTGCTGTCGGCGTCGAACATTGCCCGGATCGCTTATGTTTCCTGCAA
Organism: uncultured Sphingomonas sp.; assembly: GCA_913775025.1. Classification (GTDB taxonomy): domain Bacteria; phylum Pseudomonadota; class Alphaproteobacteria; order Sphingomonadales; family Sphingomonadaceae; genus Alterirhizorhabdus. Next base: position 1,605 of record CAJYJW010000214.1, on the reverse strand, counting down.
TCCGGGCACGTTCGCTCGTGATGCCAAAAGTCTCGTGGATGGCGGCTATAGACTGTCTAAAATCACGCCGGTCGGCCAGTTTCGCTGGTCGACCCACGTGGAGCTTGTGGCCGCCTTCTACCGATAAGCGGCCATTGCGTCAGGCCCGTTCGACTTCGTTGGCATCGGCTTCTTCAGTCTCGCCGACATCGCCGGTCTTGCCGAGCTGGTCGTAAAGTTCCTTCTGCCGTGCCCGGAGTTTTTCACCGATCTCGTCGAGGTCTATCTTGCCATCGGCGTGGGCTTTCTTTGCATCCTCGAAAAGATCTTCGTCTTCCTCGTCGATGTGATGAATGGTTTCCTCGCCCAGAACATGAACTTTGGCGGCGTAGAGCTCCTCGGTCCCGTCAAGCTGTTCGAGCTCGGCAACGATCCGCTTGGCGGACTGATGTTCCACGATGCCTTCGTTGATCTCGTCCGCGCCGATCGCGGGCTTGGTAGCCGGATAGAGAATCTCTTCCTCGATCGTCATGTGGACGGTGAGTCGCATGCACAGTTCCTGCGCGATCTCGACCAGCGCATCACCCTCGGCATCCTCCGCTGCGTCGAAGAGTTCGCGGAAGCGATGATGCTCGTCCTTCAACAGCGCGATTGCCGCAGGATCATCATCCTTTATCCGATGATCGCCTTCATCATTTCGTGGGGAATATTTACCGGACATCTGCCCAATCCTTTGCTGCGGAGATAAACCGGGAACGGGGGGTAGATTACAAGGGTTCCTTTTGCGAACGCCTTGCAAGCCGCGACAATAGCTACCTAAAATTGTGGCGCCGCGCCGGCATTATTCGATATTGGGCCAAAACTCGGTGGCTTGTGCTCAATCGATTTGGCCGATCCCGTCGCAACTCAGATCGAACGCGGCGAGGCCGGCATCCAGATAACCGGCGAGCATCTGCATATCGAGCAGCTGATCGACCGGATCCTCGGCATCCGGGTCGTTCGCCTCCTCCAGCGCCTCTTCCCACTCGCTGGCGTCATAGGTGCCGCGGCCGACCCAGGCGAGTGCCAGTACTTCGGCGATCTGATCGTCCGCCAGATCGTCCAGAAGGGCGGCCATTTCGGCTTCTACCGACTCGTTCGCCTCGTCCTCCAGCACCGCCATGCCGTCATCGGAATCGGTCGGGTCCGCATCCTCTTCGGTTTCGATTGCGGGCACCTGCGCCTCAAGCTCGCGCGATCGCACGATGAGCCGACAGACTGTCTCAAGCGATACCGAAAGCTCCATCGCACTTCTCCTGGCTATCCTGTCGGGAGCCGGGGGAACGAGAGGCATGGCGGGCGGTTCCGCCGCGCCCCTCATCCGACGTCGTTTCGGTCAGGCCGCCAGCGATTTCAGCGGGATCGCGGGATCCGAAAGGCTGGCGACCGGGGCGGCGATGCCATTCGCCACAAGGGCCTTGCCCTGCACATAGTCCTTGGCGGCGTTCACGCAGTCGAGCGCGATGACCTTCCCCTCGCGCAGATAGACGATCGAGAAGCTGCGGGTGGCCGGTTCGCCCCGCACGATGGCCTGATCGAAGCCTATGGAGAGGCCCACCGTCTGCAAGCGCAGATCATATTGGTTCG
>CAJYJW010000213.1 GCA_913775025.1 uncultured Sphingomonas sp. | reverse complement strand
CGGCGAAGGGGACGGGGGGCAGGGCATCCTGCAGGCGGAACAGATCGGCCGCCGCCTCCTCGCCCACCAGATCGGGGCGGGTGGCGAGCGCCTGGCCGAGCTTGATCGCCGCCGGCCCGATCGCTTCGAACGCATCGGCATAAGCGGGCCGCTCCGGCACCCTCGCCCCCACGCGCAACAGCCTGACGCCGCGGCGCAGCAGCGGCGGGGTCAGCGGATCGCGTTCGATCCCCATAAGCGCGCCATGGCGGGCAAGCGTGCGGCCCCACTTCAAAAGCCGCCAGAGATGGGTGACGGTGGTCGTCATGCCGGGTGGATCAGATCTTCCAGCCGCTGTGAATCGCCACCAGCCCACCCATGATCGGCTCGGCCGTGACGCGCGCGAAGCCCGCCTGCTCGATCATCGCGGCGAAGCGCGGCATGTCGGGGAAGCGGCGGATCGACTCGATCAGATAGCGGTAGCTGTCCTCGTCGTTCGCCAGCAGCTTGCCCAGCTTCGGCACGATCTTGTGAGAATAGACGTCATATACGTCGGAGAAGCCCGGCCAGACCGTAGTGGAGAATTCGAGGCAGAAGAAGCGGCCTCCGCGCTTCAGCACGCGGTGCGCCTCCACCAGTGCCTGATCGATGTGCGTTACGTTGCGGATGCCGAAGGCGATCGTATAGGCATCGAAACTGCGATCGGCGAAGCTCAGCGTTTCGGCATTCTGTTCGGACCAGATAAGGCCGGGGATGCCGCGCTTCTGCGCGCGCTCCATCCCCACTTCCAGCATGGCGGCGTTGATGTCGGAGACCGTCACCTGCGCGCCCGAGCGGGCGAGGCGGAAGGCGATGTCGCCGGTGCCGCCGGCCATGTCGAGAATCGTCTCGCCGTCTCGCGGCTTCACCCGGCGGACGAAGCGGTCCTTCCACAGCCGGTGCATGCCGGCGGACATCGCATCGTTCATCAGATCGTACTTCGCCGCGACCGAGCGGAAGACGGCGCCGACCTTCTCCGTCTTCTCGGCGGTGGGCACGTCGGCATAGCCGAAGGATACGGTGTCGCTCATGCCGCCGGCCTTAGCGGGGCCTTGCCCCGGCGGCAAACCGAACCTAGCTGATCGCGATGCCGGAGCTTCCAGAAGTCGAGACGACCGTGCGCGGGCTGCGGCCGGTGCTGGAAGGCCAGCGGCTGACCGCCGTCGAACCGCGCCGGCCGGACCTGCGCCGCCCCATTCCGCCCGATCTGCGCCGGCGATTGACGGGGGCTACGGTAACCACGCTCTCGCGGCGGGCGAAATACGGCCTGATCGAGACGGACCGGGGCGATACGCTGATCTTTCACCTCGGCATGTCCGGCCGCTGGCGGATCGACCCGGAGGATATCGGCAAACACGACCATCTGCTGATCGATACGGCGGCGGGGCGGCGTCTGGCGCTGGCGGACCCGCGCCGCTTCGGCTCGCTCGATCTGATGGCGACGGCGGCGGTGGGGGCGTTCCCGCCGTTCGTGGCGCTGGGGCCGGAGCCGCTTGGGCCGCACTTCACCGCCGCGCATCTCGCCCGCGCGTTCGAGGGGCGGGCGGCGCCCGTGAAACCATTGCTGCTCGATCAGAGGATCGTCGCCGGGCTAGGCAACATCTATGTGTGCGAGGCGCTGCACATGGCGCGGATCGATCCGGCGCGTCCCGCCGGCACCATCCCCCGCGCCAGGCTGGCAAAATTGGTCGAGGCGGTGCGGACGGTGCTGGAGGCGGCGATCGCGGCGGGGGGATCGACCTTGCGCGATTATGCCCGGCCCGACGGCGAACTCGGCTATTTCTCGAAGCAGTTTCTCGTCTACGGACGCGAGGGTGAGGCGTGCGCATGCGGCGCGCCCGTGCTGCGCCGCGTGGACGGAGGCCGTTCCACTTTCTATTGCGCGCGATGCCAGCCGCCGAAGCGCCGGGTTGCGTGAAGTCGGGGCTTGAAAGAATCGCTCCGTTCTGTATTGAGGCCGCTTCCCGGCGCGGAGCCTATCCGCGCCGTTTCCTTATTCGACTTTTGAGGGACGAGCATGGCGAACACGCCGCAGGCAAAGAAGCGCATCCGCCGCAACGAGCGTCGCGCCGAGATCAATGGCGCGCGTGTCAGCCGCATCCGCACCTTCGTGAAGAAGGTCGAGCTGGCGTTGACCGCAGGCGACAAGGATGCCGCCGCCGCCGCGCTGGCCGCCGCGCAGCCGGAGCTGTTCCGTGGCGTGTCGAAGGGCGTCGTCCACAAGAACACCGCCTCGCGCAAGTTCGCCCGTTTGACGAAGCGGGTCGCCGCCCTGGGCTAAGCGTCTCGCCATTGGCTTTCGAAGGCCCGTCGGAGCGATCCGGCGGGCCTTTTTGCATCTGATACGGCGGGACCCTAAAGCGACGCTTTTCCCGCGATTCGGGCGATCATGACGATTTTAGGCATGAGAAAAACCGAAGACATTTCAAATAGATAAGACGGAATAGCATTTTTGGCGGGCTTGCGTGTCAAGCCGCTTTATTTCGAATCCATGACGTTTCCAGGCCTTGATCACCGGCCCCCCAGCTTACACAAAGGCGGTCCGGCGCGGGTTTACCCGCATCGTTGCACGAATCGATGACCGGCGGTGCCGGCGGCCTAGCCGTCGGCGCAGGGGCGCTCTTGTCCCATGTCGGTCGGCTTGGCGTAGGGGTGTATGCTGTGGGGGGCTTGGGCAAGCCGGTGGAACGCGAGGCAGGCGACATTGCCGCCCCGTCGCCGTTCGAGGCGGCGTGGGAGGCCGTGCGGGCCGGGCTCAAGCGGTCGATCGGCGCGCGTACCTTCGATGGCTGGCTAAAGCCGGTCACGCTCGTCGGCTTTGACCCCGACTCGGCCACCGTCGCTCTGGCCGCACCGTCCGACTTCATGGCGAACTGGGTGGAGACGCATTTCGGCGAACAGCTGCTCGGCGCGTGGCGGGCGATGCTGCCGCATGTCGAGCGGGTGGCGATCACCGCCGCCGCCGATGCGCCGCGCCCGTCGCTGTTCCTGATCGCAGACGAGGAGGAGCCGGCCCCCGTCGTCGTCGAAACGCCGGCGATCGCCGCCGCCCCGTCCGCGCGCCCGGCGGGCGGCGCGCTGTTCGAGGCGCGTTACAGCTTCGATGCCTTCGTCGTCGGCAAGGCCAATGAGGTCGCCTACAATGCCGCCAAGACGATGGCGGAGGGGGGCACGCTGGGGTTCAATCCGCTGTTCCTCCACGGCGGCACCGGCCTCGGCAAGACCCACCTGATGCACGCGATGGGGCAGGAGTTCCTCGCCCGCAAACCGGACGCGCTCGTCATCTACATGTCGGCCGAGAAGTTCATGTACGAGTTCGTCGCCGCGATGCGCGCGAAGGATACGCACAGCTTCAAGGCGCGGCTGCGCGCCGCAGACGTGCTGATGATCGACGACGTGCAGTTCATCGCCGGCAAGGAATCGACGCAGGAAGAATTCTTCCACACGATGAACGAGATCATCTCGGCCGGCCGCCGTCTCGTCATCACCGCCGATCGCAGCCCGCAGGATCTGGACGGGATCGAGAGCCGCATCCTCTCCCGCCTGTCCTGGGGCCTGGTGGCGGATGTGAACCCCGCCGATTTCGAACTGCGCCTCAACATCATCCTCAAGAAGCTCGAGGGGATGCCGCAGGTCTCCGTGCCGCAGGAGGTGGTGAACTTCCTCGCCAAGCGGATCAGCGCTAATGTGCGCGAACTTGAGGGCGCGCTCAATCGCGTCGTCGCCTACGCCATGCTGACCGGCCGCGCGATCGACATGGATTTCGTGACGGAGACGCTGGCCGATCTGCTCCGCTCGACGCAGCGGCGCATCACGATCGACGAGATCCAGCGCCGCGTGTGCGACCATTACCGCATCAAGCAGACCGAGATGTCGAGCGCCCGTCGAGCGCGTGAGGTCGCCCGGCCGCGTCAGGTCGCGATGTATCTCGCCAAGCAACTAACCCCGCGTTCGCTGCCGGAGATCGGCCGGCGCTTCGGCGGGCGTGATCATACGACGGTGATCCATGCGGTGAAGCAGATCGAGAAGCTGCGCGCGCAGGATGCCGAACTGGACGCGGACGTGCGGCTTCTGACGCGGCAGCTGGAAGGCTGACCTGACCTACGATCGCGCCGTACGGACATAACAAAAGGGCCGCTTCCCTTATCAAGGAAGCGGCCCTTTTCTTATCAACGCGGTCAGCCGTTCCGTGGGGGCGGCGGCACCGTGATCCGCACCTCTTCACCCGAGCGCCCCGGGAAGCCGGTGAAAAGCGCTTCGACGAGGTTGGGCACCAGATAGGGCAGGCTGTCGTCGCGCGAGCGGGCCTTCGCCTTGCCCTCGAACAACCGCTGGCCATCGGCGGTGCGGCTGATCGTCATGTCGAGGAAGCTGGTGTAATAGGTGTAGCTGGAAACGTCGTTATAACCGCCGCCGAAGAAGAAGGGGTCGTTCCAGCCGTAATAATAGGGTCGGCGGAACCCACCGTAGCCGAAGCCGCCGAAGCCGCCGTAACCACCACCCCAGCCGCCGTAACCGAACCCGCCGAAGCCCGGCGTGCTGACGACCTTCTCGTTTCCGTTATCGACGCCATAATCGAGCATCACGACGAACGAGGCGGACCGGGCGTTGGCCGCGGGCTGATAGCCCTGCTGCACGAGCCGCTGGCTGACCATCTGGGCATATTGCGAGAATTCGATGCCGCCCTGATTGCGCGGGTTGGCGGCCTGAACGACGAAGGTCTGCCCCTGGGGCGGGGGCATGGCCTGGAAGCGGGCGACATCGGCGCGGAAGGGCGTGGCGCAGGCGCTGAGCGCGAGAAGGGCAAGAGGAGCCGTCAGCGCGAATATGCGGCTGCGGCGCGAGCGATGAGCAGGCGACATGGCCTATGACCTTTCAGACGGGCGATGCCCGAACGGATATTCCCTGCAGCCTCCATCATGGCGGCTGAACTAACCTTGAACGCCAACTGGGCAGGCAGGTTGCATGAACTTATCCGGGCACGGCCTGGCCGATACGCCACTGACCGTTACCGTACTGAGATCAGTCTCTTAGCCCCATGGCGCGGTAAGCGCCGGCCAGGGTTGGCGCGGCGGCCTCGCGCGCCTGGGCGGCGCCTGCGGCCAACAGCCGATCCAGCTCGCCGGGGTCGTCGCGCAGCTGATCGAGTCGGGTCTTCACCGGGCCCAGCGTTTCCACCAGGAGATCGGCCAGCACCGGCTTGAACGCGCCGAATCCCTGACCCGCGAAGCGGGCGAGGACCGCCGGCACCGGTTCATCCGCCATGGCCGCGTAGATGCCGACGAGATTGCGCGCCTCCGGCCGGTCCGCCAGTTCGGCAGGATCATCGGGCAGGGGGGCCGGATCGGTCTTTGCCTTGCGGATCTTCTGGACGACCATGTCCACATCGTCGGACAGGTTGATCCGGCTCATGTCCGAAGGGTCGGATTTGGACATCTTGGCCGACCCGTCCCGCAGGCTCATGATGCGGGCGGCGGCCGGGGGGATGATCGGCTCCGGCAGGGTGAACAGATCGACCTCGAAGTCGGTGTTGAACTTGGTCGCGATGTCGCGCGCCAGCTCCAGATGCTGCTTCTGGTCCTCCCCCACGGGGACATGCGTCGCCTGATACAGCAGCACGTCGGCGGCCTGCAGCACCGGATAGACGTAGAGCGCGGCGGAGGCGCCCTCGCGGTTCTTGCCCGACTTTTCCTTGAACTGCGTCATGCGGTTCAGCCAGCCGATGCGCGCGGTGCCGTTGAGCAGCCAGGCCAGTTCCGGGTGCGCGGGCACCTGCGCCTGCGAGAATAGCGTGGAGCGGGCCGGATCCACCCCGGCGGCGATGAGCGCAGCCGCCATTTCACGTACGTTGGCGCGGCGGGTGGCGGCATCCTCATGCACGCTGATCGAGTGGAGATCAGCGAGGAAGAAGAAACAGCGCCCGCCTGTCGCCACCGCATCCTGCATCCGCACCCAGTTGCGGATCGCGCCGAGATAGTTGCCGAGATGAAGCCGTCCGGTCGGCTGGATGCCGGAAACGATGCGCTGGGTCATGACTGGCCTCCTGTCCGCCGGAGCCGCCTCCGTCAACCCGCTGCCGCCCGCCTCACCGCCGTCGCACGAACTGCTGGCGCAATTCCGAAACCGTATAGGCGCGGAACAGGAATGTGCCGGCGAAATACGCCGCCGCCCCCAGCGCCATCAGCACCGCGAGCGCGACTATCCGCAGCCAGGCGGAGCCGGCGGTGTACCCGTCCACCCACGGATTGAGCGCGAGCAGCACCGCCGTCATGCCGAGCGTCGCGGCAGCCAGACGCAGGGTGCGGGCGCGCAATCGGGCATCGGTGGCGAAATGTTTGCGCCGCCGCAGCGTAAGATACAGCAAGGCCACGTTGACCCAGGCCGAAACTGCCGTCGATACCGCAAGGCCGACATGCGCCAACGGCCAGATCAAGGCGAGGTTGAGGCCCAGGTTCACAAGCATCGCGAGGAGCGCGATGCGCACCGGCGTGCGCGTGTCGGAGCGGGCATAGAAGCCCGGCGTCAGCACCTTGATCAGCACGTAGGCCGGCAGGCCCAGCGAAAAGGCGGTGAGCGCGGCGGCGGTGGCGCGCGTATCGGCCGCAGCGAACGCGCCATGCTGGAGGAGGGCGCGAATGATCGGCTCCGACGATACCATCAATGCGGCGGTGGCAGGCAGCGTGAGCAGCAGCGACAGTTCGATCGCGCGATTCTGCGTGGCGATGGCGGCGGCATCGTCCCCCCCGCCGATCTGGCGAGAGAGCAACGGCAGGATCGCCGTGCCGACACCGATGCCGATCAGCCCCAGCGGTAGCTGATTCAATCGATCCGCATAATAGAGGTAGGAGACCGACCCCTGCGGCAGGAAGCGGGCCGCGAGCGTGGTGGAGATCAGCAGGTTGAACTGCACCGCCCCCGCGCCGAGGGCGGCGGGCATGATGATCGCCAACAGCTTTTTGACAGGCGGCGTCAGCCGCGGGCGCTTCACCCGCAACACCACGCCTGCCTGCCGGCAGGCCCAGATCAACCACGCCAGTTGCAACACGCCCGATACGGTGACGGCGATTGATTGGGTGCGCGCCGTGTCGATTTCGGAATGGCCGCGAAAGAACAGCAGGCCCGCGATCAGGCAGAGGTTGAGCAATACCGGAGCCGCCGCATTCACCCAGAACCGCCCGAGTGAGTTGAGGATGCCGCCGAGCAGCGACACCAGCGAGATCAGCATCAGATAGGGAAAGGTGATGCGCGTGAATTGGGTCGCCAGCGCAAGCTTCTCCGGCCCGCCATCGGGAAAGCCGCCCGTCATGATCCAGACGATCGGGCCGGCGGCCAGCATCATCAGCGCGGTGAAGGCGAGCAGGATGGGGAACAGCACCGACAGCACATCGTCGGCGAAGCGGAGGCCGGCGGGCAGGCCGCGCGCCGCGCCCTCGCGCTCCGCCTCGGCGATGGTGCGGTTGAACATCGGTACGAAAGCGGCGGCGAACGCGCCCTCCGCGAACAGCGCGCGGAACAGGTTCGGCAGCCGCCAGGCGATCAGGAACGCATCCGAGGCAAAGCCCGCGCCGACGAACCGCGCCATCAGCATATCGCGCAAGAAGCCGAGTATCCGGCTGACGAGCGTGAGGCCGCCGATGGTGGCGGTATTGCGGACGAGGCTCATGGCGGCGGCGCCCCGTGATGGTGAAGAACGATCACGCCCCGGTCGTGATCGGCCGGGGCGTTCGGAGGGTCAGGCCTCGCCGGCGGGTTCGGTCGTGGCGAGGCTCGCCTGCGCATCCTGCGACTGCTGCATGTAGAGCGTGGCGAAATCGATCGGCTCCAGCAGCAGCGGCGGGAAGTTGCCGTCGCGGATCGCATCGGCCAGCACCCGGCGGGCGAAGGGGAACAGCAGGCGCGGGGCCTCGGCCAGCAGGAAAGGCTGGATCTGCTCCTCCGGCACGTTGCGGATGCCGAACAGGCCGGCATAGACCAGTTCCACCTGGAAGGCGGTCTTGTCCGCCGCGATGGCCGACACATCGACCTTCAGCGCCACCTCATGCACGTCGTCACCCACCGGCTGCGCGCCGATGTTGAACTGCACGTCGATGCGCGGCTGCCCCTGCCACTGGTAGACGTGCGGCGCATTCGGATTCTCGAACGAGAGATCCTTCACATATTGCGCGATCATGCCGACCTGCGGCTGACCGTCGTCACTTATGCCCTGATCGGCGCTGAACTGCTCGTCGGCCATATCGGTCTCGTCCTGCTGATGAATTTGGGCGCGCGCTAACAGGTGGCATGACGAAGGGCAATGGCGCGCCCGTCGCCCGAAGGATCGCCGTTTGAAACATCGTGCGGCCCGCCCTATGTTGGACGCCTAGAAAAGTGAGGGGCCGGTGGTCGAGATCATTATCCTGGCGATGATTTTCCTGTTCGTGGGCCTCCGCCTGTGGAGCGTCCTCGGCCGCCGTACGGGGCATGAGCAGCAGGTCGCAAAGCCTGTCGAGGCGCCGGCGACCATCGCGCCGGCAAGCCGGCCCGCGCCCGATATGCCCCCGCAGCCGCTCTTGGCGGAGCCGGCGATCGAACCGCGCGCGACTGATGGCGTGCGCGCGATATCGGCGGCCGACTCCCGCTTCGATGTCACGCGGTTCCTCGCCGGCGCGGAAGCCGCCTATCGAATGGTGCTTGAGGCGTATTGGAAGGGCGATGTCGCGGAGCTTGATCGTCTGGCGGATCAGCCCGTGCGCGATGCCTTCGCCGAGGCGATCGAGGCGCGCCGGGAGGTCGGGCATGTTCTCGACAATCGCCTGATCGCGATCGAGCGGGCGGTCATCGAGCGCGCCTCGCTCAACGGGCAGACGGCGAGCATCACTGTGCGGTTCGACGCGGATATCGCGGCTGTGACGCGCGACGCGGATGGCGAGGCGATCGCCGGATCGCTGACGGATGCGGTCCAGACGCATGACGTGTGGACCTTCAGCCGGAACGTCCGCGCCGACGATCCGAACTGGACGCTCGTCGAAACCGACGAGGCGGCGTGACGCTGCGTTTCGGTGCCGGCATCGCGATCGCGATGCTGGCGCTATCCGGGTGTGTCGCGCCCCAGGCGGGTGCGCCCCTCCGTGATCGCGAAGCGAGCCGAGGCATGGCTCCGACCCGCTCCACGTCCTCGCCAGGCGTGGAAATCCTGTCCCCCGTCCGCCAACCGCATGAAAGCCCACCAGCGCCGATAGCGCCTGCGGTGCCGCCTGTGGGGGCGAAAGCCAGTGCGGTCGGCGTAAGGGCCGGTGTGCCGGTGGCGATGCTTGGCATACAGGCGGACGAGGCGCGCGCGGCGCTGGCCGCCTTCCGCCTCTCTTGTCCCGGTTTGATACGTCGCACCGATGCCAGCGGGCTTACGCGGGGCGATGACTGGCGACCCGCCTGCGCCGCCGCCACCGGCTGGCGGGACGGCGATGCCGCCGGCTTCTTTTCCCGCTGGTTCGAAGCCGCCGTGGTGGGGGATGGCCGGGCGTTCGCCACCGGCTATTACGAGCCGGAGATCGCCGGATCCCGCGCACGCCGGGCGGGCTATGACGTGCCGGTCTATCGTCGTCCGCCCGATCTGATCGAGGCGGATCTGGGCCAGTTCGCGCCGGACCTGAAAGGCCGCAAGATCCGCGGGCAGGCGAGGGACGGGAAGCTCACGCTCTACCCCGATCGCGCGGCGATCGAAGCCGGCGCATTGCGGGGGCGCGGGCTGGAACTGGCGTGGGCGGCCGACCCCATCGAATTCTTCTTCCTTCAGGTTCAGGGATCCGGTCGTCTGCGTCTGCCGGACGGCGGCGTGATGCGGATCGGCTATGACAGCCAGAACGGCCGCGACTATGTCGGGATCGGCGGGCTGATGAAGGCGCGTGGGCTGCTCGGCCCCGGCCAGTCGTCGATGCAGGGGATCATGGCGTGGTTGCGTGCCCATCCGGAGGAGGGGCAGGCGATCATGGACGAGAACAAGTCCTTCGTCTTCTTCCGCGAATTGACCGGCGCGGGGCCGATCGGCGCGATGGGTGTCGCGGTGACGGGGCGGACCAGCGTGGCAGCCGACCCCGCCTTCGTGCCTCTCGGCGCGCCGGTATTCCTGGCGCTCGATCGATCGGAAGCGACGGGGCTATGGGTGGCGCAGGATACCGGCGGCGCGATCAAGGGCGCGAACCGGTTCGATACCTTCTGGGGTGCGGGTGACGATGCCCGATCGACGGCCGGCGGCATGTCAGGCCGGGGGCAGGCATGGCTGCTGTTGCCGATCGGGACAGTCGCGCGGCTGAATGGAGCGGGGGATGGCGGGGCGGACCCTCGACCCTGACGAGCGCGCCCTGTGGCGACGCGTGACGGAGGGCGTGCGGCCGATCGCCCGCGCGCGCCCCGCGAGAGAATCCTCGCGCCCGCGCGATCCTGTCGCGCCGACGGTTTCGCCGCTACCATCGAAGCGTATCGGCCGCGTGCCGCCCCCGTCGTCGCCCCGCCAGTTGGCCAAGCCGCCGCCCGCCCCCGATACGCTGGACGGCGGGTGGGATCGCCGCCTGCGCCGGGGTATGGTCGCGCCCGATCGCACGATCGATCTGCACGGGCATACGCTTGCCTCGGCCTATGCCGCACTGGATACGGAACTGGCGCGCGCGATCGCGATGGAGGCGCGGCTGCTGCTGCTGGTGACCGGGCGCCCGCCCCGCCAGCGATCCCACGACGAGGAACGGCCGCGAGGCGCGATTCGCGCCTCGATCGGGGATTGGCTTGGCGGATCGCGCTTCGCCGACCGGATTGCCGCGGTGCGCGCGGCGCACCCACGACATGGCGGGGCAGGCGCACTCTATGTAGTGCTGCGGCGGCGGCGCGAGCGAGGATAGCCTAGGCCTGGCTATCGCTATCGAAGGAAAGGCGTCGCCGGGGCAATTTCCGCGTCAGAGCGCACATGGTCGGACATGCGTTGCCCCAAGGCCGTTCGTATGACCGCCTCATAAATGTCGGTCAGGGCATAGAGGTCCGGTATCCCAACGGCCTCGTCCAGCTTGTGCATGGTGGCGTTGACGAGGCCGAATTCTACGACGGGGCAGAGGCGGGAGAGGAAGCGGGCATCGCTCGTACCGCCGCTGGTGGAAAGCGCCGGGGTCACGCCCGTTACCGCGCGGATCGATTCGGTGACGAGATCGGACAGCGGCCCAGGCTCCGTCAGGAACGCTTCGCCCGAAATCTTGGCATCCAGCGACGCGCGCGGCGCTTCCTCCCTTACGATCGCGCGCACCTGAGCCACCAGCGCCGCGCCGTTCTGCTCATCGTTAAAGCGGATGTTGAGACGGGCGCGCGCTTCGCCCGGGATCACGTTGGTCGCGGGGTTGCCGACGCTGATGTCGGTGACTTCCAGGTTGGAGGGCTGGAACCAGCGATTGCCCTCGTCCAGCGTCAGCCGCGTCAGCCTGTCTAGAATACGAAGCAGCCGCGTCGCCGGATTGTCGGCAAGATGGGGGTAGGCGACATGGCCCTGCGTGCCCGGTACCGTGATCCAGATATTCACCGATCCGCGCCGGCCGATCTTGATCGTGTCGCCGAAGCGTTTGTCCGACGTAGGTTCGCCGACGAGGATCATGTCCGGCCGCTCGCCGCGTACCGCCATCCAGTCCATCAGCGCCAGTGTGCCGTGGGTGGCGGGGCCTTCCTCATCCCCCGTGATGATCAGGCTGAGCGTGCCGGCATGATCGCGCACGCGGGCGGCGGCGGCGACGAAGGCGGCGACCGCGCCTTTCATGTCCACCGCGCCGCGCCCGTGCAGAAGATCGCCCCGGCGGGTGGGGGTGAACGGATCGGTCGTCCAGCCGCTGCCGGGGGGCACGACATCGCTATGCCCGGCGAAGGCGAAATGGGGCGCGCCCTGGCCGCGCGTGGCGTGCAGATTTTCGATCGGCCCGTCGGGCGGCCCACCGGCAGCGAAGCGATGGACGGTGAAGCCCTGCCGTTCCAGCGCCTCCGCGATCACGCCAAGCGCGCCCGCGTCGGCGGGGGTGACGCTGGGGCAGGCGATGAGCCGTTCGGTGAGGGCGACCGGATCGAGCGGATCCGCGCTCATGCGGCGGGCGTCTCGAACCGTTCGATCACCCAGGTCTCCTCCTGAGCGGCATCGATCCAGGCGGCCACATGGGGGTGGCGCAGCACCGCCTGCATATAGGTCAGCGCGAAGCGGGGTACGGGGATGCTATACGTCACGAAACGCGTGACGACCGGGGCGAACATCAGGTCCGCCGCCCCCCAATCACCGAACAGGAAGTCGCCGCCAGAGCCCCAGCGCGAGCGCGCCTCCGCCCACAGCGAGACGATCCGGAGGACATCCTGCTGGGTGCCGGCCGAAAGATCGGGGGTGGGGAGGGTGCGGCGTACATTCATCGAATGCTCGCGCCGCAGGTTCAGGAAGCCGGAGTGCATTTCCGCCGCCATCGACCGCGCGGTGGCGCGCGCGGCGTCGTCCTCGGGCCAGAAGCGCTGCCGTCCTGACTTTTCGGCGAGATATTCGACGATGGCGAGACTGTCCCACACCACCACCTCGCCGTCCCACAGGATCGGCACCTTGCCGCTGGAGGGTGCGAACTCCGCCCCTTCGCGGCGCTTGTCCCAATCCTCGTCGTACAGGGGAACGACGATCTCCTCGAACGGGAGGCCCGACGCTTTCGCCGCCAGCCAGCCGCGCATCGACCAGGATGAGTAGGCCTTGTTGCCGATGAAGAGCTTGAGCATGGCCCGCTGATAGAACGGCGGTCGCCCCTGCTCAAGACGGAAGCGGAACGGACCCGAGCAGCCGGCGCGACCGGCCGGCGAGAGCCGGTCGCGCCACCGCGATCAGCGGCGTCCGCGCAGGGTGTTCAGCACTGCCAGGGCGGCGACGCCGGCGAAGGCGGCGCTCGTCCATGGGCGGGCCTTGGCGAAGTTGGTGGCCTTCTCGGTGATCGGGGCGTCGCCCGAGAAATGGGTGCGGAAGGCGTCGCTCAGCTTGGTCTTGCTGTTGCTGACCTGCGTCGTCGTCTGATCGGTCATGGAAGATCCTTTCGGTAAGGGAACGGTTGCGATGCGGTAACTCATGACACCCCGACAGGCTCCGGCCCGACGATATTTAGCCGTGATTCACCGACCTGCTTCGATCTCCTCGTGAACCTGGCCATGGGCGAGAACGGTGAACAGGCCGGTGCCGCCGATGATGTTGCCGGCAAGGGCCGGCAGGATAAGGCCGCCAATCGCATTGGCGGGCGTGGTCGCCCCGGTCAGCATCAGCAGCCATGCCTCCGCCGACCCGGCGACGACATGGCTGAACCCGCCGACCGCGATCGTATAGGTGATGAGGACGATCACCCAAAACTCGCTGCCCCGCGCATTGGGCAGGATCCAGGCGATCGACGCGATCAGGAAACCGGCGGGCGTGGCGATAAGCAGCGTATCCAGCGGCCCGTGCGTGAGCAGGGATTTGGAGATCGTCATGGCCGCCGCCAACTGCTCGGGCCCGATGATGACTTCTCCGGCCATCAGCGCCGCGACGGCTAGCGTGCCCGCCATGTTCGCGGTGAACACGATGGCCCAAAGCCGCAGCAGGCGGCCCGCATTGCTCAGGGTTGGATGGGTGGCGACCGGGAGGACCGCGGTAATCGTGCTTTCGGTGAAAAGCTGCAGGTTGCCGAGGATCACGATCACGAAGCCAACCGTATAGCCGAGCGATACGACCAGTTCGGTCCACGGCGCATCGGGCAGATGCATATGCAGGAACGCCTCAGCCAGCAGCGAGGCACTGACCGCGAAACCTGCCGCGAGGCCTGAGAACAACAAAGACGCCGCCGGTCTGTCGAGTTCCTCCTCACCTTCCGACCGCACCACTTCATGGACGACGCGCGGGGAGCCGGATCCCCGCTCCTCGACCGCCTCCTGGTCGTCCTCGGATAGTTGACGTGCAGGTTGCGGCTCGGCCTCCGCTGTGTGTTCGTCGTGCCTCGCCATGCCTCACCTCCCGCGGGTGGCGGATCGACATGCCGATACGCCGCCGCCGTGAGGTCAAGCGATTGAGGGATCGCGGAGTTTCACCCGGCCGATGGCCGGCGGTCGTCAGCCGATCGCCTCGACCACCGCCGCGCGCAGCTCCGCAATGCCGAGCCCGGTCTCGCTGGATGTCACAAGGATCTCGGGATGCGCCGCAACATGCTTGCGCGCCTCCGCCGCCGTCACGTCTTTCACTTGGGCGAGATCGCTCGCCTTCACCTTGTCCGCCTTGGTGAGAACGAGGCGGTAGGAAACGGCGGCCTTGTCCAGCATGTCCATCAATTCGCGATCGACATCCTTCAGGCCATGGCGGCTGTCGATCAGCACCAGCGCGCGCTTCAGCACGGCACGGCCGCGCAGATAGTCGTTTACCAGATGCTTCCACTTGCGCACGACATCCTTCGGCGCCTTGGCGAAACCGTAGCCCGGCATATCGACGAGGCGGAAGACGGGCACGTCGCCTGCCTCCACGTCACCGCCGATATCGAAGAAGTTGAGTTCCTGCGTGCGGCCCGGCGTGTTCGACGTGCGGGCGAGCGCGTTGCGCCCGGTCAGCGCATTCAGGAGCGAGGATTTGCCGACGTTGGACCGGCCCGCGAAGGCCACCTCGTTCGCATCAGGATCGGGCAGGAATTGGAGTGACGGCGCGGATTTAAGAAACGTCACCGGCCCGGCGAACAGGCGGCGCGCCGCCTCCACCCGTTCGGCCACGGCCTGCGGGTCGTCCTCCGGGCGGGGCGCGTCCGTCACTTTGTATCCGCCGCCGGCATCCCCGGATGGCGGCTGTACAGGAACTTCTGCTGCGCGATCGTCAGCAGGTTCGAGACGGTCCAGTAAAGCTGCAAGCCCGCCGCGAACGGCGCCATGATGAACATGAAGATCCACGGCATGATCGAGAAGACCTGCTGCTGCACCGGATCGGCAGGCGCGGGGTTCAGCTTGAATTGCAGATACATGGTGATGCCGAGCAGGATCGGCAAAACGCCGATGGCGATCATGTGCGGCGGGGTGAAGGGCAGCAGGCCGAACAGGTTCACCGGCGTCATCGGATCGGGCGCGGAAAGATCGCGGATCCACAGCGCGAACGGCTGATGGCGCATCTCGATCGTTAGCATCAGCACCTTGTAGAGCGCGTAGAAGATCGGGATCTGCAACAGGATGGGCAGGCAGCCGGCGACCGGATTGACCTTTTCCTTCTGATACAGCGCCAGCATCTCCTGCTGCAGCTTCTGCTTGTCGTCCTTGTATCGCTCCTGCAGCGCCTTCATCTTCGGCTGGAGCACCCGCATCGCCGCCATCGACTTGAATTGCTTCTGCGCGACCGGGAACATCAGGCCGCGCACCAGGCAGGTGAGCAGGATGATCGCGATGCCGAAGTTACCCGTGGTGCGGAACAGCCAGTCGAGAATGTCGAAGATCGGCTTCTCGACGACTTCGAACCAGCCCCAGTCGATCGCTTTGCCGAAACGCGCGATGCCGAGATTGTCCTCGTAGCCGTCGAGCAGGTTCACCTCCTTGGCACCTGCGAACAGGCGGGAGGTCGAGCGAACGGTGGCGCCCGGAGCGACGATGGCGGGGGCCGTGGTAAAGTCGGCCTGATAGGCCCCACCCGGGCCGGCGCGGAAACCGGCGTCGACGGTCGTGCGCTGATCGGGGATCACCGCCGTCAGCCAATATTTGTCGGTGAAGCCGGCCCAGCCGCCGGTGGTGTTGAACCGCTCGCCGGCAGGCGCCGAATCCAGATCCTTGAAGTCGACGCTATAGTTCGCCTTGCCGCCGAACACCCCCATCGGGCCGACATGGTTGGTCCAGCTCGACGGATCCTTTGAATGGCCGATGCGGCTGACAAGCGACCAAGGCCGCGCGGAGACGGCCCCGCCGCCCGCGTTGGCGATGCTCTGCTCAACGGTGAACATGTAATTGCTGTCGATCGACAGACGGATGGTGAAGCGCTGGCCGGTAGGATTGGCCCAAGTAAGGGTGACCGGGGTCGCGGGGGTCAGGCGTGTGCCGCTTGCCGTCCACACGGTCTGCGCATTCGGCAGCGCGATGCCCTCGCCGGACCAGCCGAAGCCCGCGAAATAGGCATCCGGCGCGCCGGCGGGGGAAAGCAGGCGGATCGGCGGCGAATCCTTGGCGATCGATTCGCGATAGGTCGTCAGCACCAGATCATCGATGCGCGCGCCGCGCAGGTTGATCGAACCGCGCAGGCGGGGCGTGTCGATCGGTATGCGCGGTGTTTCGGCCAGCACCACGGCGCGGCCGCGCACGGCGGCGGGCGCATCGGCCGTCGGGTCCGCCGCCGGGTTGGGCAGGGCCACCGACTTGCCATCGACAATCTTTGTCGCGGGCGGATTGGCGGTGGGGAAATAACGGTTCGAGACCAACGGCCAGCCGAACAGCACCGCCACCGCCAGAATGGCGAACAGCACCACGTTGCGCATGTTATCCAACTTGTCGTCTCCGCATCATGGCACCGTTATCGTCCGTTCAGGGCACCGGATCGTAGCCGGAGCCGCCGAACGGGTGGCAACGGCAGATCCGCCGGGTGGCAAGCCAGCCGCCCTTCAGCGCGCCATAGCGTCCGATGGCGGTGATCGCATAGGCCGAACAGGAGGGAATGAAGCGGCAGGTGGGCGGCAATATCGCCGATGGACCAAGCTGCCAGCCCCGCGCCAGCAGGATCAGCAGCCGTGCGATCATCGCCGGGGTCTGCCGGCCTCGGCCTTGCCGGACTTCACCTTGCCCAGCGCCTTGACGAGTTCGCGTCGCAAATCGGCATAGGGCCGCTCTATCCCGCCGTTACGACCGATCAGCACATGATCGGACCCCGTCACGCCTTCCGTGGGTAGAAGATCGCGGGCAAGCGCGCGTAGGCGGCGCTTCATCCGGTTGCGGACGACGGCGTTGCCGATCTTCTTGGTGACCGTATAGCCGGCCCGCATCGTAAGGGTTCCGTCGTTCCGCCCGCGAACGAGCAGGACGAACCCGGGCATCGGCGCACGCCGGCCCTGGTTCGCGGCAAGATAGTCAGCGCGCCGCCTGATCGTCTCAGGCGCGGGCGTTTTCAGGCGGAGAGCTTCCGGCGGCCGCGCGCGCGGCGCGCCGCCAGCACCTTGCGGCCACCGACCGTCGCCGTCCGCGCGCGGAAGCCGTGGCGGCGCTTGCGCACGAGATTGCTGGGCTGAAAGGTCCGCTTCATCGCTCATTCCCCGAATGCCCGGCCGATCGCAGCCGTCGCAGTCAACAAAAAATGGGCCGCCGAACGGGCAGCCGCTGTCCGGCGGGCGATAGGCGCGGGGGGCGGCCGAGTCAATCGCCGATGGCTTGCCGCCACCTTGCGCGGTGTCGCGTCAGCCGCCATGCCGGC
>CAJYJW010000212.1 GCA_913775025.1 uncultured Sphingomonas sp. | reverse complement strand
CGCGATCGGCCGCCCACCAGGTCGTCGCCACCGCCGCCACCCAGCCGGGCTGCTCGACGATGCCGATCGCGCCCGGCACCTTTTCCGCCGCCGCCCGATCGAACCCCTGCAACGCCCCGCTGCCGATCGGGCCGTGCCGCACGGAGGCGAAGACGAGATCGGGCAACCGCACATCGGCGGCGTAGCGGGTCGATCCATCCACCTTGGCGGGCAGATCGAGCCGGGGCATGTTGCGGCCGACGATCCCGCCCGTGCCAAGCGCCCGCAGGGGCGCGGTGTCCGGCGGGGTGAAGCGGGCCGCCTCGGCCGCCAGTTCCGCGAAAGCCAGCCGATCGGCGCCTCGCGTCACGAAGCCGGCGTCCGTGTCGCACGCCTGCCAGTCCGCCCCCCAGCGCGCGCCCGCCGCCATGCAGAGCAACGCGCGCGCCATCGCCCCGGCCTCGCGGAAACGCGGCTCGAACCCCCGGATCGAAGTGGATCCGCCCGTCACCATCAGCGCGGACCGGGTGGCGTAGGTGCGCGCCGCCCAGCCGGCGATGCCTTGCAGCATGGCGGGCGCGGCATCCTCCGCCGCCTCGCCGATCAGCAGCGTGTTGGCATAGAGCGGGCCGATCGGCGCGGGCTCCACCGCTATCGTGCGCCAGTCCGCCCCCAACTCGTCCGCCAGGATCTGGGGCAGCGCGGTCCATACCCCTTGCCCCATCTCCGCCTGCGGCACGACGATGGCGACATGCCCGTCCGTGCCGATCTTGAGGAAGGCGTTGAGGATGGTTTCGCCGGCGGCCGCGACGAGGTTCGGCGTATAGCTACGCGGCCATAGCCCCCAAGCCAGCACCAGCCCGGCCCCCGCGCCGCCTCCTATGAGCAGGGTACGGCGATCAAGCGCCATGCGGTCGGCCTCTGCGCGTCATCCGCCCCGCATACGGGCGCGTGCGGTGCCGCGCCAGCCGTTCAGTCGGCCGCCGCCGCGCCATACGCCAGCCGTATGCCGCGTCGGTCGATCTTGCCGGTGCCGAGGCGGGGGAGCGGAGCGTCGCTCAGCCGGATATGCGCGGGCAGCTTGAACCGCGCCAGCCGTTCCCCAAGATATGCGCGCAGTTCCTCAACCGTGGCGGGCATGTCGGGCCGCGGCCATATGACGGCCACCGGCACCTCGCCCAGTCGCGCATCCGCCACGCCGAAAACGCAGGCCTCAGCGATGGCGGGATGCGCGTAGAGCGCCTGCTCCACCTCCTGCACGCCGATGTTCTCCCCGCCGCGAATGATGATGTCCTTTGCGCGATCGGTAATGAACAGATAGCCGTCCGCATCGAGATAGCCGAGATCGCCGGTCAGCACATAGCCATCGGCGGTCAACGTCGCCGCCGTCGCCACCGGATCGTTCCAATAGCCGCGCATGTTCGCCGCCGAGCGAATGCCGATCTCGCCGACCGCATCGCTCGCGACCGGCTTTCCGTCTTCGCCGAATACCGCCACCTCGACGAAGGGCGCCTGTGGGCGACCGGTTGATCCGGGGCGGGCGATATAGCGGTCGCGCACGTTGGTGCAGCCGACGGCGTTCGTTTCCGTCAGCCCGTAGCCCAGCATCGGGTGGGCCGAGGCGAAGGCCGCCGCGAGCGCCGCGACGTGCTCGGGCGGCCGGGGCGCGCCGCCCGCCGCGATATCGAGCAGACTGGACGTATCGAAGCGATCGCGATCCGGGTGGCGCATCAGCTCCAGGCTCATCGTCGGCACGCCGACGAAATAGCTGATCCGCTCCGCCGCGATCAGGCGCAGCGCCTCGCCCGCATCCCAGCGCGGCATCAGCACCAGCTTGCGGGCGAGCAGCAGGCTCGCCAGCATCAGCGGCACTTCGCCGGTAACGTGGAACAGCGGCACCGCCACCAGCGCGGCGGGCGGCCCGGGCAGGTTCGCGCGATCACCGCCATGATATTGGCCCAGCACGCCCGCCGTGACGGAGGCGAAGACGCACGTCGCCGTCATCACCGCGCGATGGGTGGAGACGACGCCCCGCGCGCCCCCGGTGGAGCCGGAGGTGAAAAGCAGGGTCGCATCGTCATCACCATCCACCTGCGGCAAAGCCCCCGCCGCCGCGACGAGCAGCGGGGCGAAGGCGTCGGCCACCGGCGCCTCGATCGGCAGCACGATCATCCGCCCGGCGGGCATGGCGATACGCGCGGCGCGGTCGGCATCGGCGATCATCAGGCGCGGCGTCGCGATCGTCAGCGCGCGCGACATTTCCGCCGGCGTCCACCAGCCGTTGACGAGCGTGGCGATAGCCCCCGCCTTGGCCACCGCCATGTAGGCGACGATCCATGCCGGGCAGTTGCGCATCGCGATGCCGACCCGATCCCCCCGCGCGATGCCCCAGCCCCCCGCCAGCGCCCGCGCCACCGCCTCGGACAGGGCATCGAGCGCCGCGTAGCTCAGCCGTTCGTCGCCGCAGACAAGCGCTTCCGCCTCGCCATAAGTGGCGCCCGACCATCGCATCAGACCGGCCAGCGTATTGGGCATGCCCGGTACGATCATCCGCCCCTCATCATCGGCCGCCGCCTCCAGCAGGCCGCCGGGGCCGGTGAGCGCCGCCATCACATCGGCAAAGCGACGATCGCTATCGCTCGGCATCGGCCTCTCCCGGTCTTTTCGTTCGTCCTTGCCGGCACTATGAGGGCCAAAATCGGATCGGAACAAGCCTTGCTCATCTCCCTTCTCGCCGAAACGGCGGCAGCCTTCCGCTTCGACAGCCTTGGCCTTTCGCCGGTCGCGCTGGATCTCGGCTTCCTTCAGATCCGCTGGTATTCGCTCGCCTACATCGCGGGTATTCTCGTCGGCTGGTGGTATCTGCTGAAACTGATCGACCGGCCGGGCGCGCCGATGGCCCGCCGCCATGCCGACGACATGGTGTTCTACGCCACCCTCGGCATCCTGATCGGCGGGCGGCTGGCCTATGTGCTGTTCTACCAGCCGCAGATCTGGCGGCATCCGCTGGACGTGCTCAAGCTGTGGGAAGGCGGCATGTCGTTCCACGGCGGCGTCATCGGCGTGACCGTCGGCATCATTTTGCTGGCGCGCAAGAACGGGCTCAACTGGCTGCGCATCCACGATTACGTCGCCTGCTGCGTGCCGTTCGGCCTGTTCTTCGGGCGCCTCGCCAATTTCGTGAACGGGGAGCTGTGGGGCCGGCCGACCAACGTGCCGTGGGCGGTGATCTTCCCCCGCGCCGGCGACATTCCGCGCCATCCGAGCCAGCTGTACGAGGCCGGGCTGGAGGGCATCGTACTGTTCTGCGTGCTGGCCTTCCTATTTTGGCGCACGGACGCGCGCTATCAGCCGGGCAAGCTCGTCGGCACCTTCCTGCTCGGCTACGGCCTGTGCCGCTTCTCGCTGGAATGGGTCCGCGCGCCGGATGCCGGGCTGGAGCATCTCAGCTGGGGGCTGACGATGGGCCAGACGCTGACCATTCCGATGTTGCTGGGGGGCGCATGGCTGATCGCCACCGCCAAGCGCCGCCGCGTGCGGGTGGAGCCGATCGCCGGGAGTGCCAGCGTCGCCTGATCCGAGCGACATCTCCGCCCGGCTTAAGCGGCTGATCGCGCTGGGCGGACCCATTCCGCTGGCGGTGTGGATGGCGGAGGCGAACGCGGCTTATTACGCCGCGCGCGATCCGCTGGGCGCGGCCGGCGATTTCGTCACCGCGCCGGAGGTCAGCCAGATGTTCGGCGAACTCATCGGCCTAGCCCTGGCCGATCTCTGGGCGCGCGCCGGCCGCCCCGAGGCGGCGTTCGTGGAGTTGGGTCCGGGGCGCGGCACGTTGGCCGCCGATGCGCTGCGTGCGATGCGCACCCATGGCCTCGCCCCCCCGGTTCATTTCGTCGAGACGAGCCCTGTGTTGCGGGCCGAACAGGCGCAGCGAGTGCCGCAGGCCCGCTGGCATGCCGAGATCGCGACGCTGCCGACGGACCGGCCGCTGCTGCTGGTCGCCAACGAATTCTTCGATGCGCTGCCGATCCACCAGATCGTCCGCACCCCCGCCGGCTGGCGGGAGCGGATGGTGGCGTTCGACGGCGCTACGTTCGTGCCCGTCCCCGGCACCGTGCCGTTCGACGTGATCGTGCCCGCCGCGCTGCAAGACGAGCCCGTCGGCAGCATCATCGAAACGGCGCCCGCCGCCGCCGCCATCCTACGCGATCTGGCCGGGCGGATCGTCGCGCAGGGCGGGGCGGTGATCGTGATAGACTATGGCTATGCCGAACATGCCGCCGGTGACACGCTGCAGGCTGTATCCGCCCACGCCTATGCCGACCCCTTCGCCGCCCCCGGCACCCGCGATCTGACGGCGCATGTCGATTTCTCCGCGCTGGCCGCCGCCGCCGGAGCCGAGGGCGCGCACGTCTATGGTCCGTTGGGGCAGGGCGCATGGCTCGATGCGATCGGCCTCCCCCGGCGCACCGAGCACCTCGCCGCCGTCACGCCCACGCGCGCAGGCGAGATTGAGTCGGCGCGGCGGCGGCTATCCGATCCGGCGGAGATGGGCACGCTGTTCAAGGTGTTGGCGATCACCGCCCCCGGCTGGCCGCCGCCTGCCGGTTTCTGACGCGGGACAATCAGCCAGACACGCGGCCGTGGGCATTGCCTCCTGACAGGCAGCGGCACGACCTGCTAGATGGCCCTCATGCCAATCCGCCCCATCACCGCCGTCAGCCTCGCCGGCACCCGTCACGCCTTTCTCGGGCGGGAGGGCGGCGTTTCCACCGGCATCTATGCCGGGTTGAACGTCGGCTTGGGTTCGCAGGACGATCCCGATGCCGTCGCGCGGAACCGGGCGCTCGCGGTTTCGGCGGTGGCGGACGGGGCCGCGCTCGTGACATTGCACCAGATACATTCGGCCGACGCCGTCACCATCACCGCGCCCTTCTTCGATGA
Source organism: uncultured Sphingomonas sp. (assembly GCA_913775025.1). Lineage (GTDB taxonomy): Bacteria > Pseudomonadota > Alphaproteobacteria > Sphingomonadales > Sphingomonadaceae > Alterirhizorhabdus. The sequence continues at coordinate 4,942 of CAJYJW010000212.1, read as the reverse complement.
GGCGCGGTCCCATGCCGATGCGCTCGTCACCGATCGCCCGGGAATGCTGCTCGGCATTCTCACCGCCGATTGCGTGCCGGTGCTGTTCGCCGACACGGCGGCGGGCGTGGTCGGCGCGGCCCATGCGGGGTGGAAGGGCGCGCTCGGCGGCGTGACGGACGCGACCGTCGCCGCGATGGAGGCGCTGGGCGCGCGGGCGGACCGGATCGCCTGCGCCATCGGCCCCTGCATCGCGCGCGTGAGCTACGAGGTGGACGACGCCTTCCTCGCCCGCTTCTGCACGGCGGACCCGGAAAACGAACGTTTCTTCGCAGAAGGTGTCCGCCCCGGTCGCCATCAGTTTGATATCGAAGCCTATGTCGCCGCACGATTGGCGGCGCGCGGGGTCCGCCGGATCGAGGCGCTCGGGCTCGATACCTATGCCGATCCCGCCCGTTTCTTCAGCTACCGTCGGGCGACGCATCTCGGCGAGCCCGACTATGGCCGGCAGATCGCCCTGATCGCGGCCGGCTGACGCCGGCCTGGCCATCCGCCGTTATATTCGCTGTCGCGCCCTCTCAGACGCCGTCGAGTTGCCTCCGGATCGCGCTTGCCAGCGATGCGGCGATCGTCGCGCGGTTGGCGCTGGCCGCAGTCCCGCTCGCGATCAAGCGATCCACCCCCGGATGCGTGATGAACTCGATTTCGGCCAGCGCCGCCACCGCCGGCCTGGCACGACCGACGTTGCCGAGCGCACGATCGTTCAGCACGCCGAGCGCCCGCGGGCCGCTTTGCGTATCCGGTTTCGCCCCGCGATCGCGCGCGGCGGGGTCGATCACGCGCCACCCCGCTATAAGCCCGCCCTGCACGGCTTGCGCGAAGGCGATATCGGGGGCGGGGTTGACGTTGCCGTTCTCCGCCGCCCGCCAGAAGGTTTCCGTACCGCGCACCGTCTGGTTGCCCGATCCGTTGAAGTGCAGGCTCAAGAAGGCGCGCCCCCCCGCCTTGCCCGCCAACCCCGCCCGGGCCTCCCCGGCCAGGTTCACGTCCGTATCCCGCGTCAACAGCACCGTCAGCCGCTCCCCCGCGGCGCGCGCCTGATCGAGCAGCGAGTCGCGCAGCGTCAGGCCGAACGCCAGCGTCAACGCCTTCTCCGTTACGCCTGACGCGCTGATCGCATTATTGGCCGAACTGCCGGGCAGGTTCGCCGTGCCGCCATGGCCGGGGTCCAGCACGATCGTGCCTAGGTCCGTCTGCCGCAACAGCCTTTCCGCCTCCGGCAGCAGCGCCAGCACGCGATCGGCATAGCCCGCCGTCGGCGTGTAGATGGGGGCGATGAAGCGGATGAAGCCCGCCGGATCGTCGGCGAATCGCTCCCACCCGGCATAGGGCCGGCGGCCGAGGAACGCCCAATATCCCGCGATGAAGGCCGCGATGCTGAGGAACCTGCAATAGCCGTCGCGCCGGTCATGCGCCACGTGATCGGCGCCGGTGGCGAAGGGCGCCATCTCCGCCCGCCATTTGAGACCGCCGAAATTCAGATACTCCCGGGCAAGCGCGGATGTCGCGCGGCCACTTTCTAGCAGCCACTGCGCCAGCGCGATCGCCTTCAGTGCGGGATGCGGCAAGGGGTGGGTGCGGGTGGCGGCCACCAGCCGCGTCAGCAGGTCGTCCATCGAGCGTATCTCCGTTCGGTTGGACCCGACCAGTTAGCAGCCTGCCGCCGATTAGGAAAATGGCGCGCATGGGGTAGGATGCCGGTCGAACAAAGGAGAGGCGATCATGGCGAAGCCCACCGGAGAGACCGAAGCCGACCTGACCGGTGCCACCCCGCGCCGCCGGCCGCGCGCGCAGGCGCTTGAGGTGGGCGGCCGCCGCCTCTCGCCCGAAACGCTGATGATGGGGCATGGCTATGATCCGATGCTTTCAGAAGGTGCGCTGAAGCCGCCGATCTTCCTGACGAGCACCTTCGTGTTCGAGAGCGCCGCCGCCGGCAAACGCCATTTCGAGGGCGTCACCGGCAAACGGCCGGGCGGCGCGGAGGGTCTCGTCTACTCCCGCTTCAACGGCCCCAATCAGGAAATATTGGAGGATCGCCTCGCCATCTGGGAGGATGCCGAGGATGCGCTGACCTTCTCCTCCGGCATGGCCGCGATCGCCACCGTCATGCTGGCGAGCGTGCGGCCGGGCGACACGATCGTCCATTCCGCCCCCCTCTATGCCGCGACCGAGACGCTGATCGGCAAGATCCTCGGCCGATTCGGCGTGCACTGGCTTGATTTCCCCGCAGGTGCCAGCCGTGCCGAAATAGAGGCGGTACTGGCGCGGGCATCGGCCGGGCGGGTGGCGATGATCTATCTGGAAAGCCCGGCCAACCCCACCAACGCGCTGGTGGACGTGGAGGCGGTGGCCGCCGCGCGCGACGCCATATTTGGGGGCCTCGCTGAAAAGCCACCGGTGGTGATCGACAATACATTCCTCGGGCCGCTGTGGCAGAAGCCGCTGAGGCACGGCGCGGATCTGGTCCTCTATTCGCTCACCAAATATGCCGGGGGTCACAGTGATCTGGTGGCGGGCGGCGCGGTCGGCACGAAGGCAGCGATCGATCCCATCCGCGCGATGCGCAACACCATCGGCACCATCACCGATCCGCACTCGGCATGGATGCTGCTCCGCTCGCTGGAGACGCTGGAGCTGCGGATGAGCCGCGCCGGAGAGAATGCCGCGAAGGTCTGCGCAGCGCTGCGCGATCACCCCAAGGTGGAGCGCGTCGGCTACCTTGGCTTCCTCGGGCAAGAGGCGTCCCCTGCCCCCGGCAGCCAGGCCGACATCTATCGCCGGCACTGCACCGGCGCCGGCAGCACCTTCTCGCTTTATCTGAAGGGCGGCGAGGCGGAGGCCTTCGCCTTCCTCGATGCGCTGAAGATCGCGAAGCTCGCCGTCTCGCTCGGCGGCACGGAGACGCTGGCGAGCCATCCGGCGGGGATGACGCATCTGTCGGTGCCGGATGCACGCAAGGCGGCGCTGGGCATCACCGACAATCTCGTCCGCATTTCGATCGGCGTCGAGAATGCGGACGATCTGCTAGCTGATTTCAATCAGGCGCTCGGCACGGTGTAGGCCCGCATCGAGCGGGTCAGCGACCGGCCTTCACGCGCGCTCCGGCGGCAACGCCCGGTCCGGTCCGCTCGCAATAATAATATCCGTCGCGATAAACGGGGTCATAGGGCGTGCGGTAGGACGGATCGTCATAGGCGTAGCAGCGCGTGCCTTGCGCAACCCGCGCCCCCGCCCCAACCTTGACATCCGCCGCCGCAGCGCGATCGGCCTTGCGCGCCGCCGAGCGCGAAGCAGCGCGGGCATCCTCGTCAAGGGCGCGAACCTGCGCATTCGTGCTATCGAGCGCGCGACCCGTGTCGACGTTCGCCGCGCCATCCACCGCCGCCCCGGCGCCACCCGCAACGCCGCCGACACCGGCGCCCACCGCGCCCGTAACGCCGCCACCGATCTGCGCATGCGCCGTGCTGGCCAGCAACAGAATGGCGGTCGCCATCAGCATTTTTTGCATGACATCCTCCGTATTCGATACGGAATTAATCGCTATCGCCCTTCCTCGTTCCGGCGCGGAAACGTACCGATGGGCGTCAGCTTTCCCACTCCACCACCGGCCACCCCTCCGCCCCCGCCATGATGCGCAGGTCGCGGCTGGGGTTCGCCGCCACGGGCGTGTCGCACCAGTCGAACACCGGGCGGTCGCTCGCATGATCGCTATAGAAGCGGATGCGGCAATCGGCGCGGCGCAACCCCTCCTGCGCCATCCATGCCTCGATCATGCGCAGCTTGGCCGGGCCGTAGCTGTTCTCGCCGTCGATCTTGGCGTGGATCCGCCCGTCGATCCCGGCCACCGCATCGGTTGCGATCACATCGTCGAAACCCAGCCGCCGGGCGATGGCGGCAGCATAGAGCCGATAGCTCGCCGTCGCCATCACCAGCCGCCGGCCCGCCGCCTTGTCGTCGGCGATCTGCGCCAGCGCGCCGGGAAGCACGTTCGTCTGCAGGGTGGCATCGGCGAAGCTATCGGCGACGCGCGCCAGTTCCTTTGGGCAATTGTGGCGGCCGAGCAGCAGCGCGTGGTTGATCTCCTTCAGCCGCCCGCGATCGACCAGCTTCACCGCATAGGCCAGCATCGAGACCAGAACCAGCGGGGCCAGCAGCAAGCGCCACGGCGCGCGGCCGAGCGCGGCGTGGATCAGGAAGGGCGTGTATGTCGCCCGCCGCGTGATCGTGCGGTCCATGTCGTAGATGGCGAGTTCGATCATCCCCGCCCTCTACACAGTCGGCTTGCGCGGTGGAACCGGTCGTCGCCCCGCGAGTATCAGACGGGATGCTTTCCAACGCCCCGCCGTCGGCGCTTGCCGATCCGCTCGCTTTGTCCCACACAGGGCACGCATGAGCGGACCGGCCGACTTCACGTTTGACGATCGGGGCGATGGGAAAGGCGGCGTCCTCCGCTTCACCGGATCGCTTACGCTCGCGCGGCTGCGCGACGTGCCGGAACGGCTCAAGGGCGTCTCGCCATCGGAGATCGACCTTTCCGGGATCGATCGCATGGATACGGTGGGCGCATGGATCGTCCACCGCGCCGCGCGAGACGGCGACGTGCCGATCCGCGGGGTGGACGAAAGCTATGGCCATCTGCTGGAGCAGGTCGCCGCCGCCGATCAGTCGGTCAAGGTGCGCCCCGACACGCGCACACCCCTGCTCCGCATTTTGGGGCAGGTGGGCGAGGCGACCGCGAGGATGGGTGCAACCTCACGCGGATTGGTGGGGTTCTTCGGCGCGGTGCTGATCAGCTTCGGCGCGGTGCTCCGCCATCCCGGCCGCTTCCGCTTCAACGCGGTGGCGCGGCAGTTCGAGGTCGTCGGCGTGGAGGCGCTGGCGATCGTCGGGCTGATGAGTTTCT
>CAJYJW010000211.1 GCA_913775025.1 uncultured Sphingomonas sp. | reverse complement strand
ATCGCACCGTGCTGGACATGCTGTTCCATTCCCTCGTTCGCTATGCCGCCCCGATCCTTTGCTTCACGGCGGAGGAAGTCTGGGGCACGCGCTTCCCCGATGGCGGATCGGTTCATCTGCTGGAATGGCCGAAGGTGGATGCCGATTGGGTTGACGCGCGGCTGGCCGAAGCGTGGACGGACATACGCGCCATGCGTACCCTCGTCAGCGGTGAGATAGAGCCGAAGCGGCGGGCCAAAGAGCTCGGCTCCAGCCTTGAGGCGGCGGTCACGATCGGCCTCGCCGATGCGCGGGACAGGCCGCTTGCCAACTCTGCGGATCTGGCCGAGATCTTCATCGTCGCCGATGTCGGCATCAGCGAAGCCACGCAACATGCTGTTGCCGTGGTTCACCGGACGGACAATCATAAATGCGGCCGCTGCTGGCGTCATCTACCCGAGGTGACGGAGGATGGCGATCTGTGCGGCCGATGCGCCGAGGTCGTCGGAGACACGGCCCATGGCTGACGCCCTGATCCCCTATGGCCGCCAACGTCATCGCGCCGCCGGTTTCGCCGCGGCGGCGATCGTGTTTCTTGCCGATCAGATCAGCAAGTGGGTGGTCACCCATCCCCTTGCCCTGCGCGACCGCGGCGTGATCGAGCTGCTGCCGATCTTCGACTTCAAGTGGGTCGAGAATTACGGCGTGTCGATGGGCTTTCTCACGGCCGACAGCGCCACGGGGCGCTGGTTGCTGGTGGCGCTGACCGGGGTGATCGCGACAGGCGTCACGATATGGCTCTGGCGGGAGCGGCTGCGCCCCGACGCCATCGCGCTGGGGCTGGTGCTGGGCGGCGCGATCGGCAATATCCTCGATCGCGTGCGGTTCGGCCATGTGGTCGATTTCGCCGATCTGCATTTCGGTGACTGGCACCCCTTTTTGGTCTTCAACGTGGCGGATGCGGCGATTACCATCGGCGTGCTGCTGCTCGTGCTGCGCGCGCTGCTGACGCGCGAGAAGAAGGATCCGGCGGAGAATGCGAATGCGTAACCTATCGATCCCGGGCACGGCCCTCCTCGGCGTGCTGGCGCTCACGGCGTGCGGCGGTGGCCAGAAGGCGGGCGTGTTCAGCCACGGCGGCAAGGGGCCGGACGAGTTCGCCGTATCGCGTCAGGCGCCGCTCGTCGTGCCGCCAGATTTCGCGCTGGTGCCGCCCCGCCCCGGCGCGCCCCGCCCGCAGGAGGCCGACAGTTCCACGCAGGCGCTGCAGGCGATGTTCGGCGGGCAGGCCAGGCGCAGCGCCAGCGAAACGCGCGCGGTGGATCAGGCCGGCGGCGATCGCGCCGCCACCGGCATCCGTTCGAACGCTGCTGATCCGGCCACCACCGTCGTCGATAAGGGATCGGTGACGCGCGACATCATCGCCGCGCCCACCGGCAACGGGCCGGACGCGACCGTCTCGACACCGCAACAGTAAGCCGACGCGGGCGGGCGGGCGATGCGCGCGCTGCTCCTCCGCCGCCTCGCCACCGCCGTGCCGACGCTGGCGGCGGTGGTGCTCCTTTCCTTCCTGCTGATGCGACTTGCCCCTGGCGGCCCGTTCGATGGCGAGCTGGCGATGGATCCCGCCACGCGCGCCGCGCTGGTTCATGCTTACGGGCTCGATCTGCCGCTACCAGCCCAGATGCTGCGCTATGTAGGCGGGCTGGCGCGCGGGGATTTTGGGCCGTCGCTCGTCTATCGCGATTTCACCGTCACCGATCTGATCGCGAGCGGCCTGCCCGTTTCGCTAACGCTTGGCGGGTTGGCGTTAACGTTGGCGGTGATGCTCGGCATATCGGCTGGTCTCATCGCGGCGACGCGGGCCGGTGGACGCACCGACCGCATCCTGATGTTCGCGATGACACTCCTCACAGCGGTGCCGACATTCGTCACGGGCCCGGCGCTGGTGTTGCTATTTGCCCTTGCGCTGGGCTGGGCCCCCGTATCGGGGTGGGCCGGCGGCGATCCGGCGCATCTGGCGTTGCCCGTTATCGCGCTGGCGTTGCCGGTGGCGGGGGCGATCGGCAAGCTTACCCGCGCAGGCCTTGCCGCCACCTTGCGGCAGGATCACATTCGCAGCGCGCACGCGCGTGGGCTGTCGCCGTCACGCGTCCTGCTGGTGCATGCTTTGCGCCCCGCGCTGGTGCCGGTGGCGAGCTATCTCGGTCCTGCCGCGGCCGGGATGCTGACCGGGGCCGTGGTGATCGAAACGGTGTTCGCCCTGCCCGGCCTCGGCCGCCATTTCGTGCAGGGGGCGCTCAACCGGGACTACCCGCTCGTGCTGGGCGTCGTGATTCTGTACGCGGCGCTGATCCTGCTGTTCAACCTGCTGGCCGACCTGTTGTACGGCTGGCTCGATCCCCGGATGAGGGGATGATCCGCCCGCGCGCGCCCGGACTGATCCTGTCCGCTATCGTGCTGGCCGCGCTTCTGCTGCCGCCGCTTCTGCCGTGGCGCTATGACGTCATCGACTGGGGCGGCGTGCGGGCGCCTCCGCTCTCGCCCGGCCATCTGCTGGGGGCGGATGGCGTTGGCCGCGATCTGCTCGCCCGCACGCTCGTCGGCGCGCGCGTCACGCTGGCGGTTGCGGCCGCGGCGGCGCTTGTGTCCCTGGTCATCGGCGTCGCGTGGGGCGCCACCGCCGGCTGGATCGGCGGGCGGGTGGACGAGGCGATGATGCGCGTGGTGGATGCGCTATACGCGCTGCCCTTCATGTTCGTGGTCATCCTGCTGATGGTGGTGTTCGGCCGCTCCATCCTGCTCGTCTTTCTCGGGATCGGCGCGGTGGAATGGTTGACGATGGCGCGCGTGGTGCGTGGGCAGGTGATGGCCCTGAGAGAACAACCCTTCGTGATCGCGGCTGAGGCTGCCGGCGCGCCGCCCCGCCGTATCGTCACCATGCATGTCCTGCCGAATATCGCCGGCGTCGCGCTCGCCTATCTGCTGCTCACCGTGCCGCAGGTGGTGATGATCGAAAGCTTTCTCTCCTTCCTCGGCCTGGGCGTGCAGGAACCGCTGACCTCCCTCGGCATATTGGTGAAGGAGGGGGCCGACGACATGGATATCAGCCCCCATGCGCTGCTGCTGCCGGGCGGACTACTGGTCGCGATCCTCATCTGCCTGACGGTTCTCGGCGAACGGCTGCGCGACCGCCTCGCCGCATGACGATCTATGCGGTGGAGGGCCTGTGCGTGTCCGCGGGCGGCCAGCCGCTGGTGAGCGATATAGGCTTCACGATCGGGCGGGGGGAATGTGTCGCGCTGGTCGGCGCGTCGGGATCGGGGAAAAGCCTCACCTGCCTCGCCCCGTTCGGCCTGCTGCCGCTGCCGGTGGCGGGGTCGGCGCGGCTGCGTGGTCGCGAACTGATCGGCATGTCCCCGCCTTCGCTGCGCCACGCACGCGGCCATGATGCCGGCTTCATATTTCAGCAACCGCTGACCGCGCTGACGCCGCATCTCAAGGTCGGCCGCCAGCTGGCCGAGGCCTGGCGGCAGGCCGGAAAGGGCAGGCCGCGCCGCACGGATCTGGTAGCCTTGCTCGATCGCGTCGGGCTCGACCATGTGGACGAACGGCTTGACCAATATCCGCATCGCCTTTCCGGCGGGCAGCGGCAGCGGGTCGCCATCGCCGCCGCGATCGCGCACGACCCCGCCCTGCTGGTAGCGGACGAGCCGACCTCGGCGCTCGATGCGACGCTGCGGGCCGCGATGCTCGATCTGCTCGGACGTTTGAGGGAGGGCGGGCTGGCGCTGCTTCTCGTGAGCCATGACCTTCCATCAGTCGCCAGGCAGGCCGATCGCATCGTCGTGCTGGAGGCGGGGCGTGTGATAGAGAGCGGCGCGGCCTCCACGGTTCTCCGGACGCCGCGCAACGCCTATACGCGCGCCCTGATCGAGGCGGCCCCTCACCTGTCGGAGCCCCCGCCCCTATTGCCCCCGGTGGGGCCCCCGCTGTTGACGGCGGAGGGCGTATGCGTTTCCTTCCCGCGCCCCGGGCGGCGGCGTGGCCGGGTGCAGGCTGTGGCCGATGCAACGCTTGCTGTGCATGCGGGCGAGGGGCTGGCCATCGTCGGCGGATCGGGTTCGGGCAAGTCCACCCTGGCGCGTGCGATCGCACGACTGGGGCCGATCGACGCCGGGCAGGTCGCTTGGGCAGGGCGAACGCTGCCGGCGCGAGGCAGGATGGGTAGAGGCGACCGCCATCTGATGCAGCCCGTTTTCCAGGATCCACTCGCCAGTCTCGATCCGATGTGGCGGGTGCGGGATATCGTCGCGGAGCCGCTCCGGCATCTCCGCCCTGGTCTTTCCCCGATTGCGCGGGCGGAAGCCGTGGCCGCCGCGCTTGGCGATGTGGAAATGGATTCCGCTTTGGCCGATCGCTATCCCGCCACGCTCTCCGGTGGACAAGCGCAACGCGTGGCGATCGCCCGCGCGATCGTCACCCAGCCGAAGCTGTTGTTGCTGGACGAAGCCACGTCCGGTCTTGATGTTCTGGTGGCGAGCCGGATCGTCTCGCTGATAGCGCGCCTTCAGCACGAACGAGGGCTGGCCATCCTCTTCGTCACCCACGACCTTGCCCTCGCCCGGCGGCTTTGCGCGCGTATCGCGGTGATGGCGGCCGGTCGCATCGTGGAGACGGGGGCGATGGAAAGCGTGATCGCCCGCCCCGCGCATCCGGTAACCCGCGCCCTGGTCGTCGCCAGCCAGTGAAATCGGTCGGGCCTCAGGCGCGATAGATGCGGAACCGGTCGAGCCCGGCGGCAAGGTCCGCGATCAGATCGTCCGGCTCCTCCAGGCCGATATGCAGGCGCACGGCAGGCCCGTCCGCCTGCCACTGCGTGGCGGTGCGGATCCCACCGGGGTCGATTGGCAGAGCGAGGCTTTCATAGCCGCCCCAGCTATAACCGATGCCGAAGTGGGCGAGGCCATCGATCATCGCCGTCCGGGCATGATCGTCGCCCCCTTTCAATATGAACGTGAAGAGCCCGGAAGATCCGGCAAAGTCGCGCACGAAATGCGAATGGCCAGGGCATGCCGGCAGTGCCGGATGCAGCACGCACGCGACCTCCTCCCGTGTCTCCAGCCAGCGCGCGACCTTCAGCGCCCCCGCCTCATGCGCCTTCATCCGCATGGGAAGCGTTCGCAAGCCGCGCAATGCAAGATAGGCATCGTCCGGCCCGACATGGTGGCCCAGCGCATGGGTGAGACGCCGCAGCCGTTCGAACCACATCGGCCCTGCCGTCACCGAGCCGAGCATCGCATCCGAATGGCCGACGACATATTTGGTGCAGGCGAGGATTGTCAGGTCGATGCCGGCGGCAATCGCGGGGAACAGCAGCGGGGTTGCCCAGGTATTGTCGAGCAATGTCACCAATCCGTGCTCGCGGGCGACGGCGACGATCGCGGGAACATCCTGCACCTCGAACGTCAGGCTGCCCGGGCTTTCCAAAAAGATCGCGCGGGTGGCGGGGCCGATCAAATCGGCGATGCCGGCACCGATCAGGGGATCGTAGAAGCGCGCGGTGACGCCCATCGGGGCGAGCACCGTCTTCGCGAACGCCCGCGTCGGCTCATAGGCCGAATCGACGAGCAGCAATTCGTCTCCGGGTTTCAGTACGGCGAGGAGAGCCGTCGTCACCGCCGCCACGCCCGACGGGTACAGCATCGTACCCGCCGCTCCCGGCTCCATGCCGGTCAGCGCGTCGGCCAGCGCCCATTGCGTGGGCGTGCCGCGCCGCCCGTAATAGAGGCCGGCGTTCGGGTCGCGACCGGATGCACGCAGATCCGCCACGCTGTCGAACAATATGGTGGACGCGCGCCAGACCGGCGGGTTGACGATGCCGCGCCCATCCCCCGTGCCGGTCCATTCCGGCCGGCGGCCGGCGGCGACCAGTCGCGTGGCGGCGCTGGTCCCCTTGTTTCCGCCCTGGTCGCGCCCAGCCACGATCAGGCGGCGCCGGTGGCCTTTTCCGTATCGGGCAACATGCCCCATTCACTCCATGAGCCGTCGTACAGCGCGACGTCCCGCTTGCCGAGCAGATGCGCCGCGAACAGCAAGGCGGCAGCGGTGATGCCCGATCCGCATGTCGTGACGAGCGGCTTGGTCAGATCGATCCCGGCCTTGTCGAACTCCGCCTTCAGGGCGTCACCCGTCTTCCACGTTCCGTCCGCGTTGAACAGCCGATCATGCGGCAGGTTCTTCGAGCCGGGGATATGACCGGGTGCGAGACCGCGCGGATCCTGCTCCTCGCCGGTGAAGCGCGCCGCGCTGCGGGCGTCGGCAAGCTGCTCCGCGCCGGTGGCGATATTGTCTTTGATCTGGTCCAGCGAACGGATGGCCGTATCATCCTTCCATACCGTGAAGTGCCGATGGCGCAGCTTTTCCTTGCCAGTCGCGATCTCGCGCCCCTCCGCCTTCCACTTCGCCAGGCCGCCGTCGAGGATCGCCACCTCGTTCGCGCCGAACGTGCGGAACATCCACCAGGCGCGGGCGGAGGTGTGATGCGGGCTGTCGTCGTACAACACGATGCGGCTGCCGTCCCCCAGGCCGAGCGCCTGCATGCGGCTGGCGAACAGTTCCGCCGAGGGGAGCATCGACGGGAGCGGACTGCTGGCGTCTGCCAGATTGCCAAGATCCATGAAAACCGCGCCGGGGATATGCCCCGCCTCATAATCGGCCTGCGGATCGCGAAGGCTGTCGAGCGCGAAATAGCTCGCATCCACGATGCGAAGATCGAACGCGCCGAGTTCGTTCGCCAACCATTCCGTCGAAACCAGTAGATCCATCTGTAGTCCCCGTTCACAGGCGTCGTCGCGTGCCTCGATACCGTAGAGCCTGTTTGGCCGGGGTGGAAGCGGCGAGACAGCGTTTGGCTTCGCGATTGCGCAACCCTTTGGCGCTGCCTAGATCCGCCGGCATGACACCGCTGCACCTTGGCCAGACAAGCCCGCTTCCTTCATCGCCGGACGAGGCGACGCTGGACTACGTACCGAATCCACGACCCGGCCAAACCTATCTCATACGTTTCGCCGCGCCGGAATTCACGTCGCTCTGCCCGGTAACCGCCCAGCCGGATTTCGCGCATCTGGTGATCGACTATGCGCCCGGCGAGACGATCGTCGAGTCGAAATCCCTGAAGCTTTTTCTTGGCGCGTTCCGCAATCATGCCGCCTTTCATGAGGACTGCACCGTCGGCATCGGAGTTCGCCTGTTCGACGAGATGAAGCCGCGCTGGTTGCGGATCGGCGGATACTGGTATCCACGCGGCGGCATTCCGATCGATGTGTTCTGGCAGTCGGGGTCACCGCCCGAGGGATTGTGGCTGCCGGATCAGGGCGTTCCGGGGTATCGCGGCCGGGGTTGATCCCGGCTGATCACGCCGCGCGGCCTATAGCAGTCCGATCTCATGCAGGCGCTGCATCAAATAGGCCTGTGCGGTGATCGGGGGCTCGCCCTGCCCGTCTGACGGCGCGATCAGAAAATCCGGGCGGAAATGCAGGAAGAACGGCATCGAATAGCGCGCGGCATGCGCTCTCGCCGCCGTCGGATTGCTGACCCGGTGGGTGGTGGATCGCAAGCGGCCCGCCGTCAAACGCTGCAGCATGTCGCCCACGTTCACCACCAGCGCACCGGGCGGCGGGGCGATCGGCAGCCACTGCCCCTCTCGCGTCAGAAGCTCGAGCCCCGCCTCCTCCGCGCCCAGCAGCAGCGTGATCGTGTTGATATCCTCATGCGCGCCTGCCCTTACGCCGGCGGCATCCCCGGATATGGGCGGATAATGCAGCAATCGCAGCACGGAATTGCCCTCGGCCACCGCATCCTCAAGATATCCCGGCGGCAGCGCGAGATAGCGGCCGATCGCCTCAAGCAGCCTGCCGCCCGTGATATCGAGCGCTTCGAACAACGCCTGTTGCGCCGGGCGGAATCCAGATCGTTCCGCCGGCCAGACGTTCGGTGCCATCTCCGCCTCGAAACGGTGTCCGGGTGGTAGATCCCGGCCGACATGCCAGAATTCCTTAAGGTCGCTCGTCGTCGCATCCTTGGCGGTTTCGATCCCGAACGGCGTGTATCCCCGCGCCCCGCCGGCACCGGGTTGATGGTAAAGGCGCTTGGTGGCGTCCGGCAGGGCGAAGAACGCGCGGGCTTCCTCCTCCGCCGCCGCGATGACGGCGGGCGATATGCCGTGATCGGAGACGATCGCGAATCCATAAAGTTCGAACGACGTGCCGATCGCCTCGGCAAAGCCGCCCGGATCCTCGCTCGCCATCGCGAGCGATATCGTAGGGACACCCATCACCCAGCCCTCATCGTGATTTGAACAAGCCGCCGAGCAGACCGCGCAGCAATTCGGATCCCAGCCTGCCCGCAACCTGACGCCCCACCGATGACGCGGCGGACCGCGCAGCGGATTGCAGGATCTTCTCGCCTAATCCCGGCTTCGCGGCCTCGCGCGCCGCGGCCGCACGGGCGCGCTCCTCCGCCTTGGTCTGCGCCGCGGCGGCACGCGCTGCCTCGCGTTCGGCCTGAGCACGCGCTTTCGCATCGAGTGTCGCCTGCGCGGCGGCCGCCTTCGCCTCCCCCGCCTGCCGTTTCGCCTCCTCGGCCTGCGCCGCTGTACGCGCGGCCGCCGCCGCCGCGTCGCCCGCCTTCGCCGCCAGCACCTCCTGTGCGGATTCGCGATTGATCGCGACGTCATACTTGCCCTCGATAGGCGAGAGCGAGCGCAGCAACGTGCGTTCCTTATCCGTCAGCGGCCCCACCCTCGATCGTGGCGGCTTGATGAGCGTCCGCGCGACGGGCGCCGGCGCGCCGTCAGGCTGCAACAACGAGACGAGCGCCTCGCCGACCTTTAACTCCGTAATGGCCGTCACTACGTCCAGGCCGGGGGCCGCGCGAAAGGTTTCGGCGGCGGCGCGGATCGCCTTCTGATCGCGCGGCGTGAAGGCGCGCAGCGCATGCTGCACGCGATTGCCGAGCTGCCCTGCGACATTCTCCGGAATATCGGCCGGGTTCTGCGTGACGAAATAGACGCCGACGCCCTTCGAGCGGATAAGGCGCACGACCTGCTCGACCTTGTCGATGAGCGCATCGGGCGCGTCGTCGAACAGCAGATGGGCCTCATCGAAGAAGAAGACCAGCACCGGCTTGTCGGGGTCGCCCACCTCCGGCAGCGTCTCGAACAATTCGGACAGTAGCCACAGCAGGAAGGTGGCGTAGAGCTTGGGCGCGGCCATCAATCGATCGGCGGCGAGGATGTTGACACGGCCCCGCCCGTTCTCGTCGAGCGCGATGAAGTCATGAATGTCGAGGGCCGGCTCGCCGAAAAAGGCGTCGCCGCCTTGCGATTCCAATTGCAGCAACTGTCGCTGGATGGCGCCGACGCTCTGTTTGGTGACATTGCCGTAGCGCGCCGTCAAATCGGCGGCGTTCGTGGCGCAATAGGCCAGCATTGCCTGCAAATCCGGCAGGTCGAGCAGCAACAGACCTTGCTCGTCGGCATGGCGGAAGGCGATCTGGAGGACGCCTTCCTGCACCTCGTTAAGGCCCATCAGCCGGGCCAGCAGCAGCGGCCCCATCTCGCTCACGGTGGTGCGAACGGGATGGCCTTTCTCGCCGAACAGATCCCAGAACACCGCAGGCGTGTCGGCATAGGCCCAATCGGACTCCCCAACCTGCGCCGCCCGTTCCGCCCAGACCGAATGGAGCTTGTCGGTCGGCGAACCTGCCATGGCGATGCCGGCCAGATCCCCCTTCACGTCGGACAGGAATACCGGCACGCCCCGTGCGGAGAAATCCTCCGCGATGCCCTGCAACGTCACGGTCTTTCCGGTGCCGGTCGCGCCGGCGATCAGGCCATGCCGATTGGCCCGACGCAAGGTCAGCGTCTGTCGTTCGCCGCCTGTCGTCGCGCCGATGAAGATGCCTGCTTCGTCCATGATGTCTCGCCCCCGATCCTGCTCCGCATGTTTAGGGCCGAACGGCGAGGGGCGGAAGCGCATCGCGCCCCCGCCCTTCCTTCAACCGGCGCTGCCTTAGCGCGCGTTGATCTTGACCCCAATGTATCGGGATCCACCCGCCCCGCGCTGCACGAGCAACAAAACCGTGCCGCGCCCCGCCGCCTTTGCGGCATTGATCGCTGCAGTGGCATCGGCAACCGTCAGCGTCGCGCGCTGGTTGATCGACAGAATCACGTCACCCCGCTGTATCCCCTCGCTCGCGGCATCACTGTTGCTGTCGACCGAAGACACGACCAGACCGCGCACGGTGGCAGGTACGCCGATCTGTCGACCGATCTCCGGGGTCAACGCCTGCAGGCCGAGGCCAATCGAATCCCGCGTGGATTGCGCGCCCTGTGAGGGCGACGTACCCTGACCGTCGTTATCACCATTGTCCGCCGCGGCGAGCTGGTCCTCGGGTGGCCGTTCCCCGACCACGGCGGTCACCGTCTGACGCTTGCCATCGCGGATCAGCTCCACGGGGACGCGTGTGCCGACCGGCGTGTTCGCGACGATGTAGCTCAGCGTGTTGTCCGGCGTGACGGGCTTGTTGTTCACCTTCACGATCACGTCGCCCTGGCGGATGCCGGCGCGTGCCGCCGCCTCGCCCGGCTCTACCCGCGCCACGATCTCGCCCGTATCCTTCGGCAGGCCGAGGCCGGCGGCGATGTCCTCGCTCATTGGCTGGATGCCGACGCCCAGATAACCACGGCGGATCTTGCCGCCGTTTTTCAGCGTCTCGATCACCGGCCGCGCCTGTTCGGCGGGAATGGCGAAACCGATGCCGACGTTGCCGCCGGTGGGGGAAAAGATGGCGGTGTTGATACCGATCACATTACCTTGGAGATCGAACATCGGGCCGCCGCTGTTGCCCTGATTGATCGACGCATCCGTCTGAATGTAACGGTCATACGCGCCGCCTAGCCCGATGTTACGGTGGAGCGCGGAGACGATACCCGCCGTCACGGTGCCGCCAAGACCAAAGGGGTTACCGATCGCGACGACCCAGTCACCCACGCGGGTCGCGGTGCTGTCGCCGAAGTTCACGAACGGCAGGTTCCGCGCCTCGATCTTCAGCAGCGCGAGATCGGACACGACGTCGCGCCCGACCAGGCGGGCCTTGTATTCCTTCCGATCCGGCAGGGTGACGGTGATCGAGTCGACCGTCGGCGCAGCCTGCCCACGGCCGCCCGGGCCGCCTGAAATCACGTGGTTGTTGGTCACGACATATCCGTCGGCCGAGATAATGAACCCCGAGCCAAGCGACGTCGCCTCACGTGTCTGCGGCCGCCCGCCCTGATCCTGCTGATCGCCCCGCATCCCGAACTGCCCGAACAGATCGCCGAAAGGCGTGCCGGCGAACGGATTGCCGCTGTTCTGCGCCACCGGCACGCGCGATGTCGTCGAGATGTTGACGACCGCCGGCTGCAATTTCGCCGCGAGATCGGCGAAGCTCAGCGGGGCGCCGGCGCGCGGCGCGGCGGACTGGATCGCGCCGGGGGCGTTTTGCGCCACCTGCGCCCCCACCGGCGCCTGCAGCACCATGGTGGCGGTGGCCCCGCCCGCAAGCATGGCGGCGGTGATGGCATAGGCGTAGCGCACGATCGCATTCTCCTGGCGTATATCGTTCCGGCGATGCCGGCACACGGCTTAACGCGTCTTGAATGACGCGAGGTCCGTCACCGACGTCCGCTGAACTCCTTGAGATATTCGTTATTCGGCGACAGGATCACCGAGGCACCGCCCGGCGCCTCATAGCCGTCCACGCCGAAGCTGACGCGGTAGGACTGCATCGCCCGATAGAAATCGTAGAAGCCCGGATCCTTGCCGAAGCTTTCGGCATAGACCCGAGCAGCATCCGCATCGGCATCAGCCCGGATCAACTGAGCCTGCTTCGCACCCTCCGCAAGGATCGACCGCGCCTCCTGCTGGCGGGCGGTCCGCATCCGCTCGAAGGCGCTCTCCAGCGGGGTGCCGTCTGGCAGGTCGGCGCGCTTGATCCGGACATCGACGATCTCGGCACCATATTGCCGCGCCACGCGGGCAAGGGCGTTCTGGATATTGTCCATCACCTCGCCCCGCTCCGGGCTGAGCAGGGCCGCGAACGGCCGCTTGCCAAGCTCGTTGCGCAGGGCCGAGCCGAGGATCGGTTTCAGCGCCTCGCCCACCCGGCGCTCGCTACCGGCGGACACGTACATCCGCCGTGGATCGACGATGCGATAGCGCGCGAACGCATCCACCTCCAGCCGCAACTGATCCGTCGACAGGACGGCCTGCCGCTGCATGTCGAAATCGAGCACGCGCTTGTCGACCCAGATAATCGACTCGATGAACGGCCAATGCGCGATGAGGCCGGCGCCGGTGTGGCCGAAATCCTCATTCGGCTGATACGGATTATAGACCGGCCCTGGCTCGCCCAAACGGACGATCAGCGCCTGCTTCGTCTCCGGCACCACGGCAAAGATGCTGGCCGCCGCGAGCACGACGGCGATCGCGGCAAGGGCCCAGGCGATAGGGTTGCGGAACGCCCGCTGCACCGCGCTCACTTGCCCTGCCCCGCGGTGGCGGCGGCCGTGCCTTGTCCCGCATTAGCGCCGGCGCCGCGCAACTGACTGAGCGGCAGGTAGGTCGTCACGCCGGGGGCTTCCACCACGGTCTTGTCGGTCTTCGCCAGCACCTTCTCCATCGTCTCATAATACATGCGCTTACGGGTCACCTCGGGGGCGAGCTTATATTCGGCATAGACCTTGTCGAACGCGGCGGCCTCGCCCTGACTCTTGGCGGTCAGCTGCAAGGCGTAGGCGCGCGCCTCGTTCAGATAGGACTGCGCCTGCTGCTGCGCCGCGGACACCTCCTTGAAGGCATCGTTCACCGCCGCCGGCGGATCGGCCTGCTTAATGGCGACGCCCTGCACGGCCACGCCCGCCCGATAGCTGTCGAGCAGCTGCTGCATCCGTTCGGCGACGCGCGCCTCGATCTGGCTGCGTTGCGGCCCGATCGCATCGTTCAGCGTCACCCGGGCGAGCTGCTCGCGCATCGCGCTTTCGGCTACCTCGCGGATCGTATCGTCCGGGTCCGCCAGCTCGAACAAATAGAGCTCCGGGTCGCGGATGTTCCATCGCACAGAATAAGCCAGATCGACGATGTTCTGATCGCCCGTCAGCACGAGATTTTGCGCGCTTTCGGCCGTGGAACCGATATCGATGTTGCGGATGTCGTCGACGTCGACACGCTTCACGAAATCGATCGGCGCAGGCAGCGTAAAACGCAGGCCTGGCGTAAGCGTCCCCGCGTAATTGCCCAGCCGGGTTATGACGCCGCGCTGCTGCGGGCCAATCGTATGTACGCTGGTGAAGATCAACCACACCAGCACGAGGGCGCCGGCCGCCCATTTCCATATCGCCGGATTGGGAGCACCGGAAAAGCCGCCACCGCCCATCCTTGCGCGACCGCGACGAAGGAGTTCGTCCAATGCGGTCGGGCCATTGCCGCCAGTTGGCCGCTTGCGGGGCGGCTGGCTCCACGGGTTGCGCGGTCCCAGCCCGTCGCCGCCGCCGCCATTGCCCTTGCCGCCCGAACCACCGCCGCCCGATCCGCCACCGGAGCCACCGCCCCACGGGCCACCGCCGCCGCTTTCGTTCAACATGGCGATGATGGCCGCCTTCGGCCCGCTTTCCTTATCCATTCCTCCTTTATAGGAGGCGCGGGGCGGAAAAACAGTGTCATTGCCTCAACGCTTGGATATGCGCGCGGCATGAGCAACCCCGATCAACTTGCCGCCGCCCTCGATACCGTCATCGATCCAATTTCGGGCAAGGGGCTGATCGCCGCCGGCCGCGCCGCACCGCCGCGTCTGGCCAACGGCGGCGCGAGCGTGGTCCTTGACGTAACCGGCCTTTCCAGTGCGGCGAGGGAAGCCCTGGAGGCCCGCGTCCGCGAAACGCTCGGCGCGGTTCCCGGCGTAGCCGACGTCCGCGTCGCGATGACGGCGGAGAAGAAGGCCCGTCGCCTCATCGCGATCGGCAGCGGCAAGGGTGGCGTGGGCAAGTCCACCGTCTCCGCCAACGTCGCGGTGGCGATGAAGCGGCTGGGGGCCAGGGTCGGCTTGATCGACGCCGATATCTATGGCCCCTCGCAAGCACGGCTGATGGCGTCCGAAGGGCGCAAGCCCGAGGCCGAGGGGCAGAAGATGATCCCGGTCGATACCCGCTTCGGCGTGCCGATGCTGTCGATGGGTCATCTGGTGCAGCCGGGGCAGGCGATCGCGTGGCGCGGGCCGATGGCCGGCAACGCCCTCGGGCAGCTTGTCGATGCGCATTGGGGGGAGGTGGACACGCTGATCGTTGATCTGCCCCCCGGCACGGGCGATATCCAGCTCTCGCTGATCCAGAAACATAAGCCGAAGGGCGCGATCATCGTATCGACTCCGCAGGATCTGGCGCTGATCGACGCCACCCGCGCGATCGATCTGTTCAACCAGTCCGGCGTGCCGATCATTGGCCTGGTGGAGAATATGGCCGGGTATGAATGCC
Source organism: uncultured Sphingomonas sp. (assembly GCA_913775025.1). GTDB lineage: Bacteria > Pseudomonadota > Alphaproteobacteria > Sphingomonadales > Sphingomonadaceae > Alterirhizorhabdus. The sequence continues at coordinate 2,522 of CAJYJW010000211.1, read as the reverse complement.
CGCATTGCCACGCGATCAGCGATCCTTTCGGCGCGGGTGGCGCACAGGCGGCGGCCGAAACGCTCGGCCTGCCGTTCCTCGGCCGCATCCCGCTGGAAATCGCGATCCGCAAGGCATCGGATGCGGGCGATCCGCCGGCGGCCGGCGGGGCGGCCCATGCCCAGCCCTTCCTCGATATCGCCGGCAGGCTGCTCGAATGGCTGAACCCCGGCGGCCCGAAGATGTTCTGATCCTCGATACGAGGAGACAGACCGATGCCCATCACATCAGACACCGAAATTGCCGCCCTGCTGGCGGAGACCCGCACGATCGCGATGATCGGCGCGTCCGACCGGCCCGATCGGCCGAGCCATGGCGTGATGCGCTTTCTGCAGGATCGCGGCTATCGCGTGCTGCCGGTCAACCCGCAGATCACCGGTGAGCATATCCACGGCGAATATGTCTGGCGTGAGCTGGCGCAGATCGGTGAGCCGATCGATATGGTCGATATCTTCCGCCGCCCCCAGGCCGCCGGCGACGCGGTGGACGAGGCGATTGCGGCGGGCGCGAAATCGGTCTGGATGCAACTCGGCGTGATCAACGAAGCCGCCGCTGCCCGTGCCGAGGCGGCAGGATTGAAGGTTGTGGTCGATCGCTGCCCGGTTATCGAATATCGCCGCATGAGCCTGCCTGACGTCGCCTGACCGCCGCTTAGCTCCGCATCGCCAGCGTGATGCAGATCGCGCCCGCGAACAACGCCGTCAGCAGGATGCCGGACCATGGCACCCATCCGACCCGATCGAGCACCTTGCGTTGCGCGCGGCGGCGCTCCGCCAGCGCGGCGAGGATGGCGATCACCGCGAAGGCCGCGGCGGCGATCCAATAGGCTTGCATGTCGCTCAAGGTCTCCGCATCTTGGCCGCGTCCTAACGCCGGAGCCCGCCGATGTCCCGCCTGCCTCTCCGTCTTGCCTTCATCGGCGCCCTGTCCCTTCCGCTGGCCAGCATGGCGGCGGCTGCCCCCGCCGTGGAGGCCAAAGGCAATTCCGCGATCGCCGCGGCGGTGGAAAGCCCGGCCCGCAAGCCCGCTAATCGCGCGAGAGACGTTTATCGCCACCCGGTTGAGACGCTGACCTTCTTCGGGGTGACACCCACCAAGACCGTGGTGGAGGTATTTCCCGGCGGCGGCTGGTATGCCGAAATCCTTGCCCCGATGCTTGCTGCGAAGGGCAAATATATCGCCGCGACCGAGCCGGGCAAAAGCCATGACGCCATCCGCGCGATGTTCGCCAGCGACCCCGCCCGTTTCGGCAAGGCGACGACGACCCTGCTTGACCCCGCGAAGGACAGCGCGATCGCACCGGCAGGTTCCGCCGACGTGGTGCTGACGTTTCGCAACGTCCACAATTTGCTGATGGATGGCGATGCCGTCGCCGCGCGGGCGTTCGCGGATTTTTATCGTGCGTTGAAACCGGGCGGCGTGCTGGGCGTCGTTGATCACCGCCTGCCGGAAACCGCCGACTCCGCGAAGGAGCGAACCAGCGGGTATGTCAAACGGTCGACCGTCGTGCGCTTGGCGGAGGCGGCGGGCTTCAAGCTGGATGGAGAGTCCCAGGTCAACGCCAATCCGAAGGATAGCGCGAACTGGCCGAAAGGCGTCTGGACTCTGCCGCCGACATACGCCGAAGGGGCGGCGGATCGGGCGAAATATGCCGCTATCGGGGAAAGCGACCGGATGACGCTGCGCTTCGTGAAGCCGAAGCGATAAGCGCTTCGGCCTCAGCCCAGCTTGTCGATCTTGGACTGGAGAGAGGCAAGCTGGCTCTTCAGATCGGCGACCTCGTCCGCCCCGGCATGATGCGTCTGCGGCTGCGATGGGGTAGTGGATGAATCGGCGGCTTCTTTCTCGGTCGATGCCTTGAAGGCCTTGGCCGCGACCTCGAACATCTCAAGGTTGCGCTTCGCCATCTCGGCGAACGGCCCACCCGCGAACGGGCCACCGGTGAAGGCGCCCTCCATCGCGGTGCGAAACTGTAGCTGATTGCGGCGGAAGGATTCCATCGACGCCTCAAGATATTGCGGCACCATGGACTGCATCGAATCCCCGTACAGGGAGATCAGTTGACGCAGGAAGCTTACGGGCAACATCGTCTGCCCCCGGTTCTCCTCCTCCATAATGATCTGCGTGAGGACATTATGGGTAATGTCCTCCTCGCTCTTGGCGTCGATCACCTTGAAATCCCGGCCCTCGCGCGTCATCACGGCAAGATGCTCCAGCGTGATGTAGCTTGATGTTTCCGTATTATACAGCCGGCGGTTCGCGTACTTCTTGATTATGACCGTTCCTGATGCGCCAGACGATTTAGCCACAAGCCGGTCCCTTCCGCGTGATGAGGCTGGAATAGCACACGGGCTTGCCGCAGCGCAACACAGGCCCCGCCCGCTTCCCCTGTTTCTGGAAATTGTGCGCAACCAGACCGCAGCATCGCCAGAACGGCTGCGGGATGCGCTGCGCGGTCTGCGAATATATCAGGATGCGCCCCG
>CAJYJW010000210.1 GCA_913775025.1 uncultured Sphingomonas sp. | reverse complement strand
CGCCCACGCCATCGACACCATCATTCTGAACGGGGACCACCACTCATGAAGCAACTCGTAGCCTTCGATCTCGACGGCACGCTGGCCGAAAGCAAGCAGCCGCTGAAGGACGATATGGGCGAGGCGCTGGCCGATCTGCTGACCGTGGCGCATGTCGCGGTCATCTCCGGCGGGGACTGGCCGCAGTTCGACAAGCAGGTCGCCAGCCGCCTGCCCGAGCGCGCCGACCGCACCAAGCTGTGGCTGATGCCGACGACCGGCACCAAGCTCTACACCTATCAGGACGGCCAGTGGACCCCGGTCTATGCCGAACTGTTCGACGATGCGACCAAGGCCAAGATCCTGGAGGCGTTCGACGCCTCGCTGGAGGCGACCGGTTTCGTGCCCGAGCAGACCTGGGGCGAGCGGATCGAGGATCGCGGCAGCCAGATCACCTTCTCGGCCCTCGGCCAGCAGGCGCCGATCGACGCCAAGGAACATTGGGACCCCAAGTTCGAGAAGCGCAAGATCATCCAGGCCGATCTCAAGCAGCGCCTGCCGGGCCTGTCGATCAACATGGGCGGCGCGACGTCGATCGACATCACCAAGGAAGGCGTCGACAAGGCGACCGGCCTTGCCAAGCTGGCCGATATCAGCGGCATCGCCACCGACGACATGCTGTTCATCGGCGACGCGATCTTCCCCGGCGGCAATGATTATGCGCCGAAGGCCGCGGGCATGGACACGGTCAAGATCCGCGACCCGCAGGAAACGCTGGCGGTGATCGAGGCGATCGTCGCCTGCCAGAAGTAAGCGGCACCCCCTGCCCCGCCGCGCGCGGGGCGGGGTTTGAGGTCCAAAGTTCACAAAGTTCACACTCGTGCAGCATTGCGCGGCGAGGTGCTTTCGGCCTGTCGACCGGGCTTTTGAGCGGACCTTTGAAAGAGCGCCGTCGATGATAGGATAAGCCGTTCGCTGTAGGAAAGCGGGGTATTGGGGGCGGCTGATTTGCTATTTCCCGGCGGGCGGGCGATAGAAGCGGGCGAGCGCATATTCATTGCGCCCGCGATTGGTCTTCACCGCCAGACGCTGCATCGCATCGCGCAGGCCGATGGTCGAGAGCAGCAACTGGGTGGCGACGATCGCGCCGCGAAGCGTCAGCTTCTCGGCCAGCGAGCGGCGGGCGAGGTGTCGGGCGATGCGATCATCGCCCTGTAGCCAATGGACGACGGCGGCGCGAGCGAGGCCGCCGGCGATCTTCTTCGAGCGCGGCATGTAAGAGGGGGCGAGGACGCCGTGCCGGTCGATGACGTCGGCAGTTACGTCGCTTGCCAGCGCGTCGGCGAAGGCGTCGTGGCCTATCGCCGAATATAGTTCGTGTTCAGCGAATTTGGCGGCGGAGGCGTTTACGCCGTCGCGGAACAGGAAGCGGCGGTACAATAGCTGGTCGACATAGCCGAAATCGCCGATCCGGCTCATCCGCCGGAACAGGTCGGTCGCCTGTGCCACGCGGAAGAAGGGGCGATAGCCGCCCGCCGCCAGATAGGCCGAGCGGCGGAACATGACCTCGCCATGCGATATGCCGAAGCCGGCGATCATCGGCCCCTTGCGGATCGGCTGGGCGGGCCGGATGACATAGCCCTTGCCGCCCTCCTCGACATTCTCGATCGCGCAGCCGACCGCGACGACTTGGCGGTGGGCGAGGAGGAAGTCGCGTTGCGCGCGGAGGCGCCCGGGCAGGCTTTCGTCGCCCGCGCCGTGGACGGCGATGAAGTCGGTGTCGGCCGCCGCGCAGGCCGCCGCCATCGTCGCGGTGAAGCCTTTGTTCGACTGGGATATAACGGTCAGGTTCGGCGCGGACAGGGCACGAAGTTCGGCGAGCGTATCGTCGCGCGATCCGTCGTCGATCGCGACGATCCGCACGTCCTCGCAATCCTGTGCCAGCAGCGATTCGATCGACGGTCGTACCCGGTGGGCGCGGTTGTGGAACACCGTGATGACCGTGATGCCTGCCATGGCCCGCTCCCCCCATACGAAACGGGCCGCGTCCCCGGATCGGAGACACGGCCCGTGCTTTGCCGGTTACCGGCGCTTATGCGGCCAGCTTGCGCAGCACATATTGCAGGATGCCGCCGTTCAGGAAATATTCCAGTTCGTTGACGGTATCGATGCGGCACTTGGTCAGGAACGTCTCGGTCGAGCCGTCGGCGCGGGTCAGGATGACTTCCACGTCCTGGCGCGGGCGCAGGTTCGCAACGCCCTGGATCGTGAAGCTTTCGTCGCCGGTCAGGCCGAGGGTCTGGCGGGTCACGCCTTCGGCGAACTGCAGCGGCAGCACGCCCATGCCGACCAGGTTCGAGCGGTGGATACGCTCAAAGCTCTCGGTGATGACCGCGCGGACGCCGAGCAGGTTGGTGCCCTTCGCCGCCCAGTCGCGCGACGAGCCGGTGCCATATTCCTTGCCCGCGACCACGACCAGCGGCGTGCCATCCGCCTTGTGGCGCATCGCCGCGTCGTAGATCGGCATGACCTCGCCGTCGTAGCGGCTCATGCCGCCCTCGACGCCCGGGACCATCTCGTTCTTGATGCGAATGTTGGCGAAGGTGCCGCGCACCATGACATTGTCGTTGCCGCGGCGCGCACCGTAGCTGTTGAAGTCGCCGCGGCTGACCTGACGCTCCTGCAACCACTTGCCCGCCGGGCTGTCGGCCTTGATCGAGCCTGCCGGGCTGATGTGATCGGTGGTGATCGAGTCGCCCAGGATCGCGAGCGGCTTCGCCTCGATGATGTCGGTGACGGGCTTCGGCGTCATCTCCATGCCCTCGAAATAGGGCGGGTTGGCGATGTAGGTCGATGCTGCAG
>CAJYJW010000209.1 GCA_913775025.1 uncultured Sphingomonas sp. | reverse complement strand
TCCCAGCCTTGGGCCACGATCCCGTCGATGCCGGCCGCCTCGATCCGTCGTGCTTCGCTTAGGCTCGTCGCGGTGGCGAGCAGCGTGCAGCCCGCCGCCCTGAGCGCGGCGATGCGGTCCGCCGTCGGGATGCCGAAGTGGAAGCTGACCACCGGCGGCGCTTCCGCCACCAGCATCGCCAGCATCGCGGCGTCCTCGGCGAAGCTGGTGTAGATCGTCCGCAACGCGTCCGGCGGCGCGGCGCCCTGCGCCTCGAACAACGGCCGCAGCGCCGCCAGCCATCGCCGCTCGCGCGCCGCATCGGGTCGGGCGGCCGCATGGACGAACAGGTTGACGTTGAACGGCCGATCGGTGCGGGCGCGGGTCGCCTCGACCATCGCGCGCGCGCCGGTGGCATCGGTCGCGCCGACGCCGATCGAGCCGAGGCCGCCGGCGTTGGAGACGGCCGCCGCCAGCTCCGGCGTAGCGACGCCAGCCATAGGCGCCTGCACGATCGGAATCGGGATGCCGAGTTGCTCGAACCACGTCATGGCGGCGGCTTGCAGCTAAAATCCCCCGCCCGCAATCATTCCCTTCCGCGCCGCCGTAGCCTAGCGCTTTCCTGCCGACGAAGCGGAGCAGAAGGCATGGGCCTGCACAAAACCCTGTGGCGGGTCGGGATCGCCCGCATGGCCGCCGCCGAAATCGTTGCACGGGGCAGTCTGGATGACGTGCCGGTCGCGTGGTTGCCGGCGGGGCCGCCGCTCACCTTCCTCGCCGATCCGTTCGGGCTGTGGCGGGATGGGATGCTGCACCTGTTCGCCGAGGCGTTCGACTATCGCGACCGCATCGGCCGCATCGACGTGCTGCGCTTCGATCGCGATCTGGCCCTTATCGATCGCCGGCCCTGCCTGATCGAGCCGTGGCACCTCAGCTACCCGCAGGTCTTCGAGCATGGCGGCGAGACGTGGATGCTGCCCGAGGCGTTCCGTTCCGGCACATTGACGCTGTATCGCGCCGTCGATTTTCCGGTCCGCTGGGAGAAAGCGGCGGGCTTCGATCTGGACGGGCCGGCGGTGGATGCGACGCCGCTGTTCCACGATGGCCGCTGGTGGCTGTTCTATGCCGCATCCTGGGGAAAGGCGGCGCGGCAGAGCCACCTCCACGTCGCTTACGCCGATCGGCTGCAAGGGCCGTGGACGCTCCACCCGCTGAACCCGGTGCGGATCGACCGGGCGAGCGCGCGCCCCGGCGGCACGGCGATGATCCTGAACGGGCGCCCGGTGCTACCGGTGCAGGATTGCACGCACGGCTATGGCGGGGCGTTGCGGCTGCTGACGATCACGACGCTGACGCCCGACGCCTTCGCAGCGGAGGTGGGCGCGCCGATGACCGCCCCTGCCTCCGCCGCGCCCTTCACCGATGGGCTGCATACGCTTTCCGCCTGTGGGCCGGTGACGCTGGTCGATGCGAAGCGCCGCTTCCTCTCGCCCGCCGGGCTGCTGGCCGATATCCGGCGGGGGTGGGCAAGGGGGCGGTAGGCGGCGGACAACGATCGGGCGCGAGAGCCGCGACCGGCGATGCCGTACGCCGGACATGACAAGGGCCGCCGATCCCCCGATCGACGGCCCTTGCCTTTAGGTTCGAAGGATCAGCCGAACGAGACGCGCGTCGAGACCTTCTGGCGGCGGCGCATCGCGCCACCGATGGCGCCCACGCCGATGACCATCATCGCCCAGGTCGCCGGCTCAGGCACGCCACCCGCGATCGGCGGAACCGAGAGCGAAAGCGCCGAGGAGTAGGCCGAGTTGCCGGTGCTGTTGAACTGCACCGTCAGCGAGGCCGGCGTCGAGGTGAGGCCGAGGCTGTTGTTCAGCACGTTGCCGAGCACGAACAGCGTGCCGCTCTTGGTGGCGGAGTCGTTCACGAACGCATCGGTGCGGACGCTGTCAGCCGAGAAGCTGTAGGTGCTGCCCGCCTTGTCGTTGAAGGTGAAGAAGTTGCTCACCGACTGCGCGATCGTGTTGCCGACCGACTGCGAGAAGGACAGCGTGCCCTTCAGCGCACCGGTCGTGCCGCTGATGCCGGAGAAGCCGCCGGTGCCGGAGATGTTGAAGGTGCCGCCGTTGGCGGTGTAGGTCGACGGGTTGCTGGTCAGCGAAACCGTCGGGTTGAACGTCGCTACGGACGAGACCGTGCCATCCACAACCGTTGCGGCGAAAGCGGAGGACGAGGCCGCCATGGCCACCACGCCCGTCAGAACCATCATGGACAAACGCATACTCTATTCCTTCTACGAAGGCCTGACGGCCATGAGGATATTACCCACCCACACAGGTTGGTGGGTTAATTGGGCATTAATAGTCCGTCAATCCCACCAAATCGGGGAAAATCCTCAAATGGGACAGTCGGAGGTTTTGGTCCGCTACCGTACAATACTCGTTACTTTCCTGTTAGGGAAAGAACATCCGCTTAAATCCTGGGATTTTTCGAAGTTCCGTCACGCACGCGCGTTAAGATCGCCCGCCCCGCCTGCGCGAACGCGATCTCTCCGAAACGGTCCAGGGTGCGCGCGCGCGCCGCCTCGCCCATCGCCGCCAGCCGCGCCGGGTGGCCAAGCAACGCGGCGAACGCGCCCGCCAGCGCCGGCGGATCGGCGGGGGGAACGGTGAGGCCGGTCTCGCCCTCCACGATGCTGCGCGGCATCTCCCCCACCGCCGAGGCGATCACCGGCAGGCCCGCCGCCATCGCCTCGTGCGCGGCGATGCACAGCCCCTCCGATCGCGAGGGCTGGCAGTAGAGGTGCAGCGTGCCGAGGAAATCCCCCGGCCGATCGGTGAAACCGGCGAAGCGGATCGCATCCACCCCCGCCGCTTGTGCCCTGGCCGCCAGCGCCGCCGCCCCCGCCCCGTCGCCCGCGATGGTGACGGTGAAGGGGGCGGGGGGCGCAAAGCCCTGCGCGCGCAGCAGGGCCAGCGCGTCGATCAGCACGTCATAGCCCTTTACCGGGTGCAGCCGGCCGAGGCTGCCGATCCGCACCGCCTGGCCCGGCGCCCACGGCTGCGGGCGGGGGCCATCGGTGCGGGCGGCGAACAGCGGCCATGTCATGATGCGGTCGGGCGCGATCCCCAGCCGCTCGATCGTCACGTCGGTCACGGTGGCGCTGTCGCCCACCCACAGCATCGATCGATCGCGCATCCGCCGCAGCAGCCAGCGGTTGGCCGGTTTCAGCCAGGCGGCATGCTGCCAGCTCACCACCGGCACGCGCCGCCTCGCGCCCACGATCTGGCCGAGCAGAGTGGCGCGGGTCAGCGAGGTCCAGAGCAGATCGGGGCGGAAGCGCGCCATCTGCCCGTCCAGCCAGCGCAGCGCCGCGAGATGATCCTTGCGCCCCCCCGCCCGCACATGGGCGGTGAGGCCGGACGCCTCCATCGCGGGCAGGCCGCGCCCATCCGCCCGGGTGAGGGCGAACAGCTCGACCGTACAGCCCGCCTCGCGCAGCGTCTGCGTGACGGCGGGCACGGGGGCTGCCGCCCCGCCCCCCTCCACCGAATTGATTATGTAGGCGATCCGCACCTTATCCCGCGTGCGCCAGCCGGTGGGCGGCGCGGCCGTCGCTCTCGCGCACGACGAACCAGACGAGCAGGCCGGAGGCGAGGAGCGCCTGCGCCAGCGCCTGCACGCCCGCCCCCGCCAGCCCCAGCCGCAGCATCAGCAGCGGGAGGAGGGGGAGCAGCCCCAGGCCGCTCGCCATGTTCGCCACCACCGAAAGCGCGGGGCGGCCCAGCGCCACCAGCGCCGCGCTGCACGGCGGGGCGACCAGCAGCACGATGCGCGACGCGGTGAGCCAGCCCATCACGCCCGCCGCGCCCGCGAAGGCCGGGCCGCCCATCAGCACCGCGATCTCCCGTCCGAACAGCAGCAATATCGCCAGCACCGGCAGCGCGGAGGCGACGGCGATGGCGATGCACCGGCCGAGTGCCGCCCGCACCGGCTGCCCGTGGCCGCCCGCCGCCACCATCCGCGCCAGTTCCGCATAGGCCGCCTGCCCCAATATCTGCGCCGGCTGCGCGATCACCACGGTCGCCCGCTGGGCGATGGCATAGAGCCCCGCCGCCGCCGGCCCCAGCACCCAGCCGACGATCAGCGGCGCGATGCGGCCGGCGAGTTCGCCGAAGGTGATGTCGGCGTTCGCACCGATCATGAAGCGCCAGATGCCGGGGTTTTCCGCCACCGCCCGCCCCGGCCGGCCGATCAGCCGGTGGCCGCGGATCGTGGCGCGCGCCACCCATGCGCCCATCGCCCACATCGCCGCCCATTCGGCCAGCGCCGCCGCCAGCCACGCGACGAGAAAGCCGTGCAGGCCCCCGCCCAGCAGCAGCACCACCCCCGCGCCGCCCAACCGCACGATCGGCGAGACGATATTGTGCGCGCCTAACAGGTCGAACCGCCCGGCCAGCTGCAGATAGCCCGCCGGCGTCGATCGGATCGAGGCGAGCACCGCCAGGCTGTACGGCCCGGCGAAGGCGATGGCGGTGGGCGACCAGCCAAGCCGCGCCCCCAGGATCGGCGCCAGCACCGCCGCGACGATCACCGCCAGCAGGCCGCCGGCCCCCTCCACCAGCGCGGTGAAGCGCAGCAGCCGCACCAGCCGCGCCGGATCGCGCGCGTCATTTGCCTGCGCGCCGTAGCGCACCACCGCGTGCCAGCCGGGAAATTCGATGATCCCGCCCACCGTCATCGCGAAACCGTGGACGAGCACGAGCACGCCGTAATCGGCCGGCCCCAGCGCGCGCGCCGCCAGCACCATATAGGCCAGGCTGATCAGCCCCGCCGCCGCCTTGCCGCCCAGCAGCAGGCCGAGGTTGGCGTAGATACGGCGGACGATCCCCCGTCCGCCGCCGTTGTCGTCAGGCATGAACCCGTCGTCTCTCCTGCCCGTGCGCCGGCATGGCGTGGCCGCACAGGCCCGCCAGCACGCGCGCCGCCCGCATGGCGGACGGTTCATCGGTCAGATCGAAGCTGTAGTCCACCATCCGCTGCTGGATCGGGCGGTAGAGATCCGCGTGGCGATCCTGCGCGGCGCGCAATGCCTCGCCCAGATCCCCCGCGCCCGCGATCACCGGGCCGGCCTGCCAGTGGGCGTAATTGGCGTCGCCCGCCCAATCCACCCCGTGCGGGTTCAGGAACACGCACGGGCGCGGGCGGTGGAGGAATTCATACACCTGGCTGCTGACGTCGCCCAGATAGATGTCGGCGGCGTTGGTATAGGCCATGGTGGTGGAGGCGCGGCTGCCCAGATCGATGCGGATGTTGGGCGCGCGCAGATAGCGCTCGGCGATCCGCCCGGGCCGGTCGATCCGCATCCGGTCCACCGTCAGCACGAAGGGCCGCTCGAACAGCATCACGTGCGGCGCGAAGATCAGCTGATAGTCCTCATGCGCCACGAACCAGTCGAGCACCTGCCGGCCGATCTTGAACCATGAGGAGAGATGCGGCGAGGGGTGCGGGTTGTAGAGCACCACCGGCCGCCCGTCCCCACGGGCGAAGCCGCCCTGATAGGGATCGACGATATCGAACTTGGGATAGCCCACGATCGAGATGCGCGTCGGATCGACCTTCGCCTCGGCCACCAGCCGGTCGCGGATCTTGTGGCCCGACACCAGCACATGATCGAAGCCGGCGCTCGCCTTGTCGAAGCCGATCGCGCGATCGCCGGCGCCGTGGCGGGTATGGACGATGCGGAGCCGGTCGAGCCCGTAGCGCGTCTTCAGCACCAGCGAGGTCTTCTCCGCCACCACCAGCATGTCGAGCGAACGGAAGAAATCGAGGTTGTCGCGATAGATCAGCAGCTTGGTGGCGGGCACCGCCCGTTCCAGCAGCCCCGCCGCCAGCCGCGACCGGGGCGACAGGCCAAGCTTCACCAGCGTGATCTCATGCCCGATCAGCCCCTGCCCGAGGCGGATCACCTCGGCGGCCAGCCGATCGTTGGTGGTGGCGACGAGGATCTCGTCTCCGGTGCCGGCGCGCGCCAGCGCCAGCGCGATCGGCAGCGCATGCGCCACCTGATGCACCTGATCATGATTGAAAAGGAATCCGATGCGCATGGCCCATAGACGCCACACAAGCGATGTAACCGCAGCGACAGGACGATGAATTTATAGCAACATTGCGAAATAATTGGCGGGCACGGGCCAGGCCTTGACCCTGTGAACAGGATATACAAAATGTATATCCCCATGGAGGCCGCATGACCCGCACCACCTTGTTCCGATCCAACCGCTCCCAGGCGGTGCGGCTGCCCAGGGACGTGGCCTTCGCCGATACCGTGCGCGAGGTGACGATCCTGCGCGACGGCGACCGGCGGATCATCGTGCCCGCCGACCGTTGCTGGGACGATATCTTCGCCGCCCCCGGCCTCGATCTGGGCGCGCGCGAACAGCCGGAGGCGGACGCGCGCGAGGCCTTCTGATGCTGCGCTACATGCTCGACACCAACCTGTGCATCCGCGTGCTGCGCGATCGGCCGCAGGCGCTGCGGGCGCGGTTCAACGCCGAGGCGGACGGTTTGTGCATCTCCACCGTGATCCTCTACGAGCTGCTCGTCGGCGCGGCGAAATCGGCGCGCCCGGTCGAGACGCGCACCGGGGTGGAGCGCTTCGCCGCCCGCCTGGCGGTGCTGGATCTCGACGAGGCGGCCGCCGCCCATGCCGGCGACATACGCGCCGATCTGGAGCGGCGGGGCATGGGCATCGGCGCTTACGACACGCTGATCGCCGGCCATGCCCGCAGCCGCGGCCTGACCGTCGTCACCGGGAACCTGCGCGAATTCACCCGCGTCGACGGCTTGCGTTGCGAGGACTGGCTGGGCGGCTGATCCGCCTCAGCCGCCGCCGTCCGCCCTGTCGCGCACGCCGCGTCCCGCCAGGATCAGCTCGCAACTGAAGGCGGCGAGCGCGGTGATCGCGCAGACCAGCGCCCCGCCGAACAGCACGAACAGCAACCGGCCCGCACCCCCGGACCGTATCTCGCCGACGAACAAAGTGAGCGCCGCCGCGCATGTCAGCCCGCCTGCCAGCGCCGCCGACAGAACCGCGACATCGAGCACGCGCGAGCGCAGCCGTAACCGGGCGAGCCGGGGCGACCGGCCGTGCGCGGCGTCCGCCAGCCTGTCCACCTGATCCGATATCCGGCCGAGGCGGGTGGAGAACACGTTGAGCAACGCCGCCACCCCCGACAGCAGGAAGATGGGCGTGAGGGCGAGCTGCACGACATGCGCGGCATTATCGACGACGGGCGGGTTCATGCAGGCTCGGACGCGGCAGGCGGGCGGGCGTTCCATCGGGCGGGGGCGCTGCTTGTCGGCGCGGGGGGCTGACGGGATGATGCCTGCGTTTCTCTGGCTAGCCCCGCCGCGCCACCGCATCGTCGAACAGCGCCAGCCACGCGGCGGCGGCGGGGCCGATGCGGTGGCGGTCGGCCAGTTGCGCCACCGCCGCCGGATCGGGCCGGGGGCGGGCGCATTGCCGCGCCATCGCATCGGCCAGCGCCCGGGGGTCGGCCGCCGCCACCTGCCCGAACGAGGGGTGCGCCATGATCTCGGGGATGGCGGGCGAGCAATCGGTGGCGACCACCGGCACGCCCGCCGTCAGCGCCTCCACCAGCACCGCCGGATAGCCTTCGTACGCCGAGGTGGAGAGGAGCAGGTCGGCCAGCGCCAGTTCGCCCGCCACATCGGCGACATGGCCGGCGAAGCGCACCCGATCCGCCACCCCCAGCCGCGCCGCCTGCGCGGCGAGCGCCGCCCGATCCGGCCCGTCCCCCACCAGCGCGAGGGTGGCGCTACGATCGGGCAGCAGCGCGAAGGCGGCGATCGCCAGATCGAACCGCTTTTGGGCCACGAGCCGGCCGATGCAGACGATGGCGGGCGGCGGCGGAACGCCCGTTACCGGTGCGATCGGATGGCCGACGTCCAGGGGTGGAGCGGCAGCGCCCGCCATTTCCCCCGACGCGGACGGCAAAAGCGGATCAGCGATGCCCGGCATCGGCTCCGGCGGGAAGACGGGTGGGTCAGCGCGGGGCCGCACAGAAGCGGAACCACTCGCCGCCGTGGCCTGCATGGGGGCGGATGGGGGGATGATGGATGGCGAACCGGCACCGACCGACGATCCCAGCACGGCGGCGGGCGGCGCTTCGTCGTCCAGCGTCGGCTCCGCCACCACGGCGATGTCCCGCCGGCGCAACACGCGCGCCGCTTCCCGCGCCAGCGCGGGGGACATGGCGACGAGCAGGTCCACGGGATGCGTCGTCGCCCGTACGGAGCGGGCGAAGAGGCGCTGGCGCAAGGCCCCGCGCCCCGCCCGTTCCAGCGGGTTGCTGAGCTTGCAGGCGATCACCGGGCGGGGGCCGCGCCATCCCGCCGCCAGCGCCGCCAGCACCGGCAGATGGAAGTTGCCGGGGGCGAACAGCACGTCCGGCGCGATATCCGCCACCGGCCGGACAAGCGCCCGCCCCAGCCGCAGGCGCGAGAACGGCCCGCGTGCGATCGGCGGATCGAGCGCCGCCACGCGCACCCCCGCCCCCACCAGCGCCCGGGCGGGGCCGCGCTCGTCACCGCACAGGATCGTGACCTCGCGGCCGGCGCGGCCCCAGGCGTTCGCCAGCCGGATCGCCACCCGCTCGCTCCCCCCGCCGGAAAAGTCGTGCAGCACGATCAGGATGCGGGCGGCGGGCGGGCGGGGCCGGTCGGGGGTCTGGTCCATCCTGCGGCTCCGGGGCGATGCGACGACACCGCCGATACGCGAAACGCGCGCCCGCGTCTGCATCCGCCGCCCGATCGGATGGCGGCGCGATGGCGGAAATATTCCCGAACCAATCCGGACACTTGCGCCGACCGCCTCGTTTTCGACAGCGCCGAACCCCGGTAAAAGGATGATGTCGATGGCTGTGAAATTCGCCGGTACGATGAACGCGATCAATCGCGGGCTTGATGCAACGAAGCCGGCGAAGGGCGCCGACATGATCGAGGATTGGGAGGCGGCGCTCGCCGATCTCGACGTGCCCGGATCCAAGGGCATCCTGCGCGACCTCCAGTCGCTCCGCAAGCAGCTGGAAAAGGACGCGCCCGACAGCGACCGGGTGCATGCGCTGCTCCACCGCCTCGGCGCCGCCACCACGAAGATCGCCGAGAAAGCGGACAAGTCGCAGGACAAGCTGAAGGCGCTGGGCGAGGCGCTGACCGAGGCGGGCGAGGACCAGCCCGACGAGGAGATCGACGCCGAAGCCGCCGCCGCCCCCAAGCGCGCGCGCAAGAAGTAAGCGCCAAGGGAGGGGCGGGTTCATCCGGCCCCTCCCGTCGAACATATGCAGGGATAGCCTGAGGCTACTATCGGGATACCACCAGGATAGCCCATGCGGATCCGAGGCTGCTACCGCACCCGCCGATAGCTACGCGATATCCTGTTAGTATCAGATGGTATCCATAAGCTTTGCCTGTGGCCCGTGAACGCTACCGCGCCCGATCAGGCCGGGATCGCCGCCGCCATCGGCGATCGCCGCCCAGCCCCGTCGCCCGTCAGCAACCGTTTCTGCCAGGCCGGGCGCGTATCGAACCGGCGCGAGAGGATCGCGCGCGCATGCCCGCCCTGCCCCGCCGCCAGCGCGGCGTGCAGTTCGACCAGCTCGTACAGCTCGCGCTGCTCGTGGCTGCCGCCCAGCCGGTGCAGCGATGCCCCCAAGCCGCCGAGCGCCCCGGCGGCGCGGGCCGGGTCGCCCGCAGGATCGGCGATCAGCGCGCGCGCCGCCTCCGCCGCCAGCCCGCCGATCCGCGCCGCCGCCCCGGCGGCGCGCGCGCCCTCGCCCGCCAGCGCCAGGCCGTAGAGATAATGCACGTCGAGAAAGCCGTTCACCCCGTCGCCCGCACGCTCCGCCATCGCATCGCGCAAGGGGCACCAGCGGTCGCCCACGTCCACCTCGCGCAGATGCAGCCGCGCCAGCAGCGCGATGCGCGCGACGAGGCTCTGCACGCATTCCGGGTCGGCGGGGGCGAGATGGGCGTCGTACAGCGCCAGCGCCGCGCCCGCCCGGTCGAGATCCAGTTCGGCGATGGCGGCGTGCCACCAGGCGTGCACGCCCATGAAGGTGCCGCAGCGCGCCCACAAGGCGGCGTGATCGTGGATCAGCGCGATGCTCGCCGGCAGGTCGCCCCTGTGGTGGTGGACATGGGCGAGCGCATGGACCGACCACGGATCGTCCGCGCCCGCCGCCGCCGCCAGCGATACGGCGCGCGCCGCCGTCTCGTGCGCCTCGGCGACATGATCCGTCTCCTCCAGCGCGAAGGCCAGTTGCCCAAGCACATAATGATTGTCCGAATGATGCGGTGCGACCGCCCGGATCGTCTCCAGCATGCCTGCGAAATCGCCGAGGTTGATGTGGTGGAGCTGGCAGAGCTTGAGCGCGGCCAGATCGTCCGGCCGCAGGCGCAGCCGCTCGCGGTGGAGGGTGATGGCGCGCGCCTCGTCGCCCTCGCTCCACGCCGAAACCGCCGCCGCCAGCAGCCGCTCGTCCGCGCTCGCCGCCGCCGCCCGGGCGCGCGCGAGCCAGGGGGCCGCGGCGATCCGCCCCGCCGGCGTCATGCCGAACATCGCGGCGGCGGCGGCCCAGGCGTTCAGCACCGCATCGCCGGGGGCTGCATCGGCGGCCTCGGCGATGGCATGCGTATTCCCGTAACGCAGCAGATTATGCGTGAACGCCGCCAGCGGATCGACCATGCACGGCGAGCGGACGGGCGGGGGTAAAGTTCCGGCGGCGGCACAGCGCGGCCCTTGCCCGCCGTCGGATCGCACGGCTTTGTAACGTACGTTGCCGGCCATGGGGGGCAGACCCGCCCCGCCCGGTTCCGGCGATCGCGCCGGCCACGACGTGGAGCGCACGATGTTGCACCCGCCCGATCATCGGGCGTTCCCTGCCGCCTTGGATGCGCCGCCTGCCCGCTACGGCTGTTCCTGCCGATGGCGACGGTGCGCGGGCCGATCGCGTGATGAAACCCGGCGACGACAATCCCCGCCCGGACCTGCCACAAAAACAGAGGGTTCGCGCCGCCCAAGATCTCGCCAAAGGGCCGACCGACCTGTTCTTGGTGACAGGTCGCCAGATCTTTCTCCGCCTCATGGATATTTCGAAATGTTGCCGGGTTGTGCCCCACGCAATCCGGCGGATCGGGACGAAGCGATGGTGGCGGCGATCGGCTGGGTTCATGTCGGCGATCTGCATCTGGAGGATGCGGACGGGTGGGAGAGCCTCGGCCGGTTGCGCGCCATCGTCGATCAGGTGGAGCGGCATATCGGGAGTGCGGCGGACTTCCTGTTCCTGCCCGGCGACAACGCCAACCATGGCACGCCCGATCAATATGCCGCGCTGACGGCGGCGCTCGGCGACCTGTCGATCCCGTGGCGGATCATCCCCGGCGACCATGATCTGGAGCCCGGCGACCTTACCAATTACGAGGCCGCGATCCCGCCCGCCAACCGCCCTGAGACGGAGGTGATCGCCGGGCATCGCTGCATCTTCCTCGATATCGTCTCGGGCGGGGCGGGCGGCCCCGATTTCCGCCTGACGATGCACCACCGCAACCGCATCGCCGAGGAGCTGGCGCGGGCGGCGGCGGAAGGGCAACCGCCGCTCGTCTTCATGCATGCCTTTCCCGGCGATCTGGCGGCGGATGGCGAGGCGGTGGCGCGCGCCTTCGCCGATGGCGGCGTCGCCTTCGTCGATACCGGCCACACCCATTATAACGACGTGCTGAACGACGGCCGGGTGATCTATGCCGCGACCCGATCGACCGGCCAGATCGAGGAGGATGGCGGGCGGCCGGGCTTTTCCTTCGTGGCGGTACATGATGGCGTGCCGAGCTGGCGCTTTCGCCGGCTGGATGCGCCCTGGCCGCACGTGCAGATCGTCTCCCCCTGCGACCGCCGCCTCGTCACCCGCCCCGCCGACCCCCGTCAGGTACCTCGCCCCGGCCCCGTCACCATCGTGGCGCGGGTGATCGGCGCGGGAAGCGACGCGGTGCCCCGGCTGCATGTGGGCGAAGCGATGACGGACGGCATGGGACCGGGCAGGGCGACGGCCGATCGCGCCGGGCGCGATCGCCACGCCGCACAGGCCGACGCCCTGGCGATCACGCCGGGCGCGGACGGCCCGTGGCGCGGAATGGCGGACGACCCCCGATCCCTTACCGCGCCCGTGCCGGGCGGCCTTCTACAGGGGAGCGCCCGGCCGCACCCCGCCGATGCGGGCGACACCGTGACGGCGCATGCGACGGACGGCGGGCGAGGGTCCGTACCGCCCGCCACCCCCATCGGGGAGGACGGCATCCCCATGACGCCGGGGGCGGACGGCCTGTGGCGGGGCGAGGTCGCGTTGCCGCCGGGCGTATCGTTCGTCACCGTCACCTGCGGGGCCTCGCGCGACGTGCTGGAGGTGCTGACGCGGCCGGTGGATCAGATCCCCAAACGCGGCCCGCCCGTGGCACTCGGGCAGGATTGTCATACGGTCGGCGCATGGCCGCAGGCGGGGATCATCGGCGCGGGGCTCGGCCCCAATCGCAACGGCCGCAAATGGTGAGCACCGCCACCCTCGCCAGCTGGGCCATCGCGGGCCTCGCCACGGCGGGCGTCATCATCCGGCCGATGCGCTGGCCCGAATGGATCTGGGCGGTGGCCGGCGCGGCGCTGCTCGTGCTGTTCGGCCTGATGCCGGTCGGCGCCGCGGGGGCGGCGGTGGCCAAGGGGCTGGACGTCTATCTCTTCCTCATCGGCATGATGCTGCTGAGCGAGACGGCGCGCGCGCATGGCGCGTTCGACTGGATCGACGCCACCGCCGTCAACGCCGCCAAAGGATCGCGCCCGCGCCTGTTCCTGCTGGTCTATGCGACGGGCGTGGTCGTCACCACCTTCATGTCCAACGATGCGACGGCGGTGGTGCTGACGCCCGCCGTGTTCGCCGCCGCGAAAAAGGCGAAGGCGGATCCGCTGCCCCTGCTGTTCGCCTGCGCGCTGATCGCCAATGCGGCCAGTTTCGTGCTGCCCATCTCCAACCCCGCCAATCTGGTGCTGTACGGCGGCAAGATGCCGCCGCTGGGGCAGTGGCTGGGGTCGTTCGCGCTACCCTCGATCGCCTCGATCGTGGTGACGTTCGCGGTGCTGCGCTGGATGGAGCGATCGCGCATCGCCGGCGACTGCGCCTGCGACGTGGAGCGCGAACCGCTCACCACCGGCGGCAAGCTATCGATCGCGGCGATCGTCGCGACGGCGGCGTTGCTGCTGATCGTCTCCGCGCTGGACAAGGAACTGGGCCTGCCCACCGCGATCGCCGGCATCCTGACGGCGCTGATCGTCTCGGCCGCGGCGCGAGCATCGCCGCTGTCTCTTGCCCGCCATGTCTCCTGGGGGGTGCTGCCGCTGGTCGCCGGGCTGTTCGTGCTGGTCGAGGCGCTGGACCGGACGGGGGTGATCGCGATGGTGGCCGGCTGGCTGCGCGCCGCCTCGGCTGATCCGGTGCGGGCGGCGGCGGCATCGGGCACGATCCTCGCCTTCGTGTGCAACCTGATGAACAATCTGCCCGCCGGCCTCGTCGCCGCCACCGCGATCGGCCAGGCGCACCCGCCCCGCCTCGTCACCGATGCGCTGCTGATCGGCGTCGACCTCGGCCCCAACCTGTCGGTCACCGGGTCGCTCGCCACGATCCTGTGGTTGCAGGTGATCCGCCGCGAGGGGGAGGATGTGGGCTTCTTCACCTTCCTCAAGGTCGGCGTCGTCGCGATGCCGCTCGCTCTGTTCGCCGCGCTGGGTGCGCGCCTGCTGCTCGGTTGAAAAGGATCATTCGATGAACGGCGCCTGGGCCTTCCCCTTCATCTTCGTCGCCGGCATGTTGCAGGCGGTGGGCGCCGCCATGGGCGGCGAGCTCAACAAATCGCTCCAGAACCCGTGGCTGGCGACCTCCATCTCGTTCATGCTGGTGCTGTTCGTGACGGCGGGGCTGTTCCTGTGCATGCCGCGCCCGCTGCCCAGCGTCGGCGATTTCGCGGCCATGCCGTGGTGGGCGCCGCTGGGCGGCATCGTGGGCGCGGTGGCGGTGTTCGCCGGCTTCATCCTGATCCAGAAACTGGGCGCGGGGCCGGTGAACGGCGTGACGATCACCGCCAACATCCTCGCCAGCCTCGCCATCGATCATTTCGGCCTACTGCGCATGGAGCAGCACGCGATGAACCCGATGCGCGCGCTGGGGGCGGCGCTGATGATCGGCGGAGTGGCGCTGATCTCGAAGTTCTAAGGGGCGCGCGCCGCGATCGTTTTTTCGACGGACCGTAAAGTCGGCTAAAGGATGGCGCGGCGCGGCAAGGGCCGCGCCATAATATTTACAGGCATCCCGGCCATGGCGCCCCAAATTACCCTGTCCTTATTCCAAGGCAAGAACTTGTCTCGACATTCCGTGCGAACATGAATAGCGCGTAATGATCGGGGGGGTACTTATGGCTGATTGTAACGGAATGTCGCCGCGGCGGCAGGTGCGGGCCCGTGCGCTGATCGGCAGCGGGCTGGCGGCGATCATGATGTCCGGCACGGCCTTCGCCCAATGCGCCCCCGATCCGACCGTACAGAACGGCACCACCACATGCAGCGGAACCGACGCCGACGGGCTGCGCATCACCACCCTCGGCACGCGCGTGACGGTAGAGCAGAATGCCATCGTGCGCGGCGCGGGGGATGATGCGCTGGCGGTGCGGATCGCTTCGGGCACCGGGTTTGGCGGTGGCGTCTCCATCGCCGTCGCGGGGCTGGTGGATGGCGGCGCGAACGCGGGCGTCAGCCTCGTCACGCAGCCGGGCAACAGTTTTTTCCAAAGCCAGTCGCTTGCGCTCACGGTCGATGCCGGCGGCGCGGTGACCGGGGCCAACGGCGTGGTCGTCGGCCGGCAGGATCAGCAGGGTTTCGCCTCGGCCAGCATCGACAACAGCGGCCGCATCACGGGCACGGGCGGCATCGCTTTGCTCTCGACCGATCCGGCGGGCGCGGTCTTCTCGTCGATCGTCAACCGTTCAGGCGGCGCGATCGGCGCGATCCTCGGCCCGGTCGGCGCGCTCGACAATGCCGGATCGATCGAGGGCGGCAGCCGCAGCGCGATCGACTGGACCAGCACGACCGGCGCCGTCTTCGGCGCGATCACCAACAGCGGCACGATCGGGTCGGCCAGCACCGGCGCGACCCTCGCCAATATTCCCATTTTCCGCACGCTGACGAACAGCGGCACGATCGAGAACCGCGCAACGGGCGCCGCCATCACCAGCGTGGACGGGCTGACCCTGACGAACGCGGCGACAGGCCGCATCGCCAGCGCAGGCACGACCGCGATCATCACCGGCGCGTCCTTCCGGCTGACCAACGCCGGCACCATCGTCGGCGATGTCGTATCGACGGGCGGCTCCTCCTTCGGCGGCAGCAGCGTGGACAGCACCGCCGGCAGCATCGTCGGCGCGCTCCGGCTGGGTGACGGCAACGATACGCTGACCGGGCTCTATAGCGGCGGCGGGGTGCGTTACGGCATCACCGGCGCGATCGACGGCGGCGGCGGCACCGATACGGCGCGCGTGCGCTTCGCCAGCGACGCGACGGTCTTCGCGCCCGTCACGCTGCCCACCGCGTTCGAGTTGCTGGAATTCGCGCCGGACAGCGGCGTCACCACCACGCTGGCGGACGGGTTCGCTGCATCGGGCACGCTCTATGTCAGCGGCGCGGGCACATTGGTGAACCGCACCACGCTTACCGGCGTAGGGCCGATCCTGGCGAGCCAATTCACCAGCGGCGGCGCACCGACGATCGTCAATGCCGGCGCGATCATCGCGACCGGAACGGATGCCGCAGCGGTGCGGTTCGGCGAATTCCGCCGGTTCGAAAATAGCGGCACGATCAGCGGGGCGGGCGATGCCGTGGCGTTGACGGGTTTCAACGGGGCGACGGCCCTCAACAGCGGCACGATTACCGCCGGGCAGACCGCGCTCTCCCTGTTCGGCGCTGGCCTGGCCAACACCGGGCTGATCCGCTCGATCAACGGCACCGCGCTGCGCCTGAGCGGCACGTTCGGCACGGGACAGAGCAACGCGGGCCGGATCGAGGGCGGCGCCATCGGCGTCGAACTGAGCGGCTATCTCGCCAACAGCGGCGCCATTACGGGCGGGCAGACGGGCGTCGTCCTCGGCAGCAACGGCACGCTCGACAATCAGGCGGGCGGCAGCGTGACGGGCGGGGCGGTGGCCATCACCACCCGGGGCCCGGGATCGAGCTTCGCCACCTTCAACAACATCGTCGCCAACGCGGGCACGATCACCGGCGATGTCTTTCTGGGCGACGGGCAGAACGGCTTCTTCTTCGGCGGCAACCGTTTCTTCGCGCTGGCGGGCGGCGTGCTGAACGGCAACCTCTCGCTCGGGCGCGGCGATGTCCTCGTCGCGGAGCTGGGCGAGGGCGGCGGGTTCGCGGGGATCAACGGCACCGTCTCGGCCTCGAACGCCAATCTGGTGCTGCGCGCGCGCCGCGATACGACGACGGCGATCGCGCTTCCCGCCGGCTTCGCCGGCATCGGCTACGATCTGTTCGACAATGCGGCGCTGGTGCTGACCGGGGCGGCCGGTACCCCCGCGCTGCGCTTCGCGGGTCAAGGCTCGGTCGATCTCACCGCCGACATCACGCTGGCGGGCGGCCCGGCCATCCAGGTCGGCTCGGTGACGAACGCGCCGGGCGAGACGGCGGCGGGCAATGCGCTGACAATCGTTAGCCGCGGCACCCTGAGCGTGACGCGCGAGGCCGCGAGCGGCCAGGCCGCCACCGTCGTCGCGCTCGATGGCAGCAGCAGCTTCACCAACGCGGGCACGATCATCGCCACCGATCGCGACAGGCAGGGTTTCGGCCAGTTCGCCGCGATCACGGGCGGCTTCTCGTCTCCTGACAACAGCACCACCGTTATCAACAGCGGCACGATCACGCTGGACGGCGTGACCGGGATCGCGAACGTCCGCACCATCGTCAACAGCGGCAGCATCGTGCAGGCGGCGGGCGGCACGGCGGCGACCGGCATCCGCACCACCGGCGCCTATGGCGCGGGCAGCCTCGTCAACAGCGGCGTCATCGATGTCGCGGGCGTCGCGGTGCAGCATGATTTCGGCCAATATACGATCACCAACAGCGGGCGCATCGCGAGCTCCGCCACGGTCGCGATCGGCGCGGATTCCGGCGGGCTGGAGATCGTCAACCAGGCCGGCGGCACGATCGCCGGCGGGGCCGGCCAGGCGATCCGCATCGGCGGCGGCACGCTGACCAACGCCGGCACCATCACGGGCTCGGTCGATCTCGGCTATTCGCAGTTCGGCCGTTCCTTCAACCCCGGCACCTATATCGCGGACGGCGGCACGATCGCGGGCAGCCTGCGCTTCGGGCAGAATAACGATACGCTCATATCGTTCGGCCCGCTCGGCATCAGCGGCGCGATCGACGGCGGCG
>CAJYJW010000208.1 GCA_913775025.1 uncultured Sphingomonas sp. | reverse complement strand
GGCCGATGCCAGCCCCGCCGATGGTCCGACCGTCGGCGCTAGAAGAGAGGGAGGAGCGCCGATGCGTTTCCAGTCCAGACTATTGATCGCGGCGACAGGCCTCGCGCTCGGCGCCTGCACGAAGACGCCGCCGCCGCCGGTGGCCGTGGCCCCTCCGCCTCCGCCGGGCGCGGTTGCCGGCAGCACCGCCGCCGATCGCGATGGCGACGGCATCGTGGACGGCTATTACACCTCGGACGGCATCTACCATTCGCTGGCCCCGCCGCCGCCTCCGCCGCCGCCGCCCCCGCCGCCCACCCGCCGGGGAGAGCGCGGCTGAGCCGTTTGCTTGAGGGGATGCGCCATGCGTGCATCCCCACCCTTCTGCTGATGGCGCTGGCCCCCGCCCTCGCGCCGGCGGCTCCGCTCTCGCACGCACGCAAGACCGGGGTTTCGAAAGCTCCGGCCGGCAAGCACACCACCAAAAAGGCCGCGCAGCCACGCAAGGCCGCGACGCCGGGCAAGATCGCCGCACCCAAGGCCTCCGCCGAGACCCGCGCCGTGGCGGTCGCCATCCGAGCGCAGGCCGGCGGCGTATCGCGATCCTTCTATGCCGGTCGCGGCTTCTGGCCTTTGTGGGCGGCGGATGGAAAGATTGGCCCGGAGGCAGGGGCCTTCGTCGCCATGCTGGAACAGTCCGACCGCGATGGCCTGAACGCCGCGAAATATGATCCCGCCAAGCTGGCGAGGCTGATCGCGGCGGCCAGGGCCAGGGATCCCGCCGCCGTGGCCCAAGCGGAAATCGCGCTGTCCAACGCGCTCGCCCGGTATGTCGCCGATGTCCGCCGGCCCGTGAAGGTCGCCACGACCTATGTCGACACGGCCTTGAAACCGAGCCGCCTGCGGCCGGCCGACGTGCTCGCCACCGCCGCCTCCGTCAGCGACTTCCCCGCCTGGGTGGAGGTTGCCGGCTGGTCCAACCCGCTCTACCTGCGCCTGCGCGATGCCATCGCGAGGAACGGCGATGCGCTGACCCCGGCCGAGCGCCGCCGTGCCGCGCTATCCCTCGATCGCGCGCGGATGCTGCCATCGCCATGGGTACGCCATATCGTGGTCGACGCCGCCTCGGCCCGGCTGTTCTATTATGAGGGCGGCCGCCAGCGCGGCACGATGCGCGTCGTTACCGGCACGGTCGAAACGCCGACGCCGATGCTGACCGGCACCGTGCGCTACGCCATTCTGAATCCCTATTGGAACGTACCGACCGATCTGGCCGCCCGCCGCATCGCGCCGAAGGTTCTGGGCGGCGCCAAGCTGGCCTCGCTCCGTTACGAGGCGCTGTCCGACTGGACCGCCGATGCCGCCCCCCTCGCCCAGTCCGCGATCGACTGGGAGGCTGTCGCCGCCGGCAAACAGGACGTGCGGCTGCGGCAATTGCCCGGCGGCAACAATGCGATGGGGAAGGTGAAGTTCATGTTCCCCAACGATCAGGGCATCTATCTGCACGATACGCCCGACAAGTCGCTGATGGCGAAACCGGATCGGCATTTCAGCAACGGCTGCGTCCGACTGGAAGACGCGCCCGCGCTCGGCCGCTGGCTGCTCGGCAAGCCGCTGTCGGCATGGCCGAAGAAGCCGGAGCAGGCGGTGCCGCTGGATCAGCCGGTGCCGGTCTATCTCACCTATCTGCCCGCCACGCCGACCGAGGGCGGCATCGCCTTCCTGCCCGACGTGTACGGGCGGGACGGCGGCAAATAAGGCGCTAAACCCGCGCGCGGAAGGGCGTAAAGTCCGTCCGTTCGTCGAACACGTCGATCCCCTCGCCCCGCTTCAACGCGCCCACCACCGCATAGGTCACGGGCGTCAGTAGCACCTCCCACCCCACCTTCAGCGCCCATTGCGTCAACAGCACCTTCAGCACCAGCGACGGTGTCCAGCCCGTCGCGCCGTAGAAGGCAAGGGGATAGAAGATCAGGCTGTCCACCCCCTGCCCGACGATCGTCGATCCGATCGTCCGCATCCAGAGGTGCCGCCCGCGCGTCAACAGCTTCATGCGCGCCAGCACGTAGGCGTTCGTCAACTCACCCGCCCAGAATGCGGTGATCGATGCGAAGACGATGCGCGGCACCTGCCCGAACACCTGTTCGTAGGCGGCCTGCCCGCCCCAGTCGGCAGCGGGCGGGAGGGCGACCACCACCCACGCCATGAACGCCATGAACAGCAGCGCCGCCGTACCGACCCAGATGCAGCGGCGGGCATGGGCATAGCCATAGACCTCGGTCAGCACGTCGCCGATCACGTAGCCGACCGGAAAGAACAGGATGCCGGCCCCGAACGGCCAGTCGCCGATGCCGGGCAGATCGACCCGCGCCACCTTGCCCGCGCCCAGCACGTTGGACAGCAGCATGATCGCGACGAACGCCGCCATCACCAGATCGAAATAGCGCAGCGGCCGCGCGCCCAGCGCCTGCGCGTCCACCGCCCTTGGCTGTCCGTCGTCGGTCGTCATGGGGCGGAACGTAGCGCGCGCACCCGTCAGACGCGATGGTGAAAAGCTTCGCCGGGCCTCGCTTGCCCGCCTCCGATGGAAAAGCTATCGATCGCGCTGTCTGGGATGGGAACAGCGGATCACCAAAAGGGCTCGATGTTTCCGATCAAGCGCCCGTAGCTCAGCTGGATAGAGCAGGAGCCTTCTAAGCTTCAGGCCACAGGTTCGAACCCTGTCGGGCGCGCCAGTCTCCGTCTCCCCAGGCTATAACGTGGCCGCGAAGCCGCCGTAGGCGCCGCGCAGGAAGAGCAGCGGCTCGCTCCCTTCGACCATGTCCAGCTCGATGACGCGGCCGACGACGATGAAGTGATCGCCTGCCTCATGCACGGCATCGATCTCACAATCCACCCAGGCGACCACGCCGTCGATCATCGGCGAGCCCCCGGTCGACAAGCGATAGTCCAGCCCGGCGAATTTCTCTCCTGTCTTCGAGGCGAAGCGCTGGCACAGGCCCAACTGATCGACGCCGAGCACATGAACGCAAAAGCGGCCGGCGCGCTGGATGCGCGGCCAGCTGGTGGACGACCGGTCGGGGAAGAAGGCGACGAGCGGCGGATCGAGCGAGACGGAAGTGAACGACCCGACCACCATCGCCGCCGGGCCGACATCCGGCTCGATCGCGGTGATCAGGCAGACGCCGGTCGGATAATGGCCCAGCGTCCGCCGGAACCGTGCCGGATCGATGTTCGGATCTACACGTACGATGGCGTCCATACCCTAAGTCCTCCTGACGACCTTTGCGTGTGCGATGGCGTCATCCCGCCCGCGCCGTCAAGCGATGTCGGACGGCTTGGCGCAGCCGACGCCGCGATTGATAGCGCAAGTCGTTCCGCCCTAGCCCTCTGATGTTTCGGCTAAGGCGCATCATTGCTTCGGGCGGAGGGTTCAGTTATGCCTCCGCCGTCAGAGACAAAGGCGTTGCGATCAGATCTCCTTGGCAATCATCAGGTCGAGCTTGTCGATTTGAGCGGGCGCGGAAAGGATCGCGTTCGACTGCGCCATCAGCCGCGCAGCACCCGCGCCCGCCAGATGCGCCTCGCGCCCCGCCTCATTGTCGAACGTCTCGAAGATCTCGAACGTCGATTTGTCCCGCTTGCAGCCAAACCAGCGGCGGGTGCCGGTCTCTTGCTCCACATCCGCGCGGATGCCGGCGAGAAGCTGCTCGACCGCCTGCTCCTGCCCCGATCGCG
>CAJYJW010000207.1 GCA_913775025.1 uncultured Sphingomonas sp. | reverse complement strand
CATGGGCGGGCATGCCCAACAGCGCGGACGGGATGACGGTGAGCGTCGAGATCGACCTCGAAGAGTCGTACGAACCATCAACGACCGCCCAGGCGGTGGCAGGGAGCCGTTCCTCATGCTGATCCGCGCCGGCTACGACATCCGCTTCGAAACCGACCGGCCGACGCCGATGTTGGCGATGCTGAGCATTCACCCCAGCCGCAACAAGGATCTGCGCTCCCCCCAGCGGTTGACCGCCAGCCCCGACGTGCCGATGTACGACTACGTCGATGCGTTCGGCAACGTCTGCACCCGCGTGACGGTGCCGGCGGGCGGCCTTACCCTCTCCGCCGACTTCACGATCGAGGATGACGGCCTGCCCGACGTGCCGCCCCCCTGGGGTCCGCAGACGGCTGTGGAGGATCTGCCAGACGAGACGCTGCTGTTCCTGCTCGGCAGCCGCTATTGCGAGACGGACCGGCTGATGCAGGCCGCATGGGGCATGTTCGGCCATATCACCGACGGCCGCGGGCGGGTGGAGACGATCGTCAACTGGGTGCACAACCATATCACGTTCGGATATGAATATGCGCGCAGCGACCGGACCGCCTGGAACGGCTATCAGGAGCGGGTCGGCGTGTGCCGCGATTTTGCGCATCTGGCCGTCACGCTATGCCGGTGCATGAACATCCCGGCGCGCTATTGCACCGGCTATCTGGGGGACATCGGCGTGCCCCCGGTGGATGCGCCGATGGATTTCAGCGCATGGTTCGACGTCTATCTAGGCGGCGCCTGGTACACCTATGACGCGCGCCACAATCGCCCGCGCATCGGCCGCATCCTGATGGCGCAGGGGCGCGATGCGACCGACACCGCGCTCACCACCGCCTTCGGCCCTGCCGCGCTCGTCAACTTCGTGGTAAAGACGGAGGAGGTGACAGACTGACGAGGGGGGGCCGATGATGCATAAGGCGGAGGGCAACAGGCTGCTGGCGCCATGGACCGGCCCGCTCCACGCGCCGCCGTTCGATCGCGTGGCGGCCGCGGATTTCCTGCCAGCCCTGCATATCGCGATCGCGGAGAGCCAAGCCGAGATCGAGGCCATCGCCAACGACCCCGCGCCCGCCACCTTCGACACCGTGCTGGCGCCGCTGGAACGATCCGGCGCGACGCTCGGCCGGATCCGCCGCCTGTTCTGGACGCTATCGAGCGCGCAATCGGACGACGGTATCCGCGCGATCGAAGCCGAGGTCTCGCTCCTGCTGACCGCCCATGGCACCGCGATCAGCCATGACGCGCGGCTGTTCGCCCGCATCGCCGCTGTCTGGGCCTCCCGTAATGAAGCCGATCTGACCGGCGAGCAGCGGCGGCTGATCGAAACGACTTACGACGGCTTCATGCGTGGCGGCGCGGCGCTTAAGCCTGCCGAGAAGGCGCGGCTTGCCGAGATCGACAAGCAACTGAGCCTGCTTTCCGTGCAATTCGGGCAGAATGTGATGGCCGCCGCCGCCGCATGGGAACTGGTGCTGGACGAGGATGCGCTGGCCGGCCTGCCCGCCCCATCGCGCAGCGCCGCCGCCGCGCGCGCCGTGCGCAAGGGCCACGCCGTCCGCGCGCTCTATACGCTGGAACGCGGCGACTATGAGACAATACTGACCTTCGCGGACCGGCGCGACGTGCGCGAGGCGATGTGGCGCGGCTTTACCGGCCGTTGCGACGGCGGCGCGCACGACAACAACCCGATCATCGCCGAAATCGTAACTCTGCGTGACGAACGTGCCCGTCTGCTCGGCTATGCCAGCTATGCCGACTACAAATTGCAGGACAGCATGGCCGCCACCCCCGACGCCGCCGAGGCGCTGATGCGCCGCGTGTGGGAACCGGCCCGGCGGAAAGCGCTGGAGGAGCAGGCCGAACTGCAGGCCCTGATCGAGGCGGACGGCGGCGGGTTCCTGCTGCAACCGTGGGACTGGCGCTATTATGCCGAGCGGGTGCGGTTGAGCCGCTACGCGCTGGACGGCGCGGCCTTCGCCGAACATCTGACGCTCGCCCGCGTGCGCGGGGCGGCATTCGATGCGGCGCGGCGGCTTTACGGCCTCGTCTTCACCCCCCGGCCCGACCTGCCGGTCTATCATCAAGACGTGCAGGCGTGGGCGGTGGAGGATGGGAGCGGCGCGCCCGTCGGCCTCCTCTATACCGATTATATCGCACGATCCGAAAAGCATGGCGGCGCCTGGATGGGCAGTCTGGCCGTGCAGGAGCGGATGGACGGGCGGGTCCAACCGATCGTCTATACCGTCGCCAATTTCACCGCGGGGGCGGATGGGGAGGATGCGCGCCTATCGATCGACGAGGCACGCACGCTCTTCCACGAATTCGGCCACGCGCTCCATGCCCTCCTGTCGGACGTGACCTATCCGAGCCTTGCCGGCACCGCCGTGGCGCGCGATTTCGTGGAGTTCCCCAGCAAGTTCATGGAGCATTGGATCGTCGCGCCCGAGGTGCTGCAAGGCTTCGGCGTGCCCGATGCGCTGATCGCGGCGCTGGGCCGGGCGGACACCTATGGGCAGGGCTTCGCCACCGTGGAGTTCCTCGCGTCCGCCTTCGTCGATCTGGCGCTGCATCGGGAGGCGCCTGGCCGGCTGGACGTGGCCGGCTACGAACGCCGCGTGCTCGACGGGTTGGGTTGCCCGCCCGCGATCGGCATGCGGCATCGGCTGGCGCACTTCACCCACGTCTTCGATGGTGGTTATGCCAGCGCTTACTACAGCTATCTCTGGTCGGAGGTGCTGGATGCCGACGCATTCGGCGCGTTCGAGGATGGCGGCCTGTTCGACCATGCCATCGCCCATCGTTTCGCCCGAGAAATACTGGCGCGCGGGGACAGCCGCGATCCGATGGACTCGTTCGTCGCCTTCCGTGGCCGGGCGCCGGACGAGGCCGCGTTGCTGCGCGCGCGCGGGCTTGCGGCCTGAGGGAACTGGGGCGGGGCCGCGCGCGTATCAGGGATGCCGCTGATGGCGGCAACATATCGACAGGGGACGATCATGGCGGACGAAACGGGCACCGGCGGCGGGATGGGGGATCCGGTCAAGACTGCGACCGATGCGCTGCGCGGCGCGGGCACCAAGGTTGCTGAGAACGGATCGGCGCTGAGCCTGACCGTGCTGGAGCAGGCCGAGCAGAACACGCGTGAGGCCTTCGCCGCGATGCGTGCCGCCGCCAGCGCGAAATCGATGGCAGACCTGATGAAGGTGCAGGGCGACTATGTCCGCGAGCAGAGCAGCCGTAGCGTCGACCAGGCCCGCAAGATCGGCGAACTCATCACCCGCTTCGGCCGCGAGATGATGACCCCGCCGGGAAGCGAGACGAAATAAAGCCGATCATGGGCTGACGGCCCGAAGCGGCGAGACGGCTCAATCCCGTCTCGCCTTTTTCTTGCGCTCGCGCTTTTCGGCACGCTCGGCCGCCAGCGCCACCATCGCCGCCTCCAGATTGGCCAGACGGGCCTCGATCCGACCTAGCCGGTCGTCCCCGTCGCGATTGGCCGTCGCCAGATGGGGCGTGATACCGTCATCGGCGCGGCCGGCGTCCGCCTGCCCACGGTTCCAGGCGGCGATAAGCGATTGCAGGATGGCGAGCGGATCGGTCGGCAGCGGATTGGTCATGCGTATCTCCCTGCCGCCGACAACGCCTCAATCGACCCAATCGAGCCCGATATCGCGATAGAGGCCGCGATCCTCCTCCCAATCCGGCTTGACCTTCACGTGGAGGAACAGGTGCACCGGTCTGCCGAGCAGATTGCCCAGCTCCGCACGCGCACGCGAGCCGATCTCTTTCAGCCGTGCGCCGCGCTTGCCGAGGACGATCGCGCGCTGCGTATCGCGCGCGACGAGGATCTGCTGGTGGATCGCGACCGATCCATCTTTGCGCTCTTCATATTTCTCCGTCTCGACGGCGGAGGCGTACGGCAATTCGGCATGGAGCTGGAGATAGATCTGCTCGCGCGTTACCTCCGCCGCCAGCATCCGGTCGGTCGCGTCGGAGACCTGATCCTCGGGAAAATGCCACGGCCCGGCCGGCACCCGTTTGGCCAACGCCGCCTTGAGCGCCGCGATGCCATCGCCGGTCGCGGCGGAAACCATGAAGATTTCCTCCGGGGCCAGCGCCTCGTTCAGCCGCACCGCTAGTTCCAGCAGCTTTTCCTTCGGCGTCACATCCACCTTGTTAAGGATGACGATACGCGCCTCGCGCCGATCCGCCAGCCCGGCGATCAGCCCTTCCAGCCTGGCGTTGATGCCGGCCTTGGCGTCGATCACCAACGCGATCAGATCGGCATCGGTCGCGCCGTTCCAGGCGGCGGCCACCATCGCGCGATCGAGCCTGCGGCGCGGCTCGAAGATGCCGGGCGTATCGACGAGCAGGATCTGCGCGTCCCCCTCGATCGCGACACCCATCAGCCGCACCCGGGTGGTCTGCGCCTTGGGGCTGACGATCGCGACCTTCTGGCCGACGAGCGCGTTCACCAGGGTGGACTTGCCGGCGTTCGGTGCACCGACAACCGCGACGAGCCCGCAGGACTGGCGATCCATATCGGGTGACGGGTCGGCTTCGGTCGGCATGATCTCGTTCAACGCAATTTCTCCAGCAGCATGGCGGCGGCGGCGGTTTCCGCCTCCTGCTTCGATGAACCCTCTGCCTGCGCCACGGCATCCGCCCGGTTGGGCAGTGCGACGGAGACGGTGAAGCGCGGCGCATGTTGCGCGCCGGCGCGCGACTCGATGGTGTAGACGGGCGGCCTACAGCGATTGGCGGCGGCCCATTCCTGCAAGGCGGACTTTGGATGGCGCGGCGCCTGCGCCTGCCCGTCCACCAGCCCGGCCCAGCGCGCCCGCACGAAGGCTTCGGCGGCCGCCAGCCCGCCTTCCAAAAACAGCGCGCCGATCAACGCCTCCACCGCGTCGCCCACCACGTTGCCGCTTGCCACCGCGCCATCGTCCCGCGCCTGCTTGCCCAGCCGCAGATGATCGGGCACGCCGATCGCGCGGCCTACCTCGGCGCAGGTCTCCCGGCTGACGATCGCGTTGATCCGCCGCGAAAGGCTGCCTTCGGGCTCGGCGGGGAAGCGTTCGTACAGCCAGGCGGCGGCGATCAGACCCAGCACGCGATCGCCGAGAAACTCCAGCCGCTCATAGGTCTCCGCGCCATGGCTGCCGTGGGTCAGCGCGCGCCGATATAGCAAGGGGTCATCCGGCGCTCGGCCGAGCGCGTGGGTAAGCCAACGGGAAAGGGCGTCTTCCTTCATCGCATGCGCCCTACCGCCTCCCGCCGCGCCATGCGAGTATGGAATAGCCGGCGGGCGTGCGAAGCCCCCGGGGAAATCGTGATTCAGGGAGGTACGGGCTTCATGGGGGACGTGATTAACCTGCGTCGCGCCCGCAAGGCGAAGGTCCGCGCTGCTGAGGCCGCAACCGCTGCCGCGAACCGCGCCGCGCATGGGCGGACCAAGGCGGAAAAGTCCGCCGCCAAGGCAGAGCGGTCTCGGGCGAACGCCGCATTGGATGGCGCACGAATAACAACAGACAAGACGGAATAGATATAAAGGTCTTTGCCTGTCTTACCTCACAGAAAGGCGGGGCGAGTGGCCTAATGGCACTCACCCCTTCACGTTCAACGCGTAACCGGTCTGAAACGCAGCGCCTACGAGCGTTGCGTCTGCGACCTCACAGACCGCGCTTCTTCGCCTTGTACCAGGCATAGCCCGCCCCGGCGGCCGCACCGATCAGCGGGCCGACGAACGGCACCGGTATCGCGATCACCGCGCCGATGGCGGCATGTTTCGCCATGCTTCGGCCAAGCGCCTTGTCACGGGCGGGGGTGAATGTCGTGCGGTCCATCTTTCGATCCTCTTGTCTCGTGCCGCGTCTGCGACGTGGGACAGAGAAACGCCCGGCCCCCGGTCGGGGTCCGTCAGCCCGCCGTCCTCAATGCAGCGGCGATCCGCTGCGCGAGCCGAGCGGCCACATCGGACTTGGGCATGGCATCCCAGCTTTCGACCCCCGACGCCGTCACGATATGAACGGCATTGTCCGCGCCACCCATCACGTCGCCGGAAACATCGTTGGCGACGATCCAGTCACACCCCTTGCGCGCGCGCTTGGCGATGGCGTTCGCCAGCACGTCCTGCGTCTCGGCGGCAAAACCGATGACCAGCGGCGGACGCTTCGGGCCTTGCGCGAGCGTCGCCAGAATGTCGGTATTCTCGGTTAGGTTTAGTACCGGGGGCGCGCCGTCGCCGCGTTTCTTGATCTTTTGCCCAGTCGCCTGCGCTACCCGCCAGTCCGCCACTGCGGCCACCATCACCGCCGCATCCGCCGGCAGCGCCGCCTCGACCGCCGCCGCCATCTGCCGCGCCGTCTCGACGTCGATCCGGGTGACGCCGGCGGGCGTCGCCAGTTGCACAGGCCCCGCCACCAGCGATACGCGCGCGCCCAGCGCCGCCAGCGCGCCGGCGATCGCGAAGCCCTGCTTGCCGGAAGATCGATTGGCGATATAGCGCACGGGGTCGATCGGCTCGTGCGTAGGCCCGGCCGTCACCAAAATGTGTCGGCCGGACAATGGCCCTGCCACCGCATCGCCATCGCCGCCCAACGCCGTGCGTATCGCCGCGAGGATCGCGGGCGGCTCCGGCAGGCGGCCGGGGCCATATTCGCCGCATGCCATCGCCCCCTCGTCGGGCTCCAGCACGGTCACGCCATCGTCGCGCAGACGGGCGACGTTGCGGCGCGTGGCGGGATGCTGCCACATCCGCACGTTCATCGCCGGCACCGCCATCACCGGCTTGTCGGTGGCGAGCAGCAGCGTGGTCGCCAGATCATCCGCGTGCCCCCCCGCCATCCGCGCCAACAGATCCGCGCTGGCGGGGCACACCACGACAAGATCGGCCTGCCGGCTGAGCTGGATATGGCCCATCTCGGCCTCGTCCTTCAGATCCCACAAGCTGGTGTAGACCTGATCCTCGGACAGCGCCGCCAGCGTCATCGGGGTGACGAAATGCGCGCCCCCCTCCGTCAGTACGCAGCGCACGGAGGCGCCCGCCCGGCGGATCAGCCGGATCAGTTCGAGGGATTTATAGGCGGCGATGCCGCCGCCGACGATCAGCAGAATTCGCGCGCCATCCATCGCATCGTCATGGCGAAGCGGGCCGCGTGATGCAACCAGAGCGGTCGTGACGCGTCTTGGCTGAAAAAGGGGCAGCCATGATCGTTCCGAATATCCCAAGCCTCGGCCGGATCATGGCCGAAGTGCATCGACCGCTGTTGGCGCTGTTCGTGTGGGACGTCGCGGTGACCGTCCTTTATTACGTGCTGCCGTTCCACGCGCCCGCGCTGCCGCTGACGTTATTTGGTTCGGCGGTGGCGCTGTTCCTCGGCTTCCGGGTAAACTCCGTCTATCAGCGATGGTGGGAAGGCCGGGTGCTGTGGGGTGCGATGATCAATGCCTCGCGCAACATCGCGCGCGGCGCGATCAATTTTATCGATCCCGAGGCGCCGAACGCGGTCGATCTGAAGCGCACCATCGTGCTGCGCCAGATCGCCTATGTCCATGCGCTCCGCTGCCAGCTGCGTCGGCAGGATCCCGCCCCCGAGGTCCACCGCTTCCTCAGTGCCGAGGAGGGGGACGAAGGGTTGTCCCGCGCGAACCCGGCCAATGGCCTGCTGGACGGCACCGGGCGGCGGCTGGCGGAGGCGCAACGCGCCGGCTCGATCGACACGATTCAGCAGAATCGGCTGGAAAGCGTGCTGATCGACATCGCTAACGCGCAAGGGGGCATGGAACGGTTGAAGAACACCCCCCTCCCCTATCAGTATCGCTTCTTCCCGGCGTTGTTCGCCCGCCTCTTCTGCGTGTTGCTGCCGATCGGACTGGTGGAAACATTGGGCTGGGCGACGCCGGTCGGATCGACCGTGGCGGGCCTGATGTTTCTGGCGATACTCCAGATCGGAGACGATCTGGTCGATCCGTTCGCGGGCAATGTGCATGACGTGCCGCTGACCGCCATGTGCCGGACGATCGAGATCGACCTGCTACAGGCGATCGGCGATCCCGCCCCGCCGAAACTGGAGCCGGTCAAGGGCGTCCTGTGGTAAAGTCCGGCAGGAAACATGGCGAAGCGGACCGGCCCATGAGCGCGAGCACCGAAACCGAGCTGAAGCTGATCGTGGACGAGGCCGCAATCGACCGGTTGCTTGCCGATCCCGGCCTGTTCGTCGGTCGGGCAGAGACGCGGCAGGTTTCGACCTATCACGACACCGAGGTTCATGCGCTTGCCGCCGCCGGCCTTTCGCTCAGGGTGCGCGCGATCGGCGCACGCCGCGTCCAGACGGTGAAGGCCGAGCAGGCGACCATGGCAAGCCTGTTCGCCCGCGCCGAATGGGAGCGCGACATCGCCGGCGACGTGCCGGAGCCGGACGATGTGATCGAGGCATTGGGCGGCGCGGTGCCCGGCCCCCTCGTCCCCCGGTTTCGCACCGAGGTGCAGCGGGTGAAGACCGTATTTCAGCAGGACGACAGCGCGATCGAACTGGTCGCCGATCGGGGCCGCGTTGTCGCGGGCGATGATACCGCGCCGATCGCCGAGATCGAGCTGGAACTGATGACGGGCGATCCCCGGTCGCTGTTTACGCTCGCCCGTCGCATCGCCCATATCGCGCCGGTCAGGCTGGGTGTGGAGAGCAAGTCGGAGCGGGGATATGCGCTGCTGCGCGGCAATCCCGGCAAGGCGGCGAAGGCCGAACCGTTGCGACTGGACCGGGATCTCGATGCCGCCGGGCTGTTCGCGGTGGTAACGGGCGCGTGCCTGCGACACTTTCGCTTGAATGAGGATCGGTTGATCGCGACAGGCGGCGCCGAGCCGCTGCATCAGGCGCGCGTCGCGCTGCGACGCCTGCGTTCCGCCTTCACGACCTTTCGCGACATCGCCTCGGACGATCACTATGAGCGGCTGCGGGGCGAGCTGCGCTGGTTGGCCGCACTTCTGGGCGACGTTCGCAATATCGACGTGCTGCTGCCCCGGATCACCGAGCCCGATGCGCATGCCCGCCTGACCGCCGCCCGTGCCGATGCGTTGAAGGTCGTGCTGGACGCCCTCGATTCGCCACGGGTGCGCGATCTGATGCTTGATCTGGCCGAATGGATCGCTTTCGGCGCGTGGCGCGATAATCCCGATACCGCGGCATTGAGGCAAACCCCGGCGCGGGATTACGCCGCGGTGAAGCTCGATCGCCTCGCACGCAAGCTCCGGCGCGAAGGCGCGCATCTGGCCGGATTGGATGATGACGCCCGGCATGAGGTGCGCATCATAGGCAAGAAGGTACGATACGCCGCCGAATTCTTCGCCGCTCTGTTCCCCTCCGCGAAGCGGACGCGACGGCGCGAACGCTTCCTCGATCGGTTGGAAACGATGCAGACCGCATTGGGTGATCTCAACGATCTGGCGAGCGGCCGGCAGCTTCTCGCCGAACTCGGTTTCCTGGACCCCGAGCGTCTCCTTGCCGGGGGCGGGGGCAAGCCGACCGCCATGCTGCTGGCCGAAGCCGAAAAAGCGCATGACGCCGCGATCGACGGCAAGCGCTTCTGGAAATAATGCCGCGCCGGCCGATGGCCTCCCATCGGCCGGATGATAGCGCCTAGCTGGCGATCCCCGCCGTCGCCAGCACCGCCAGTGTGACGAGCTCGGAGGCGGTGGCGGACATGGTGGCGATCTGCACCGGCTTCTGCATGCCGACCAGCATCGGGCCGATCACATGATCGCCGCCCAGCTCGCGCAGGAGCTTCGCTGAAACATTCGCCGATTGGAGACCCGGCATGATCAGCACGTTCGCCGGACCGGACAGGCGCATGAACGGGTAGGTCTTCTGCAGTTTCGGGTTCAGCGCCACGTCCGGCGCCATCTCGCCCTCATATTCGAAGCTGACGCCGCGCTGATCGAGCAGGGTGACCGCCTCGCGCATCGTTTCCAGCCATTTGCCGGGCGGGTTGCCGAAGGTGGAATAGCTGAGAAAGGCGACGCGCGGCTCATGCCCCATCCGCCGGGCGACGGCGGCGGTCTGCTCGGCGATATCGGCAAGCATCGTGGCGGATGGCCGCTCGTTGACGGTGGTGTCCGCCATGAAGACGGTGTGATGCTGGCCGACGAGAATGTGGATGCCGAACGGCGTCTGCCCCTCGCTCGGATCCATCACCCGGCGAACCTGGCGCAACGTCTGCGAATAGGTTCGGGTGACGCCGGTGATCATCACGTCCGCCTCGCCCAGCACCACCAGCAGCGCGCCGAACACGTTGCGATCCTGATTGACCAGCAGTTCGATATCGCGCCGCAGATACCCGCGCCGCTGCATCCGTTCGTAGAGATAGTCGACCATCCGGCCGACCAGCGGCGAATTGCGACTGTTGTGCAATTCGAAGCTGTCGGGGTCATCGATACCGAGCGCACGCAGCTTGTCCGGCACCTCGTCGCGGCCGACCAGCACCGGCGTGCCGTAGCCGCCGTCGCGGAACTGGATGGCGGCGCGCAGCACCACCTCCTCCTCTGCCTCGGCGAACACCACGCGCTTGGGATGGGCGCGTGCGCCCTCATAGGCGAGCGTCAGCACCGAGGTGGTGGGGTTCAGTCGCGCGCGCAGCGCCTCGCGATAGGCGTCTAGATCGAGGATGGGCTTGCGCGCCACGCCCGAGTCCATCGCCGCCTTGGCGACGGCGGCGGGCACCTCCTCCATGAGCCGGGGATCAAACGGCGCGGGGATGATATAATCCTTGCCGAATCTCGGCGCACGGCCGCCATAGGCCGCCGCCACCTCCTCCGGCACCTGCTCGCGCGCGAGAATGGCGATGGCTTCGGCGGCGGCGATCTTCATCTCCTCGTTGATCGCGGTCGCCCGCACGTCGAGCGCGCCGCGAAAGATGAAGGGGAAACCAAGCACGTTGTTGACCTGGTTCGGATAATCCGACCGGCCCGTCGCCACGATCGCATCGGGCCGCACCGCCATCGCCTCGGGCGGGGTAATCTCCGGATCGGGGTTGGCCATGGCGAAGATGATCGGCTGCGCGGCCATGCGCTGCACCATCTCCGGCTTCAGCGAGCCGGCGGCGGAGAGGCCGAGGAACACGTCCGCCCCCTCCAGCGCCTCGTGGAGGGTGCGGTGATCGGTGATCGCGGCATGGGCGGACTTCCACTGATCCACGCCCTCGCGGCCCTGCCAGATCACACCCTTGCGATCGCACATGATCACATTGTCGTGGCGCACGCCCATCGACTTGATGAGGGCGGTACAGGCGATCGCGGCGGCGCCCGCGCCGTTCACCACCACCTTCACGTCCGCCAGTTTGCGGCCCGTGAGATGGCAGGCATTGAGCAGGCCGGCGGCGGTGATGATCGCGGTGCCATGCTGGTCATCATGCATGATCGGGATGTTCATCTTCTCGCGCAGCGCCTGCTCGATGATGAAGCAATCGGGCGCACCGATATCCTCCAGATTGATGCCGCCGAAGCTCGGCTCCATCAGCTCCACCGCCTCGATGAAGCGCTGCGGATCCTCGGTCGCGAGCTCAATATCGATCGAATCGACGTCGGCGAACCGCTTGAACAGCACCGCCTTGCCTTCCATCACCGGTTTAGAGGCGAGCGCGCCGAGATTGCCGAGGCCGAGGATGGCGGTGCCGTTCGAGATCACCGCCACCAGATTGCCCTTGGCGGTATAGTCATAGGCGGTGTCGGGATCGGCGGCGATCGCCCGCACCGGCACCGCGACGCCCGGCGAATAAGCGAGCGAAAGATCGCGCTGCGTGGCCATTGGCTTCGTCGCGACGATCTGGATCTTGCCGGGGCGGCCATGCGAGTGAAACAGGAGCGCCTCGCGCTCCGAAAACTGCACGTTGCTGCCTTCGCTCATCGATCCCACCCTCATCCGTTCGCCGCGCCCGCCTTGTGGGGCATGGCTGCGCGGGCGACAAGCCGCTATCAGCCCCGCCATGCCCGGAAAGACCCGTGATACTGCCGCCCCCGCCGGCCCCGCCCCGGCCGTGACGCCGATGATGCAGCAGTATCTGGCGCTGAAGGCGGACAGTGCCGATTGCCTACTGTTCTACCGCATGGGCGACTTCTTCGAGCTGTTCTTCGAGGATGCCAAGGTAGCCGCCGCCTGCCTGGACATCGCGTTGACGGCACGAGGCGAGCATGACTCGGCCAAGGTGCCGATGTGCGGCGTGCCGGTGCATGCGGCGGAAGGGTATCTGGCGCGGCTGATAAAGGCCGGGCACCGCGTCGCCATCGCCGAACAGGTGGAGACGCCGGCGGAGGCGAAGAAGCGCGGCGGATCGAAGGCGCTCGTCGCCCGCGCGATCGTGCGGGTGGTGACGGCGGGCACGCTGACCGAGGAGGCGTTGCTCGATGCCCGCGCCGCCAACTGGCTGGTCGCGATCGCGCAGGCGGGCGGGCTGCTTGGGCTTGCGGCGGCGGACATCTCGACCGGCCGGTTCGAGATCACGGCGGTATCACCCGCCGCGCTGGATGCGGAGCTCGCCCGGCTGGACCCCGCAGAGATCGTGGTGCCCGAAACACTGGAGGCGGCGCCCGCCAAGGCTATCCAATTCGCGGGCTCGGCCTTTGACAGCATCGCTGCGGAAACACGGCTGAAGGCGCTGTTCGGCGTCGCGACGCTTGACGGGTTCGGCCGGTTCGAGCGGGCCGGGCTGGCGGCGGCGGGCGGCCTGCTCGCCTATCTCGATCGCGCGGGGCAGGGCGCGCTGCCGCTGCTGCAACCGCCGGCCGCGCGGGCGACCGCCGATCACATGCTGATCGACGCCGCCACGCGCGAGAGCCTGGAGCTAACCTGCGCCGCGGGCGGCGGCCGCAAGGGCAGCCTGCTGGACGCGGTGGACCGCACCGTGACGGGTGCGGGCGCGCGGATGCTGGCGGCGGATATCGCCGCGCCGCTGATGGATCGGCCGCGCATCGAGGCTCGGCTCGATCTGGTCCAGCGGCTGGAGGGGGACGCCAACCTGCGCGGCAACTTGCGCGCCTCGCTGCGCGCCGCCCCCGATATCGGCCGCGCGCTGGGCCGGCTGGCGGCGGGGCGCGGATCCCCGCGCGATCTGGGCCAATTGCGCGACGGGCTGGCCGAGGCGAAGGCGTTGCACGCCCGGCTCGTCGCGTTAGCCGATCGACCACCCTTGCTGGACAGGATAGCTGCCCGTCTGGCTGGGCATGGCGCGCTGATCGACCTTCTGACGCGCGCGCTCGTCCCCTCGCCCCCGGTGGATGCCGCGCAGGG
>CAJYJW010000206.1 GCA_913775025.1 uncultured Sphingomonas sp. | reverse complement strand
CGAAACGCAGCGCGCCTCGCTGACCTATCTTTATACCAAGGACTCGATCCAGTTCGGCCAGAACGCCGTTGTCACGGGATCCACCGGCCTCGGCCTCGCATCGAATGGCTATGTCTCGTCCAACCGCCTGCACGCGGGCGTGGCGCAGCTGAATTCGCAATGGTCCGACGAATTCTCGACCGAGATCCGCGGCTTCTACAAGGATTACAAGCGCGGGCAGAACCCGATCCTCGGCAACGGTTTCGCCCAGTTCCAGGTCTGCACCGCGCAGAATTCGGATCGCGCCAACCCTGCCGCCAGCGTCGGCTCGGCGGCGTCCACCGCCTGCGAGCCGGGCTTCGCCTCCATCTATTTCGGGCCGGATATTTCGCGCCAGTCGAACGCGCTCACCAGCCGCACCTTCGGCGGGCAGGTGCAGGCGCGGCTGGAGCGCGACGGGCACGACCTGAAGATCTTCGCCGACATTCAGGACACCAAGATCTTCAACCAGTTCCTCCAGCGCACGGCCGGCGATTATTATTTTGACTCGATCGCCGATTTCGCCGCCGGCAATGCACAGCGGCTGCGCTACCAGAATGCGATCCCCTCGCTCGATCCGAACGATGCGGCGGCGCGCTTCCAGTATCAGTCCTACGCGTTCGGCATTCAGGATACCTGGCGCATCAATGATATGCTAACGCTCGCCTACGGCGCGCGCTACGACACCTATGGTGGCGGCAGCCGCCCGGCGCTGAACAACAGCTTCATCGGGCGCTACGGCTTCGCGAACAATAGCTACATTTCCGGCCGGGGCGTATTTCAGCCGCGTATCGGGTTCGATTTCAAGCCTGATCGCGCGCTCTCCATCCGGGGCGGCGTCGGCATATTCTCTGGCGGTTCGCCGGACGTCTATATCTCGAACAGCTTTTCGAATACCGGCATCCTCGCCAACCAGATCGATGTGCGGCGCAACAACAATGGATCGATCACCGGCGCTACGGAGGCGGCGGGCAATGCGATCCTGACGAACGTGAACGGCACGGCGGTGAATGCCGCCGCCAACGCGCTCGTGCTCACCCCTACCGCCACGTCTCCGTCCACCACCAATGCGCTCGATCCGAATTTCAAGCTGCCGTCGCAATGGCGTGCCACGCTTTCCGCCGATTATGACGCCAACTGGGGCGGCACCTTCGGTGACGGCTGGCATTTCGGCGCGGACTTCCTCTACTCCGGCGTCCGCAACCAGGTGTATTTCACCGATATCCGCTCGGTGCCGACGGCGCAGCGCACGCCGGACGGGCGCATCCGCTACACCGCGATCACCAGCTTCAACGATACGTTCCAGGACCTGCTGCTCACCAACACCAAGAAGGGTCGCAGCTACGTGGCGGTCGCGCGGATCGACAAGTCGTTCGACTTCGGCGTCTCGCTCGGCGTCAGCTACACCTATCAGGATGTGAAGGATCAGGCGCCCGCCACCTCCTCCACCGCATCGTCCAACTATGGCAACGGTGCGTTCCTCGATCCGAACAACGTGTCCTACGGCATCTCGAACGACGAGGTACGGCACAACATCAAGTATA
This sequence comes from uncultured Sphingomonas sp., assembly GCA_913775025.1. Classification (GTDB taxonomy): domain Bacteria; phylum Pseudomonadota; class Alphaproteobacteria; order Sphingomonadales; family Sphingomonadaceae; genus Alterirhizorhabdus. Next base: position 2,023 of record CAJYJW010000206.1, on the reverse strand, counting down.
ACTTCTCGTTCGATCACGCTTTCTTCGGCGACTACAAGACCAACTTCACCCTGTTCGGCGAAACCCGCATCGGTCGTCCGTACAGCTATACGATGCAGGACAACTCCAACAACCGCAGCAGCGTGTTCGGCACCAACGGCTCCAACTCGCGCTATCTGCTCTACGTGCCGACCTCGCCGTCCGACGTGCTCGTCAGCTATGACAGCGCGGCCACGCAGACCTATCTCGACAATCTCATCAACGCGACCGGGCTGAAAAAGTATCGCGGCCGCGCGGCGCCGCGCAACGCCTTCAATTCGAAGTGGTTCACCCGCTTCGACCTGCACGTTTCGCAGGAGATCCCGACCGGGCTGGGCGAAAGCCGCATCACGCTGTTTGCCGATATCGAGAACGTCACCAACCTCATCAACAAGAACTGGGGCCAGATCCGCGAGTATCAGTTCCCGTACAATGTCGCGGCCGTGCGCGTGCAGTGCATCACCGCAGCAGGTGTGGTGAACACCAATACCTCGCAGCAGTGTGCGCAGTATCGTTACTCGTCCCCGGCCTCCGCGCCGAACTCGACGGTCTATAGCAACCAGTCGCTCTACGCGATCCGGGTGGGCGCGCGCTTCACCTTCTGATCTCGCTGGCGGGCGAGGGCGGGCGCGGTTCCCTATGGGGCCGCGCCCGTTGCCGTTCTAGCGATCGAGCCTGCGGGCGAAGGCGACGACCGCATAGATGAACGGCGGCACCAACACCGCCGATAGGATCAGCTTGGCGGTCACCTGCCCCACCATCAACGGGGCCAACGGCTGCACGCCCCAGAAGGATATGGTGATGAAGATCGCCGTATCCACGACCTGCGACGCCATGCTGGATACGGCGGCGCGCAGCCACAGCAGCCGCCCGCCCTCCCGCGCCCGCATCCGGGCGAAGATGGCGACGTTCAGCATCTGCGAGACGCCGTAGGCGATCAGCCCGGCGATCATCATGCGCGAGGACTGGCCGAGCAATCCGGCGAACGCCGGCTGCTGCGCCGCCCAGAAGGGCGCCGGCGGCAGCACGATCACCAGCCGGATCAGCAGCGCCGCCACGATAAGGGGCACGAACCCCGTCAGTACCAGGCGGTTGGCCATCTGCCGCCCGTGCACCTCGGCGACCGCACTTGCGATGCCGACGAGGAGGAGGAAGGCGACGATCCCGCCCTCCACCGCCAGCGGGCCGACCGCCAGGATCTTCGTGCCAAGAATCCCGGCCATGCACACCAGGCCGCCGTACAGCATGGCCAGCAGGAACAACGATCGGGGCAGGGTGACGGATGCGGTCATCATGGCTCCTGTGCCGGGCGGCCCTCCCGGATGGTCGGCTGCGCGACGGCGATATCGGCCCGCCCGATTTGCCCTGCCGGGCAGGCGGTGGACAAGGCGCACCATTCGGCCGGGGCGAACCGGCCGATACCGTCGTCGCGCTTCATGATCCGCCGTAATCCGCCGATAGCCGTTGCGCCAGCGCGGGCAAGCCGCCATGCCGCCAGAACGGCCCCGGCCGCCACCCCTTGACCAGAGCCGCCGATGACGAACATATTGGCCGGGCTACCCGGCATTGCGCTGATCCTGTTGGTGGCGATCGCGCTGTCCTCCAACCGCCGGCATATCAATTGGCGCATCGTCGGCTCTGCCTTCGCCCTGCAGGTGCTGATCGCGGTGGTGGTGCTGTACGTGCCGCTGGGCCGCGCGGTGCTGGCGGGAATGGCGCATGGCGTCTCCAACCTGCTATCCTATGCCAATGCCGGCACCAGCTTCGTGTTCGGCGGCCTCGCCGCGCCGCCTGTCGGCCCCAGCTTCGCGATTCAGGCGCTGCCGGTGATCGTGTTCTTCGCGGCCCTCGTCTCGATCCTCTATTACCTCGGCGTGATGCAGCGGGTGATCCGCTGGATCGGCGGGGCGCTGGAATGGACCATGGGGGTCAGCCGGGTCGAGTCGCTGTGCGCCGCCGCCAACATCTTCGTCGGGCAGAGCGAATCGCCGCTGGTGATCCGCCC
>CAJYJW010000205.1 GCA_913775025.1 uncultured Sphingomonas sp. | reverse complement strand
GAGCCGGGCGGCCAGCGCCACCCGTGTCGGCCCCGCCGGCCCCAGCGCCCAGGCGATGCGCGCGCCGGCCTGTGATCCGCCGAGCTGCCCCCCGGTCGCCAGCGCGGGCGCGCCGCTGTCTCCCCTCCGGAAAAGATAGACGCCGCCCGACAAACGCGATGGAGTGGATGCCTTCACGAGGCCCGGCGCGCCGGCCGCTGCCGGGCCTTCGGCCTCCGCCGTCATCGGCGTGTCGCCGATCCCCGCTTTCGACGCCCTATCGTCCCTTACGATATCGACAGGCAAGGCGACGAGGCCGGAAGGCGACAGCAAAGGCGCCGGTCGCCCAAACGCCAGCATCGTCCCGGCGACGCCATGCCGTTCCGGCACATGCGCGGTTCCTTTCACAAGACCCGATCCATCCGCCGAACGCGTGCCGGAAGGCACCACCGCGGCAGGCCACACACGACGCGATGCCTTAGCCGCCGGCGCAGCTACAAGCGTGGAGGCGGCGGGCAGATCCGCTTCCGCCGGCGCCACCAGCAGATCCGGCATCAGCACGGCCACCCGCGCCGCCGTCCACAGCCCGATCACGCCGCCGACGAAGCGTAGTGGAGTAATAAACGTCATTCGGCGGGGATCGCCTGCGGGAAGGCATGGGCCGTCTTGTCCCAGGCCATCGCTTCGCCGCCGCGCGCACGCCGTGCATAGGCCGTTACCGCCTTCCGCGCCGCCAGCAGCGCAATATAGTTGCCGACGATCATGCGCGGCACGGCGCGCAGGCCCTCCCGCCAGCCATAAACCGCGCGCACCATCGCGAACCGCATGCCCGCGCGCCACAGCATCAGCACGAAGTTCGCCCACAGCAGCGCCTGCAACAGCGGCCCCGGCTCCGCCGCCGGGCGCTGCGCGAAGAAGCATAGAGCGCCCGTCAGCGCCGCGCAGGGCAAGGCGGCATAAGCGGCGGCGAGGATCAGCGCCGCCAGCACGGCCCGCCGGTCCCGCAGTCGCATCCAGCGTTCGGCCAACCCCCCGCGCCAGCCGAGCCGATCCCAGCCGGTCAAGGCGATGCCCGTCATCCAGCGCGCCTTCTGTCGTACGGCGGTGGAGATGGTGGCGGGGAAATAGGCGCGTACCGCGACGAGGCTGCGCGGGCCGGTGGGCAGGCGTACGAAGATGCCGCGCCCGCCGTGATCGGCGAGGCGCAGCCCCAGCTCATAATCCTCGGTCAGGCTGGCCGCATCGAACGGCTGGCCCCCGGCCGCATCCGCCATCGCCTGCACGACCGAACGGGACAGCGCGCAGCCGACGCCGGCAGACGGCATGCCCGCGCCGATCGCCTCGCGCACGATCAGCTGCTTGCCGTGGGCCTCGGCGAATTCGTCGCAATAATGGCCGGAGATCCAGCGCGAGCCCGGCACGATCAGCGGCAGCACGGGCAGCTGGACCAGATCGAACCGCTCGATCAGCCGATCGAACACCCGCAGTTCTGCCGAATGGACGACATCTTCGGCATCGTGCAGCACGATCGCCTTGAAGCGCACGCCGTCCCGTGCCTCGTCCGCCTGCAAGGCGTGCCACAGGCGGTTCAGCGCCTCCGCCTTGGTGGTCGGGCCGGCGAGCGGGCCGGACACCATCCGCACCCGCCATCCGCCCGGCGCATGGGCACGCACATGGCGCACGGCGGCGATCGTCGCCGGATCGTTCGGATAGACCGCGACGTAGAGGCGATAGTCCCGGTGATCGAGCCGGTCGAGCGCGGTGCGCAGCATCGCGCCGATCACGCCGCCTTCGTCCCAAGCGCCGATGAACACCGCGATGCGACCGGGCCGATCGGCCGGCGCGAGCGTAGCGGCCGTTACCGGGCGATGGCGTTGATACACCGTCATTCGACGCCACCGGGCGCGCGCCAGGAAAATCAGGTCGATTGCGAGATCGTCCAGCCCGCCGATCAGCAGGCCAACCGCCGCGAACAAGGTAAGTTCGTGCGTCAGCGTCGCAAGCAACGCTATTGTAACGTCGAGTCCCACATCATCGTCCCCCAGATGAGGGGTAGAATGCTATCACCGCCCCGACCATCCGAATAATCGGACGATAAAGAGCTAGTAGGTGTACGACTGTTCCGTTACGAGACAGGCGGCGGAAGACTGAACCTCAATATGGTTCGATCCACAGGCGGCGCGGTCTCTGCCGAACGTCGGCTGGACAGAGCGTGGACCCTGTGACTTTGAGGGAATTGACACGCGCCGGCCGCCGCCTGAAGGACATCGGTAGGCCGTGACGGGCTTGGCATCCGCCATGCGCCGCATCGTCGATAAGGATAGTCAATGTCGGTCGCCGATCCGGTAGTCATCGTCTCGTTCGCCCGCACGCCGATGGGGGGATTTCAGGGGGCGCTCTCCACTGTCAGCGCAGTCGACCTGGGTGCTGCGGCCGTGAAGGCCGCGGTGGAGCGCGCCGGCGTCGATCCGGCCGCGATCGATCGCATCTACATGGGGTGTGTGCTGCCGGGTGGGCTCGGCCAGGCGCCGGCGCGGCAGGCCGCGCTGAAGGCGGGCCTGCCGAAATCGGTCGAGGCGACGACCGTCAACAAGATGTGCGGATCGGGCATGCAGACCGCGATCATGGCGGCCGAGGCGATCGCCGCCGGCACCGCCGACATGATCGTTGCGGGCGGCATGGAAAGCATGACCAACGCCCCCTTCCTGATGCAGAAGCATCGGGCCGGCGCGCGCATCGGCCATGACACGATCTACGACTCGATGATGCGGGACGGGCTGGAGGATGCCTATGACGTGGGCAAGCCGATGGGCGCCTTCGCCGAGGATGCGGTGCGGCTGTATCAGTTCACCCGCGAGCAGCAGGACGCCTACGCGCTCGAGAGCCTTGCCCGCGCGAATGAGGCGATCGACAGCGGCGCTTTCGATGCCGAAGTGATCCCGGTGACGGTGAAGTCGCGCGGCGGCGCGAGCGAAGTGACGAGGGACGAACAGCCGGGCAACGCCCGGCCCGAAAAGATCCTCGGCCTGAAGCCCGCCTTCACCAAGGATGGCACGATCACCGCCGCCAATGCATCGTCCATCTCCGATGGGGCGGCCGCGCTGGTGATGACGCGCGAAAGCTACGCGCGCGAACACGGCCTGCCGGTCGCGGCGCGGGTATTGGCCACCGCCGCCCATGCGCACGAGCCGGGCCTGTTTACTACCGCGCCCGTGCCGGCCATTCGCAAGGTGCTCGATCGAGCGGGCTGGTCGGTCGCCGATGTCGATCTGTTCGAGGTGAACGAGGCGTTCGCCGTCGTCAGCATGATCGCGATGCGCGACCTCGATATTCCGCGTGAAAAAGTGAACGTGAACGGCGGCGCGACCGCGCTCGGCCATCCGATCGGCGCATCGGGCGCGCGGATCATCGCCACGCTGGTGGCCGCGCTGCAACGGCGCGGTCTGAAGCGCGGCGTCGCGGCCTTGTGCATCGGCGGCGGCGAGGCCACGGCGGTCGCGGTCGAACTGGCCTGACGGCAAAATCAGCAAGGGGAGTATGGCGATGGATATTCAGGGTCTCGCAGCGATCGTCACGGGCGGCGCATCGGGCCTGGGCGCGGGCACCGCCGAGCGGCTGGCCGGGCTGGGCGCCAAGGTGACGATCTTCGATCTCAACACCGATCTGGGCAACGCCAAGGCGGCGGAACTCGGCGGTCATTTCGTCAAGGTCGACGTATCGGACGAGGAGAACGTCAAGGCCGCGATCGAGGAGGCGGAGAGCCGCCACGGCGTGGCCCGCGTGCTGGTGAACTGCGCCGGCATCGCGACCGCCGAGAAGATGATCGATCGCGACAACCAGCCCCTGCCGCTGGCGCGGTTCGCCAAGGTGGTGAACATCAACCTGATCGGCACTTACAATGTGATGTCGAAATTCGCCGCCCGCGCGATCACCGCCGATCCGGTGGGCGCGGACAATGAGCGCGGGGTGGTCATCAATACCGCCTCGGTCGCCGCGTTTGAGGGCCAGATCGGCCAGACGCCGTACAGCGCCTCGAAGGGCGGCGTGATGGTGCTGACGCTGCCGGCGGCGCGCGAACTGTCGCGGTTCGGCGTCCGCGTGATGACGATCGCGCCCGGCATCTTCTGGACGCCGATGATGGCAGGCCTGCCGCAGGAAGCGCAGGACAGCCTGGGCCGGCAGATCCCCTTCCCCAGCCGCCTTGGCCAGCCGCTCGAATATGCCAAGCTGGTGGAATCGATCGTCACCAACCCGATGCTGAACGGCGAGACGATCCGCCTGGATGGCGCGATCCGCATGGGCCCCCGCTGATCCAAGTCGTATGACCGCCCGGCGGGGATATTTCCGCCGGGCGCTTCCCCCGCTCGGGCTTGCGGCCTAGGCAGGGGCGCCCGCCGTCGCGGCCTGTGGCGCATGGGGGAGGATGATCTTGGCCGGACCGCAGGAAACGCCACGGCGCGGCCGGCACGATCTGATCGCCGGCCCGATCGGCCCCACGCTGCTTGCCTTCGCCCTGCCGACGCTCGGCTCCAATGTCCTCCAGTCGCTCAACGGCTCGGTCAATGCGATCTGGGTGGGGCAGTTTCTGGGCGCGGCGGGCCTTGCCGCAACCTCCAACGCCAATCTCGTCATGTTCCTGATGTTTACCACCATGTTCGGCTTCGGCATGGCGGCGACGGTGATCGCAGGGCAGGCGATGGGGCGCGGCGATCCCGATGCCATGCGCCGCGTGCTCGGCTCGGCGATCGGGCTGTTCGCGTTGATCGGCGTGATCGTCGCCACGGTCGGCTGGCTGACGGCGCCTGCGTTGCTCCGCCTGCTGCGTACTCCGCCGGAGGTGGCGGACCTGGCTCTCGTCTATCTGCGCGTCATCTTCCTGTCGCTGCCGCCGTCGATGATGACCGTACTGATCACGATGGTGTTGCGCAGCACAGGCGACTCGCTGACACCTTTATGGTTCGCGGTGCTCAGCACCGCGATCGATTGCGGGCTCAACCCGCTGCTCATCACCGGCACGGGGCCGTTCCCGACGCTCGGCATCGCAGGGTCGGCGCTTGCGGGGCTGACTGCCAGCTATGTCAGCCTGACCGCGCTGATCGTCTATGTCTACATGCGGGACTCGGTCGTGCGGTTGCGCGGGCGGGAATTGCGCTATCTGCTGCCCGATCCCGCCTTGCTGCGCGCGATCGCCGCCAAGGGGCTGCCGATGGGCCTGCAGATGCTAGTGGTGTCGGGCGCGTCGCTGGCGATGATCGGGCTCGTCAACCGTTTCGGTACGGAAACGGTGGCGGCGTTCGGCGCGATCAACCAGCTGTGGACCTATATCTCGATGCCGGCGATGGCGATCGCGGCGGCGGTAAGCGCGATGGCGGCGCAGAATATCGGGGCGGGCCGTTGGGATCGCGTGCCCGGCATCGCGCGAACGGGGCTGCGGGCGAACCTCCTCCTCACCGGCCTGCTCGTCGGCCTCCTCCTGGCCATCGACACCCATGCGCTCTCGCTTTTCCTCGGCGCGCATTCCGCCGCGATCGAGGAAGCGCGCCACATCAATCGGCTGGCAAGCTGGAGCTTCGTGCTGTTCGGCGCGACGCAGGTCTATTCGGCGGTGATGCGGGCGAACGGCGCGGTGATGGTGCCGCTGATCATCCTGTTCGTCGTGATGTTTCCGGTTCGGCTGGGTTTGTCGCTGGGCCTGCTGCCGCATCTGGGGCAGGATGGCCTATGGGTCGGTTTCGGCACCAGCACCGTCGCATCGCTGGCGCTGACCCTGCTCTACTATCGCTTCGGCGGCTGGCGCAGGGCCTCCGCGCTGCCTTCCGCCACAGAGGCGGAGGAGCGGACGCTGGCCGAGGCGGAGGCTACGGGCAAGCTGACGCCGCTCTCCTGACGGGATCGGGTGACAATCTGTTGCAGCAGCCCTTTTACCTGGGTTAACCGTAGCGGCGTCGCATGCCGCGGTTGACCCTGTCGATGACCCTTCCTAGGTGCCGACTATGACTGCCCCCGTGATCCTGCTGGTCGAGGACGACCCCGCGCTCCGCACCCTCACGACCCGCGCCTTGCAGGAGAATGGCTATGTCGTCCGCCCCGCCGGCGCCGCGCCGGAGATGTGGCAGGCGTTCGACCGCGAGCCCGTCGATCTCGTCATCCTCGATATCATGCTGCCCGGCACCAGCGGGATCGAGCTTTGTCGCCTTATCCGCCAGAAAAGCGAGGTGCCGATCATCTTCGTCAGCGCCAAGGGCGGCGAGACGGATCGGGTGATCGGGCTGGAGCTGGGGGCCGACGACTATATCGCCAAGCCCTACGGTACGCGCGAACTGATCGCCCGCGTGCGTGCGGTGCTCAGGCGTGGCGGGCTGGAGCGGCGGCAGGGCGATCGTGGGGAGGGCATCGCCACCTTCGACGAGTGGACCGTCAGCTTCCCCCGCCGCGAACTGAAATCGCCGAGCGGCGCGGTGGTGGATCTGACAGGCGCGGAATTCGATTTGCTGTCGAGCCTGCTCGATCATCCGCAACGCGTGATCGCGCGGGAAAGGCTGATCGAGCTGTCCCGGACGCGGCTTGGCGATTCCTCCGATCGCAGCATCGACGTGCTGGTCAGCCGCCTGCGCCGCAAGCTTTCCAGCGCGGGCAAGCAGGCGCCGATCGTCACGGTGCGCGGCGTCGGCTACATGCTCAACGTCGAGGTGGAGCGGACGTGATCCGGCCGCGCCGGGGCGGGTGGGCGTGAAAAGGCTGGTCGGGCCGTCTGTCGGGTTGATCGGGCGCGTTTTCGCCATCCTGCTGCTGACGGTGGTGATCGAATTCGGCGCGAGCACGCTGCTCTACGAGCGCGCGAGCCGCTTTTCCGTCCGCGAGGATGAAGCCCGCCGCCTCGCCGAACATCTCGTCATCGCACGCAAGCTGGTGTCGGAACGTCCCTGGCGCGAGCGACCCGTCATGGCCGATCGGGTGACGACGGATCGCTATGTCGTTCGCTGGACGCCGGCCGAACCCTCCATTCCGGCGCTGGCCCCGGAATTGAACGAGATGCAACGGCAGGTCGTCGCATGGGAGCCGTCCTTGGGGGCGCTCGATATGCGGCTGACCTCGCCGGGGCGGCGCGGCATCGTGGCGGGCGGCCTGCCGCTTGGGGACGGCAGCTGGCTGCTGTTCCGCACGACGGAACGGGTGCACGGCTGGGATCTGGCGCTGGGCCGCATCGTCCTAGCCCTGATGCCCGCCTTCGCGCTGATCGTGCTGGGCGGCCTGCTGGTGCGCCGCACACTGCGCCCGATGGGTCGGCTGGCGGTGGCGGCGGAACGCGTGGGGCTGGGCGAGCAAGCGACCGTGGCGGAGGCGGGGCCGGCGGAGATGCGCCGCGTGATCCGCGCCTTCAACGCGATGCAGGAGCGGATCCACCGGCTGATCGGGGACCGTACGCAGGCGCTGGCGGCGGTCGGCCATGACATGCGCACGCCGCTTGCCCGGCTGCAACTGCGCGCCGATGCGATCGCGGATCCGGCGACGCGCGACGCTCTGCTGGAAGACGTGACCGAGATGGAGGCGATGATCGGATCGCTCCTCGCCTATCTCGGCGGCGACGCGGACCCGGAGACGCCGGTGCGGATCGATGTCGCGGTGCTGGCCGCCACCATCGTGGACGATGTCGCCGATCGCGGTGGCGATGCCACCTACGACGGCCCGGATCATGTCGAGATCGTCGTGCGGCCGATCGGGATCAAGCGGGCGCTGGCCAATCTGGTCGAAAACGGTCTGCACTATGGCGGCCGCGTCAAAGTGACGATCGTCGAGGGGCCCGATAACGTGACGCTCTGCATCGACGATGATGGCCCGGGCATCCCCCCGGAAGATCTGGCGCGCGTGCTGGAGCCTTTCATCCGGCTCGACCCTGCGCGGGGGCGCAATACGCACGGCCTGGGGCTGGGCCTCGCGATCGTGGCGCGGGCGGTGGCGATGGAAGGCGGCACCCTTCGCTTGTCCAATCGCGAGTCGGGCGGATTGCGCGCGGAGATCGTGTTGCCGCGCTGACGGAGAGCGCATCGGCGCAACGTTTCGTCACCTCGTCGCGCGGGAGCAGCAAAATCCCATGCCTATTTCTCGTTCGCAACCGCGCCTGAAGGCGCCGTAACGGGAGATATCATGTGAACGAGCTGATCGGCCGCGTCTTCAGTTTCGAGAACCACACCTTCCCCAACCAGAGCGCGCTTTATAATCGCCTGGCAACGGACGGGCAGAGCCCGAAGGCCCTGATGATCTCCTGCGCCGATTCGCGAATCGTGCCCGAGCATATCCTGGAGGCGCAGCCGGGCGATCTTTTCGTATGCCGCAACGCCGGCAACATCGTGCCGCCCTATGCCACGCAGAACGGCGGCGTCACCTCAACGGTCGAGTTCGCCGTGATGGCGCTCGGGATCCGCGACATCATCGTCTGCGGCCATTCGGATTGCGGCGCGATGAAGGCGGTATCGGACCCGACCGGGCTGGAAAAGATGCCGAACGTGGCGGCATGGCTGCGCCATTCACAGGCGGCAGGGCAAGTCGTGAACGAAGGCTATCCCGATCTCGACGCCAAGGAGCGTGTTCGAGCCATCTCGCTGGAGAATGTCGTCGCGCAGATCGCCAATCTTCGGACCCACCCATCGGTCGCGGCGGGCATCGCGCGGGGCGAGATCGCGCTGCATGGCTGGTTCGTAGACATCCACGCCGGACAGGTGCTGGGGCTGGATGGCGAGACGGGACGTTTCGTGCAATTGCGGGAAAATCAGACCCTGCCGGTCGCCTTGCCGGCGAGGCAGCGACGCGCCGCCGATTTTTCCGGCACGCGCCCTCAGGCCGCCTGAGGGAATTCTGGCGGACTCTATGTCCGCCAGGGTATGTCCCACGGGAACGCTGCGCCAAACTGAGGTCATGGCTTGGTGCAGCGCACCCACGTTTCGTATCGTGTCGGAGGCGGAAAGCGACACGCTCCACGGCAAAGCCTGTCGCGCCAAGCAACCCTTCGTAACGAAAATCATCATGAAAATTGACTTTAGAAACAAACTGGAAACAAATGTGGCTGTTTGGCCACATCCTACGATTGTCGAAAGGCCCCATGCACGAAGGCTTCGTGTTCAGCTTGAATCGCGGTAGGGCACATCATCCATAGCGATTGCTGCGCCGCCGCAAGGCCGAGACGCGGTGACGAGATGGGGACAGGAGGAACAGGAACCTGCAAAAAGGGGAATGTTCCATGCGCTATTCCATCGCCCTCGCGGCATTCGGCCTGATCGCGGCGGCAGCGCCCGCCATCGCGCAGGATGCGCCCGTCAAGCCCATCACCGTCTCCGGCTCCGTCGGACTGGTATCCGAATATCGCTTTCGCGGCGTCAGCCAGTCGGATCGCAATCTTGCCGTGCAGGGCGGTTTCACCATCGCGCATGAAAGCGGCTTCTACGTCGGCACCTGGGGTTCGAACCTCGCCGGCTGGGGCACGTTCGGCGGATCGAACATGGAGCTGGATCTGATCGCCGGCTTCAAGAAGACGCTGGGCGATACCGGCGGCACGATCGATGTCGGCGCGACCTGGTACATGTATCCGGGCGGCTTCAACAACACCGACTTCATCGAGCCCTACGCCAAGCTATCTGGCACGACCGGCCCGCTCAATCTGACGGCGGGCGTCGCTTACGCACCCAAGCAGCAGGCGCTGGGGCCTTGGTACGCCAATGGCGCCTCGGCGGCGGCGGGCGTCTATGATCGCGTGAACGCCAAGCACGACAACCTGTATCTCTGGGGCGACGGCAGCGTCGGCATTCCCACCACCGGGCTGACCGCCAAGGCGCATATCGGCTATTCGAAGGGCAACAAGGGCCTCGGCCCGTTCGCCACCTCCGTCGCGCCGACGGGCGAATATTGGGATTGGCTGGCGGGCGTGGATTACACCATCCCCAACCTACCGATCACGGTCGGCGTCGCTTACGTCGATACCGACATCACGAAGCGCGAGTCCGCCTATCTGCAGCCCAGCTTCTCGCGCGGGCAGGATGGCGTCGGGTCGATCGCCGGCGCGACGGTGCTGTTCTCGGTCACTGCAGCCTTCTGATCGGAGGGCGGGCGGCTATCGCGCCGCCCGCCCTCTCACTCGTCCACTGGCCTGCGACGCATCAGGCGCGTCGCGAACATCAGCGCGCCCAGCAGCAGCAACGGCATCACATCATAGTGGGCGCGATTGTTCTCCCACACGTCGAAGCTGCTGGACACGATCAGCACGAAACCGCCGACCATCAGCGCGCCGATCGCCCCCACCGCCGCCGGATCGGGCCATCGCCGCTGTCGCGCCGCCCGCGCCAGCGTCAGAAGCATCGCCGCCGCCTCGCTTAGGAAGCCCAGCGTCACGGCCAGGGTCGCGTAGCCGATCTGTAGCAGCGGAGACTGCGGCCTCGTCTTGTCCAGCGAACTGCCAAACCACGCGGCCGGCTGCAGCGAGATCAGCCCGTTGCCGATCCTCTCCCACCCCGCGATGGCGGCAAGATTACGCTCCAGCCCCTTGAATTCGCTGGAGGGGCGATGAAAATGGTAGAAGGACGTGCCCAGCACCACCGCGAAATCAGCCGGGTTCGCCCGGAGTGCGACGAGCGCATCCCGCGTCCGAATGGTGCCCAGTCGCGTGTAGACGATGTGATTCCAGTTATACCCGCCGGTCGATTTATGGATCGCGTCGAGGCTGGGCTGGCCCGTGGGGGCGATCGGCGGCAGCATTGCTAGGTAGACCGGTGGGGGAGAGAAGCCATCCACCTCCGCCAGCCGCGATAGCTTGCCCTCCGCGATCAAGTGCGCGCGCAACGTGGCGGGCAGGCGATCGACCGTTGTATGATCGAGCTGGAGCGGCGCCCAGCTGCTGAGGCCCGCGACGCCGAACAGCAGCATGTTCTTGGCGATCACCGCCCCGATCGCCGCCGCCGGCACCACCGCCGCCGCCGCGACCTGCCGGCGCCGCCCCCGCGCTAGCAACAGCGCGATCGCGAGGATACCGGTGAACAGGATCGGGTGGATCATCGAACGCAGTAGCACCACCGCCGCCAGCATCGCGAAGCCGAACAGCAGCGTCAGGAAGCGCCCCCGCGCGATGCCGGCGTGGACACCCCACAGCCCCATGCACAACAGCCACGGTACGAGCCCATCATAATAGAGCTTCTGCGAGAACAGCAGCACCGCCGGCGCGACGCAAAGCCATGCCGCGACGATGAATGCCAAGCCTGGCCGCCCGGTCAGATCGCGCGCCAGAGCATGGAAGGCTAGAAGGCCGCCAAGCGTCACCACCCCGTAGAGCAGGCTCATCGACCAGAGGAAGCCGCTTGGCTCGAGCCGCAGCGCCAGACCGATCAGCAGGTTGAACAGTGGCGGCTGGGTATGGAGGTAAAGCAGCGTATGCCACAGGTCGCTCCGCAAGAGGGCGACATCGGTGATCTGCATCCACCACGTCAGATTGTCCGCGTCGAAACGGCAACCCGCTGCGTAGGCGATAAGACGGGCCGAGACATATAAAGCAACCAGCGCCAGCCCGGGCCGCGCCATAAATGCTCCACGCCACCTTTCCACACCAAACCCCGCCTAACGACGCAAAGCCTTTCCCTTACTCGGCGGGTGCTAACAACCCCTTCCGGGTTCAATCCCTGCGATCGATCCCGGGAAAACCATCGACCCCCTTGTGGTCGCCGAAGCCGCCTTCCTCCAGCGCATCGGCGGCGCGGGCGCTAGCCTGATCGGCTTGCCGCACGAGCGCCCTGTCCTGATCGGTGGGTGTCAGGCCGCCGACAGCCTTGCCGCCCGGACGCGCGGTGCCGCCCTGCAGGTCGCCTGTTTCGCGATCCGCCTCCGGCTGCTGGCCGGGCTTTTTCTCTTCCATCGCCTGTCTCCTTCGCGGCTTCGAACGCCCGCTTGGCAGGCA
>CAJYJW010000204.1 GCA_913775025.1 uncultured Sphingomonas sp. | reverse complement strand
CAGCGAGGTCGCACGGGCGCTTGCCGCCGGAACGCCGGGAACGGAATGGCGGGCGATGATGCCGGTGGTGCACGCAGCGGTCGATATACTCGCGGCGGACGGGCAAGTACGGCTGACGTGGAAGGGGGTGTCGCTGCCAGCACGTGCCGGCCCGTACCGGATAGGGCGACCGACATCCGACGATTGATGCTCGGTGTCGCGTCCGCTCAGATCAGCGCCAGCGCACTTAGCTCCTCGCGCAGCGCGCTCGGCATCTCGGCCACGTCGCCTTCGTCCATGCCATCGAAGTCGCCTGGCGCGTCGCCGGGGTTCAGATAGCGCCAGCCCTGATGGGCGCGCTTGTGCCGTGCGCGCACCGGCACCACCGTCGCATCCAGCCGAACCATCCAGCGCTGCCCGTCGTCCACCTCCTCGAAGCCGACGATGGTCTGCCGTGCGACGATGCGATGCTTGATGATCCAGAACAGCGATCCGCCGATCAGCTCGGCATGGCGGGTCGGCCGATAGCGCGTCCAGATCGGCGCGGTGCCATTCTCCGCCCGGCCCGCCATGCGATCGCGCAGGATATCGACATCGCCGCAGCCGACCGCGACCTTGGTGAGATGGAGCGCCATGCCGCCTATGTGGGCGCGAGCCCGCCCGCTTCCAAGCCGCCCCGATAGGATCAGCCGTGCAACCCCCACAAGGCGGCGAGGCCCAGGAAGGAGAAGAAGCCCATCACGTCCGTCGCCGTCGTCACGAACACGGCGGAGGAGACGGCAGGGTCCGCACCCGCCTTGTCGAGGCTGACGGGCACGAGCACACCGGCCAGCCCCGCGATCAGATTGTTGATGATCATCGACAGACAGATCACCACCCCCAGCCCCGCCATGCCGTAGATCAGATACACCACCGTGCCGAGCAGCACGCCGAGGCATGCGCCATTCATCAGCGCGATGCGAAACTCCCGGAAGATGATGCGGCGCGTGTTGGACGAGGTGAGTTGGTTGAGCGCCAGCGCGCGCACCGAGACCGCCATCGTCTGCGTACCGGCATTGCCCCCCATCGCCGACACGATCGGCATCAGCACCGCCAGCACGACGAGTTGCGAGATCGTCCCCTGGAACAGCCCGACGACCGAGGCGGAGATGGCGGCGGTGCCGAGATTGATGACCAGCCACGTCAGCCGCGTGCGCACCGTCGTCAGGATCGGCTCGTTGATGTCACCGTCGCCCGCGCCGGACAGGCGCAGGATGTCCTCGCCCGCCTCCTCCTGGATGATGTGGACGATATCGTCGACCGTGATCATGCCGACCAGCCGCCCCGCCTGATCGACCACCGCGGCGGAAATGAGCGCATATTTCTGAAAGCGGAGGGCAACCTCCTCCTGATCCATATCGACCGGGATCAGCGTCTGCTCGCGCGCCATCACGTCGGCTACCGCCACGTCATGCGGGGTCCGCATCAGCCAGGAGAGCTTGCACGTGCCGATCGGGTGATGGCCCGCATCGACGACGAAGATCTCCCAGAAGTCGGTCGTCAGATCCTCATTGCGGCGGAGGTAATCGAGCACGCCGCCCACCGTCATATGCTCAGGCACCGCGATCAGGTCGCGCTGCATCAGTCGGCCGGCGGATTCCTCGGGGAAGCTGAGCGCCTCCTCGATCGCGGCGCGATCGTCCGGCTCCATCGCGCGGAGGACGGCGCGCTGGTCGTCCTCCTCCATGTCCTCGATGATCGCGACGGCATCGTCGGTGTCGAGGTAGGTCGCGATCTCGGCGACCTCGTGGGGCTGGAGCGCGTCGATCAGCTCCTCGCGCACCCAGTCGTTCATCTCGGCCAGCACGTCGCCGTCGAGCATCTCGGCAAGGGCTGTGGCGAGCGGGCGGCGCTGCTCGCTTGGCGCCAGTTCGAAAAGATCGGCCAGATCGGCGGGATGCAACGGCGCGACCAAGGCGCGCGCGCCTTCCGGGTCTCCTGCCTCGACCCGCTCGATCACCTCCGCCACGAAAGCAGGTTTCAGGCGATCGTCTTCGTCGAGACTGCCCTCGCGCACGGGTTCGACGTCGAAGTCGATCGGGGTGTCGCTCATCACCGGCCTCCTTCGCAGTCGCACACGCCGCTTGAACCATCCGCGCGGCGGAGGGAAGCCGAAAGAGCGGCAAGAATGTCTTGGATCGATTTGGGTGGCGAACCGCCCAAGCGCCGCCTAGATGGCAGAGGCATTCATTCGCGCCCGAGGAGAGACGCATGGCCGACGATACGGACAACACCCTGACGCTCACGCTGGACAGCGGCGGCGACGTGGTCATCAAGCTGCGCCCCGATCTCGCGCCCGGCCATGTCGAGCGCATCACGGAACTGGCGCGCGAGGGTTTCTATGACGGCGTGGTCTTCCACCGCGTGATCCCCGGCTTCATGGCGCAGGGCGGTGACCCCACCGGCACCGGCATGGGCGGATCGAAGAAGCCGGACATCAAGGCGGAATTCTCCAAAGAGCCGCATGTTCGCGGCGTCTGCTCGATGGCGCGCAGTTCCAACCCGAACAGCGCGAACAGCCAGTTCTTCATCTGCTTCGACGATGCCCGCTTCCTCGACAACCAGTATACCGTCTGGGGCGAGGTGACGTCCGGCATGGAGCATGTCGACGCGCTGCCGAAGGGCGAGCCGCCGCGGACCCCCGGCAAGATCGTGAAAGCGACCGTCGGCGCCTGATCGCCTCCGGCGCCTCGCCGTTCGGGCGAGGCGCTAGTCGCGCACGATGTTCGCCATGATCCAGTCGTGAAAGATCCGCACGGGCCGTCGCGCCAGCGCGGATCGACGGCAGGCGAACCAATAGCTGTACGGGCTGGCGACGTTATAGTCGAATAACCTCACCAACCGCTCGTCATGCGCGTCGTCGAAATGGCTTTCGTGCATGAAGGCGACGCCCAGGCCCTGCGCCGCCGCATCTAGCATCAACTGCCCTGAATCGAAGAAGTCGGTCGCCATCGGTTCGATCGGCGGCAGTCCCGCCCCTTCGCGCCAGGTCTCGAACGTTTCCGGCATATCGCGATGGATCAGCACGGTGACGCGCTGCAGATCCGTTGGCGTGCGGATCGCCCCCTCCCCTTCCACGAGCCGACGCGCGCAGATCGCGAAGATCCTGTTGCGGTCCAGCCGCCGCGAATGAAGGCTGGGGTCGACATCGCGCGCCACCACGATCGCGGCATCGATCCCCTCGGTCAGGCGGGCAAGGCCGTGGCCCCCGGTATCGATGTCGATATGCAGTTCCGGATGCAGACCGCGCAACTCCGGCAGGCGATGCATCAATCGTTGCGAGGCGAACAGCGGCGTCACCGCCAGTTTCAGGCGAACAATCTCGGCTTCCCCATGAGCGATGTCGATCGCCTCCGCCAAGGCATCGAGCGCGGGTGCGAGGCGGGCAAGCAGCAATTCGCCCTCGCCGTTCAGAATCATCGCCTGATGCCGCCGCTCGAACAGGGAGCGGCCGACAAATCGCTCCAGCGCCTGCACCCTTCGGCTGAGCGCCGGAGAGGATAAGGCAAGCTCTTCCGCCGCCGCCTTCACCGATCCACGTCGCGCCACCTGTACGAAGGCCTCCACGGCGGTAAGGGGGGGAAGACGGCGCAACTCTTACTCCGCGAGAACGATAGCCGACTTTCACGGCCGAACCGGGTCACCACAGCCGGCATTTGGGCGAAACCTGTCGTACGGTGGCCCGTTCCCGCAATGCACCATTTATTGGCGCGTCGCACAATGCCTCACGGCGCACTTTTTTTGACGGGATGGATCGAAACCCGTCACCGGACCCTTATCTTCGATGCCAGCGAGGAGACGAATTTTGGCCGATGCCGAGGATAAGGACGAGGGCCACCGGATCCAGGTGGCGAACGCCCGGCCCGACGACTCCGGCCGTGGTCTCGCGCGTCTTTCGCGCGCTACGCTCAACGCTTTGGGGCTGAGCGAAGGCGATGTGGTGGAGATCATCGGCAAACGCTCGACCCCTGCGCGCGCGGTATCCCCCTATCCAGAGGACGAAGGGCTTGACCTGTTGCGGATCGACGGCTTGCAGCGGGCGAACGCCGGCGTCGGCTCGGGCGATTTCGTGCAGGTCCGCAAGGCGGAGTCGAAGCCTGCGACGCGCGTCGTCTTCGCACCGGCGCAACAGAATCTTCGTCTGCAGGGGTCCGGCGATGCATTGAAGCGCAGCTTTGGCATGCGCCCGCTTGCCACCGGCGACGTGGTGGCGACGGCGGGGCAGCAGCGATTGGATCATGGCAATATGCCAGCACAGCTCCGCCAGATGCTCAATGCGCCGGCCTATTCGTTGCAGGAAGTGCGGCTCACCGTCGTATCGACCGTGCCCAAGGGTATCGTCCACATCGATCCGAATACCGAGGTCGAACTGCGCTCCGAATATGAGGAGCCGAAGGATGCCCGCCGCGCAGACGTGAATTACGACGACATCGGCGGCCTCGGCACGACGATCGATCAGGTGCGCGAGATGGTCGAGCTGCCGCTGCGCTATCCGGAGCTGTTCCAGCGTCTCGGCGTCGACCCGCCCAAGGGGGTGCTGCTGCATGGCCCGCCCGGCACCGGCAAGACGCGGCTCGCGCGCGCGGTGGCGAATGAGAGCGATGCCAGCTTCTTCCTCATCAACGGGCCGGAGATCATGGGATCGGCCTATGGCGAAAGCGAGAAGCGCCTGCGCGAGGTGTTCGAGCAGGCCGCCAAGGCCGCGCCCTCTATCATTTTCATCGATGAGATCGATTCGATCGCGCCCAAGCGCGGGCAGGTGACGGGCGAGGCGGAAAAGCGCTTGGTCGCACAGCTTTTGACGCTGATGGACGGGTTGGAATCGCGCCAGAATACCGTCGTGATCGCCGCCACCAATCGCCCCGAGGCGATCGACGAGGCATTGCGCCGCCCCGGCCGTTTCGATCGCGAGATCGTCATCGGCGTCCCCGACGAGCGCGGGCGGCGCGAAATCCTCGGCATCCATACCCGGGGCATGCCGCTGGGTGACCAGGTGGATCTCGATTCGCTGGCGCGGCAGACCTACGGCTTCGTCGGCGCGGATCTGTCGGCGTTGAGCCGGGAGGCCGCGATCGAGGCGGTGCGGCGGATCATGCCACGGCTCGATCTCGGTTCCCGCACGATTCCGGCGGATGTGCTCGATACGCTGTCCGTTACGCGGGAGGATTTTCAGCTCGCGATCAAGCGCGTGCAGCCGAGCGCGATGCGCGAGGTGATGGTGCAGGCCCCGAACGTCAGCTGGGATGACGTGGGCGGCCTGGATGACGCGCGGGAGCGGCTGCGCGAAGGAGTCGAGCTTCCGCTGAAAAATCCCGATGCGTTTCGTCGCATCGGCATACGCCCGGCCAAGGGCTTTTTGCTTTATGGCCCCCCCGGCACCGGCAAGACGCTGTTGGCGAAAGCGGTCGCGCGGGAGGCCGAGGCGAATTTCATCGCCACCAAGTCGAGCGATCTCCTGTCCAAATGGTATGGCGAAAGCGAGCAGCAGATTGCCCGCCTGTTCGCCCGTGCGCGGCAGGTGGCGCCCACCGTCATCTTCATCGACGAACTCGACTCGCTGGTGCCTGCGCGCGGTGGCGGCATGGGCGAGCCGCAGGTGACGGAGCGGGTGGTCAACACCATCCTCGCCGAGATGGACGGTCTGGAGGAGTTGCAATCGGTCGTGGTGATCGGGGCGACCAACCGGCCCAACCTGATCGACCCAGCGCTGCTGCGCCCCGGACGTTTCGACGAACTGATCTACGTCAGCGTGCCCGATGCCGGCGGCCGCCGTCGCATCTTGGGCATTCATACCGAAAAGATGCCGCTCGCGGACGATGTCGATCTGGACCTGCTGGCGGAGCGCACGGATCGCTTCACCGGCGCGGATCTGGAGGATCTGGTGCGTCGTGCGGGGCTGTTCGCGCTGCGCCAGTCGCTGGATACCGGCAAGGTCACGGCAGCGCACTTCGCGAGCGCGTTGGAGGAGACACGCGCCAGCGTGACGCCGGAAATCGAACGCGAGTATGAGCAGATGTCCGCCCGCCTCAAGCAGGACTCGCTATCCCTGGACCCGATCGGTTTCATTACGCCCGGCATGTTGAAGCCGCGCGACGATCGGTGATGTGATCGTCGTCGTCCTGTCTCCTTCGATGACGACGATCGCGCGCCATCGGCCTTTGCGGGCGGCGGCATTTGAAGGCACGATAGCCTGCCGCGTCCTTCGACGCCGGATGGACAGGATCGCGTGACCAAAGCCAACGCCATCATCAATGCGATCGGCACCGCCACCCCCGATCACGATATCCACGCCAGTTTCATCGGATGGGCGAGGGACCGGCTGACGAACAAGCGCGATCGGGCGCTGTTCGACCGTATGGCCGGGCGATCCGGGATCGAGGGGCGCTGGTCCGTGCTGCCGCGTGCCATGGATGGCGGGTCGCCCGTGGCGGAGGGGGGCTTCTACGCCGTCGCCCCTTTGCCCTCCACCGCCGCGCGCATGGCGCTCTATGCCGAACATGCGCCCACGCTCGCATTGGCGGCGATCGGGCGGCTCGGACCGATCGGCCGGATCACGCATCTTGTGGTGGCGAGTTGTACGGGTTTCGTCGCCCCCGGCATCGATCAGATCATCGCCGCGCGCCTGGGTCTCGACGGCGGCGTCGAGCGGACGCTGATCGGCTTCATGGGCTGTTATGCGGCGGTCGCGGCGCTACGGACGGCGCATCACATCGTTCGCTCCGAGCCAGCCGCGCGGGTGCTGGTGGTGGCGGTGGAACTGTCGACGCTCCACCTCCAGCCGGATGACTCGCTGGAGCCGCTGCTGGCGATGCTGCAATTCGGCGATGGCGCGGCGGCGGCGATCGTCTCGGCCGAAGGCGGCGGGCTAAGTCTGTCCGCCCCCTTCGCCGCGACACTGCCGGACAGCGCCGGCCTGATCCGCTGGCGCATCGGCGATCAGGGCTTTGCAATGCATCTTTCCGGCGAGGTGCCGGGGCGGATCGCGGAGGCGCTCCACGATCCCGCCACCGCCGCGCGCCTGTTCGGCGACCCGGCGGCGGTGGACAGTTGGGCGGTCCATGCGGGAGGCCGATCAATTCTGGACGCCGTGGAGGGGGCGCTCGCACTCTCGCCCGATGCGCTCGCCGTATCGCGTTCGGTGCTGGCGCGCTTCGGCAACATGTCCTCGGCCACGTTGATGTTCGTATTGGCCGATCTGATGGACAAGCGGATCGGGAACGGCGTTGCGGTGGCCTTCGGCCCGGGGCTGGCCGCCGAGGGTTTCCGTTTCCGGTCGGTCCCGTGAGCCTGCTCGCAGAACGGTGGCGGCAGGACGAGCAAATGGATGCGGGCGATCTGCCTGCCGCCACTTATGCCGCCGTTCTCGCCGATCTTGCGCAGGTCAATCGCCTGACCATGGCCGCGCGCCCGACACTTGCGTTCCTGTCGCGCGCGATGCGGGGACGAAGACGACTGAGGCTTCTCGATGTCGGGTTCGGCCAAGGCGACATGCTGCGCAGCATCCATCGTTGGGCCGCGCAGCATAAGCTTGCGACCGAGCTGGTGGGGGTCGATCTCAACCCGAATTCCGTACCCGCGGCGCAGGCCGCCACGCCCCCCGGCATGGCCATTGACTATCGCACCGGCGACTATGCCGATCTTGCCGGCGAAGGATGGGACGTGATCGTCAGCAGCCTCGTCACCCATCATATGGACGAAGGCCAGATCGATAGCTTCCTCCGCTTTATGGAACAGGAGGCGCAGGCCGGGTGGCTGGTCAACGATCTTCACCGCCACCGCTTCGCCTTCGCCGCCTATCCCCTGCTGGCCCGCATGATGCGATGGCATCCGATTGTGCGGGCGGACGGTCGCCTCTCGATCGCGCGTGCGTTTCGCCCGGCGGAATGGCGCGACATGCTGGCGGCCGCCGGCATAGCGGACGCGCACGTCGCCCGCCGTTTTCCGTTTCGTCTCTGTGTCGAGCGGATCCGGTGAGCCGGCCGCTGATCGTGGGCGGCGGGCCGGCGGGGGCGGCGGCGGCGATCCGGCTTGCGCAGGCGGGGCATCGGCCACTCCTGCTGGAACGGACGCGCGAGGCGCATGATGTCGTCTGCGGCGGTTTCCTCGGCTGGGATGCGCTCGCGGCGCTCAGGGCGCTGGGGCTCGATCCGACCACGCTCGGCGCCCGGCCCATCACCCGCCTGCGGCTGATCGCGCGTGGGCATGTGACGGAGACGGCCCTCCCCCACCCCGCTGCCGGCCTGTCCCGCCGCGCGCTCGATGCGGCACTACTCATGCGGGCGGACGAGGCGGGCGTCGGGATCGAGCGCGGGGTCGCCGTGCGGGAAGCCGATGCCGCCACGGTGCGGACGGCGGATGGCGCGATCCTGTCCGGCGCGGCGCTGTTCCTTGCAACGGGCAAGCATGAGCTGCGCGGTCTGGCGCGGCCGCGCGGGCGAGTCGCCTCGGTCGGGCTGCGGGCGCGGCTCGTCCCCTCCCGGCCGGTGGCCGATGCGGTGGCAGATACGATCGAGCTCCACCTGTTCGCATCGGGCTATGCCGGGCTGCTGATGCAGGATGACGGCGCGATCAATCTCTGCCTGTCGGTCGAGCCGGAGCGGATGGGCGACGGCCCGGCGGCGCTGCTGGCCGATCTCGCGCAGGAGGCCCCTGCCCTGCTTGCCCGCATCGCCGACGCGCGCGAGCCGCCGATATGGAGCGCGATCGCGGGCGTACCCTATGGTTGGCGGGCACGGCAGGGCACCGCGGGGCTCTTCCGACTGGGCGATCAGGCGGCGGTCATCGCGTCGCTCGCCGGTGATGGAGTCGCGATCGCGCTGGCCAGCGGAATGATGGCGGCGCGCGCCTACGCCGATCACGGGCCGGCGGGGGCCACCCACTTTCAGCCGACATTCGCCAGTGCGGCGGCCCGGCCGCTGGCGTTGGCGGGGGCGATGCGGCGGCTGGGGCAAGGCCCGTTCGCCGGGCTGCTGCCGCTGTTCGCGCGCGTGCCCGGCCTGGCCGCCACGATCGCCCGCCTCACCCGTATCGGTACGCCCGCCGACGCTTGACCACCCATGCCACGATACCCAAATATCGCGGCATGGAACGCATCACCCTCTCCGATCAGGAATGGCGCAAGCGCCTCAGCCCCGAGCAATATCATGTGCTGCGGGAGGCAGGCACTGAGCGCGCCTTCACCGGCCGCTATGCCAACAATCACGATGACGGCATCTACCGCTGCGCCGGCTGCGGTGAGCCTTTGTTCGACAGCGACGCCAAGTTCGAGTCCGGCAGCGGCTGGCCCAGCTTCACCGCCCCCGTGTCGGACGAGAAAGTGGACGAGCATAGCGACGTCAGCCACGGCATGCGCCGCACCGAGGTACGTTGCGCCAAGTGTGACGGCCACCTCGGGCATGTCTTTCCCGATGGCCCCGGGCCGGAGGGGCTGCGCTACTGCATGAACAGCGCCGCGCTGGATTTCCGCCCACGCGAACGGGACTGAGCGGCAGGCCGATGCGGTGGCCGCTTGTTCGGCCGCCGTATACGCGATAATCGGGCCGCGCGCCCATGGCATCCACACGCTCCCGTCCACAGACCGGTCCTGTCCGGCGCACGCTCGTCCGGCTCTTCAAGATCGGCGCGTTCGGTACGTTGGGTGCGCTCGTCGCGCTCGTCATCGCCGTTTTCATCGCGATGGCCTCCCTGCCGGGTTACGGGGAGCTGAAATCATCGCCAAACGGGCAGATGGTGCGGGTTCATGCCGCCGACGGCACCGTCATCGTCTCGCTCGGGCCGAGCTACGGCCAGTGGATCCCCTACGATCGCATTCCGGAAACGATGCGCGATGCAATGATCGCGACCGAGGATCGTCGTTTCTTCATGCATCCCGGTGTTGATCCGGTAGGCATCGCCCGATCCGGCATGGTGCGGATCGAACGCGGGCGCTGGGCGCAGGGCGGATCCACGATCACGCAGCAGCTTGCCCGCAACATCTTCCTGACGAACACACGCACATTCGCCCGCAAGTTCCGCGAGATCATCCTGGCGCTGGCGATGGAGCGGAAATTCTCCAAGCGGGAGATCCTGGAGCTCTATCTCAACCGCGTTTATTTCGGTGGCGGCGCCTATGGCATCGATGCGGCATCCCGCAAGTTCTTCGGCCATAGCGCGGACCGGCTTTCGCTGGGCGAGGCGGCAATCATCGCCGGGCTGGTGAAGGCGCCAAGCAACTATTCCCCCACCGCCGATGCGGATGCCGCCGTCGATCGCGCCAAGGTGGTGATCGCCCTGATGCGCGAGCAGGACAAGATCAGCGCGCGTGAAGCGGAGGAGGCGAACCCCGCCGCCGTGAAGCTTGCCCCCGAACCCAAGCAGAACAGCGTCCGCTATTTCACTGACTGGGCGCTGGCGCAGCTCGACACGCTGATCGACGAGACGAGCGAGCCCGTCGAGGTCTGGACCACGCTCGACCTTTCGATGCAACGAGCGGCCGATGCGGCGATCCGCCAGAACACGCCCGCCGGATCGCAGGGCGCGCTCGTCGCGCTCGATCGCGGGGGCGAGGTGCGCGCGATGGTCGGCGGGCGGGATTACGTAAGCTCCATCTACAATCGCGCCACTCAGGCGCAGCGGCAGCCGGGATCCGCCTTCAAGCTGTTCGTATACCTTGCCGCGCTTGAAGCCGGCCACAAGCCGGAAGACAGCGTAGTGGACGAGCCCGTCGATATCGACGGATGGCGGCCGCGCAACAGCAGCGGCCGCTTCAACGGCACGATGGACATCCGCTCCGCCTTCGCCTTCTCGATCAACACCGTCGCGGCGAAGCTGGGTTCCGAGGTCGGTTTCGATACGATTGCGGATATGGCACGGCGGTTCGGCATCACCACCGCGATCGATCGGCACCCCTCCATGGTGCTCGGCACCAGCGACGTGCGGCTGATCGACATGACCCGCGCCTTCGCCTCCGTCGCGCAGAAGGGCGTGGCGGTCACGCCCTACGGCATCGTCAAGGTCACCACATCGAAGGGCGATCTGCTCTACGAGCATCAGGTGGATACCTCGCGCGTGCTCGTGGCTCCCTACGTCGCCGCACAGATGACCGACCTGTTGCAGACGGCGGTGAACACCGGCACCGGCCGCGCCGCGCAGATCGGCCGCCCGGTCGCCGGCAAGACGGGCACGACATCCTCGAACAAGGATGGCTGGTTCGTCGGCTTCTCCTCGGGGATCACCACGGGCGTGTGGATGGGGCGGGACGATGCGAAGGCGGTGCCTGGCCTGCAGGGCGGCCGCGCGCCGGCGCAGGCATTTGCCGCCTTCATGCGCGCCGCCGTCGTCAAGCGGCCCGACGAAGCATTCGATACCGAAGTGACGCTGCCGGAGTGGCAGCTGGAGCCCGACGACGAGGCCTATTACGGCAGCCCGGACGAAAGCTTCGTCGATGAAAACGGGGTCGCCCGCAGCGATGCCCCGCCGCGCGACGATGCCGGCCCGGACGATCAGCCTCCGCCGGAGCCCGAACAGCAGCTTGATCAGCAATGGCTGAACGGGGTGCTCGGCCGGCAACGCCCGGACGAGGGCTGAAGTAGGGGGGTTAACCCTCCCGGCCAACCCGTTGAAGCGACGTGCCGTGCGTACGCAGCCACGCCCGCTCCGCCGCCGGATCGCGGCCGAGCATGTCCCGCACCGCGGCGTGGAAGGCGGGGCCATGATGCATATGCAGGCGATGCGCCACCTCATGCGCGACGGTCGCCTCGCGCACGGCGGGCGGTGCGAGGATCAGTCGCCAGCTGTAGCGGATATCGCCGGCGGACGAGCAGCTCCCCCACCGCGTACGCGGATCGCCCACACCGACGCGGCCGATCGTGACACCAGCCCGTGCGCCGCAGGCCCGCGTTTCCGCCTCCAACACGCGCGCCGCTTCCGCCCGCAGCCATCGCAGAACGCGGGTGCCGATCGCGTCGCGGGGGCCGCCCAGCACGAGTCGATTCTCTTCACGGCGGATGGCGCGGGGCGCGCCCTCCCGCCAGTCGATCGTCAGGGTAGTGCCCTCGAACGGCACCGTACCACCGTCTGCGATGACCTGGGGGGCGGGCAGCGCGGCAAGTGCCGCCTCGATCCATGCCCGCTTGCTTTCGACCCAGGCAAGCGCGGGGCGCAGCGCCGTGCGCGGCGGCAAGGTCAATCGTACCGCCCCGTCGCGCGGATCGACCGACAGCCGCATGGTGCGAGCCCGGGGCCGGCGGGTGACGATCAGCGGGCGGACACGCCCCCCGCCGGAAAACTCCAGCTCAGAGGATCCGGTCAACGATGTGATTCTCAAAATCGCCGACATCGTCCTCGGATACCGTCCAGCCGCGCACCGATATTCCGGCCGCATGCACCGACTCCCGATCGCCACTGACGAGGTGATGCCATTCGGGCAGCGGCTTGCCCTCGTCGATCAGGCGATAGGCGCAGGTGGTGGGCAGCCAATCCAGCCGGCGCAGCTTGGCCGGGGTCAGCCGCACGCATTCGGGCACATAGGCATGGCGGCGGCGGTAATCCTTGCACTGCGCGGTCCGGCGATCGAGCAGCTTGCAGGCGATGTTGGTCGGGAAAAGCTCCCCCGTCTCGTCGTCCTCCAGCTTGTGCAGGCAGCATTTGCCGCAGCCATCGCACAGCGACTCCCACTCGGCCCGGGTCATCCTGTCGAGCGGGGTGGATTCCCAAAACGGTTTCGTGCTCGTCATCGCACCCATTTGGCCAGTTCGGTGGCGGCGGCTTCCGGCGTCTGGTCCTGCGGGATCAGCGCCAGCGGCTTGCCCTGTGGATCGAACAGCACCGCCTGGCGCGCATGATCCATCAGATAGCCGCTCGCCCCCGGTGTTTCCACCTTGCGATAGTAGACCGCATATTCCTTGGCGACGGCGGCGATCTCCGCCGGCGTACCGGTGAGGCCGATCAGGCGGGGGTGAAAGGCGGCGACCCACGGCTTGAGCACGGCGGGCGTATCCCGTTCCGGATCGACAGTGATGAAGATTGGCTGCACTTTCGCGCCTTCCGCCGGATGCTGCTTTTCAAACAGCGTGAGGCCGCGTCCCAGCGTCTGCATATCGACCGGGCACACATCGGGGCAGAAGGTATAGCCGAAATAGACTAGGCGATAGCGCCCGGCGAAGGCGGTATCGCTGACGCGGCGACCGTTCTGATCGATGAGGGTGAACGGCCCGCCAATGCGCGCGCCAGCCAGCGGCGGCTCGCCCGCAGGCTGCTGACAGGCCGGCAAGGCGAGGCAGGCGATCAGGGCGGCGGCGATCAGGGGGCTGATAAGGGGGCGGGGCTTGTTCATGGCGTTGCCAGCCATGCTGCGCTATCGATGGCCGTGCAAGGACTAGCGGACGGGGATTTTCGACGATGCGACGTGGCATGCGGACGATGGCGGCGGCGATGACGGCGATCGCCCTTCTGGCGGGCGCCCCCGCCGGCGCGCAATTCTCCGACAGCTACAAATTCCTGAAGGCAGTGCGCGATCGCGACGGCGCGAAGGTGACGGAGGTGGTGGACCAGCCCGGCGGCACGCTCCTGAACGCGCGCGGCGACGATGGCGACGGGGCGCTGCATATCGTCGCGCGCAGGCGGGATGCCACCTGGCTGGCGTTTCTGCTGGCCAAGGGCGCGCGGCCCGATCTGCGCAACGGCAGCGGCGATACCGCGCTCGGGCTCGCATCCCAGATCGGTTTCGCCGATGGGGTGAGCCTGCTGCTGGCGAATGGTGCCGCCCCCAACGTCGCGAACAACAAGGGCGAGACGCCGTTGATACTGGCGGTGCAGGCGCATGACGCGGGCATCGTGCGGCAGCTGCTCTCGGCCGGTGCGAACCCTGCGGCCCGCGACAATGTGGCCGGCCTCAGCGCGCGCGACTATGCCGAGCGGGATCGCCGGTCCGCCGCGATCCTGAAGCTGATCGACGAGACGAAAGCGGCCAAGCCGAAAGGCCCGATCGCCGGACCGCATCTTTAAGGGAGGGGCGTCAGTCCATCCCAGCCAGACCGGGGTCGAGATCGCCGAGCAGGCGGCGGGCGGCGCGGCGGGCGAACCGTAATGTCTCCGCCTTGCGGCGCGCGGCCGCCAGCGGGCGGTGCGCCGCCTCGCGGATCACCGCCGCATCGTAGCGATCGGCCACCAGCAGGCCGGCAATCTCCGGCCGGAAGGCGGGCTCCTCGAACGGCGAGAGATCGAACCCCATCGGCACCGCCCAAAGAAAGCGGTCACAATAATCGAGATAGTCCGGCCATTTGGCGTCGCCACGCAGATCGGCGCGGGAGACCTTGATCTCCACGATGGTGAGGCAGCCCTTCGCATCCACCGCCATCAGATCGGCTCGGCGTCCGTTAGGCAGCGGTACCTCGCACAAGGCGAACAGATCCTGTCGGAAGAACAGTCGGCAGACGCCACGCGCCACATCCCGTGCGACGAGCGGGGCATCGGCGAAGCAATCCGAATCGGGGGCGGGGGCAGTGGCCATGGCCCCTGATAGAACAGGGCGGGAACGGCGCAAAGCTCAGCCGCCGCCTAGCATGGCCTCCGCGATCGCGAGGGGTTCGGCATGGTCAAGTTCCACCACCCAAAGATCGGGATCGGAACGGCGGCGTCGGTCGAGCCAGGCCGCCATCGCCTGCGGATCTTCCAGATCGGCCGGGCCGGTGCGCGTCCAGGCATAGCGGCCGTCCGGCATCAGCGTGCGCTCATGCATGCCCGCCGTCCGCCCGCGTGTTGCCGCGACGATCAGGATGGCGCCTGCCGTGGCGTCGCCTTTCGCCAGCACCATTCCGCCGCCGCCAGCCCCCTCCACCGCCCGGATCAGCGCCGACACCAGCACGGCGGCGGCAGGCCGCGCGCTCATGCGGTCGGGGTGGCGTAACCGGGGAGCGAGGCGAGCGGGATGCGGGAGCGCATGAACGTACCCGTGCCCCGGGCCGCCTCTTCGCCATCGGCATCGAGCAGACGCGCATCGGCCACCATCACCCGCCGCCGCCCACTAATCCACCGCCCCTCGGCGATGACATCGCCGGACACGAGCGGGCGGGTGAACAGCAGGTTGAACGCAGTCGTCAGCAGAAATCGATCGGAGACGAGGCTATTCGCCGCGTAGAAAGCGGCATCGTCCAGCATCTTGAAATAAGTGGTGCCGTGCGCCGCGCCCGCCGCATGATGCACCGTCTCGCCGATGTTGAAGCGGATACGGGCGACCCCCTCCTCGACGATCTCAAGCTGGCTGGGGAAGAAGCGGTTGATCGGCGCGGCGCGATAGAGCGATTCCAGCGCCCGGAAATGCGCCTGCGCGCCGGATACCGGGCCGACCGCCACGATCAGGCGGCGTGACGCGATTCGCCGCTGGCGAACAGCGCATAAAGCGCATCTTCCGAACCGGCGCCGCGCAGCTTGGCGACGAACGCACGATCGCGCATCCGGCGGCTGACCCGCGCCAGCGCCTTCAGATGCTCCACGCCCGCATCGGGCGGCGACAGCAGGACGAAGACGAGATCGACCGGCATATCGTCGATCGCGTGGAACTCGATCGGCGTGGCCAATCGCGCGAAGACGCCGATCACCTGCGTCAGCCCGTCGATCTTGCCGTGCGGTATCGCGACGCCGCCGCCGAAACCGGTCGAGCCCAACCGCTCCCGCTCGGTTAGCCGCTCGACGATCGGCTTCGCGTCGAGCGACGCCCGACGCGCGGCGATCGCGGCGAGTTGCTGGAACAGAACCTTCTTGTTCGGCACGGAAAGCGTGGCGACGATAGCGTCCGGAGTCAGCAGGTCGCTCAGATCGTCGAGCGCATGCACGGCCGGGTCGGTTCGGGCGATATCGTCTGCCACGGGGATGCCTTTCCTGAGGCTCGGGCGATCAGGCCGCGCGCTGCGGCTCGACCCAGCCGATCGTGCCGTCGCGGCGGCGATAGACCATGTTATAGGCGCCCGTGCCGCTGTTGCGGAACAGCAGGGCGCCGGTGTCGCGAAGATCGAGCATCATCACCGCGTCCGAAACGCTCGCCTCCGGCACGTCGACCCGCGTCTCGGCGATGATCAGCGGGTTGTCCTCCGGCTCATCCTCGTCCTGCCCGCCGCCGAACACCGTGTAGCCCGCATCCGCATCGATCTCGTCGATGGTCGCGGCGGCATGGACGGAGTTGCGATCCTTCAGCCGGCGCATGTAGCGGCGCAGCTGCTTTTCGATCTTGTCGGCGGCGCGATCGAATGCCGGGTGCGCCTCGTTCGCCTCGCCATGCGCCTTCAGGATCACGCCGTGCATGACATGCGCGACGATATCGCAGGAAAAGCTGTTGTGCGGCCCGTTACCGAACGTGACCTGCGCCGAAATGCTGCGCGAGAAGAATTTCTCCGCCAGGCCCTGCAGCCGTTCGTCGACATGCTGTCGGAGGGCATCGCCGGTATCGACCTGATGACCAGAGACACGGATTTCCATGAGCTTCTCCTCCGTAACGTACGATGTGCTGCCGCACCCGGGTCCGGGGCGGGGGCGGCCTTAGGCCTGCGGTATTACCCGGTCAACCGGGGACGATCGCCTCCTCCCAGAGTGGATCTGACAGCTTGGAGACAAAGGCCGAGTGGCGGACAAGTTCCTCCGCCGAGGCGGCATGCGGGCGCGGTGGGCGCACGGGACGGGACGGGCGGAGGATCGCGGCGGGCGTCAGCGCCGGAGCGGGCGCCGAGGTCGTCTCCGACCGGAGCGAGAGGCCGATCTGCCGCCCGCCGCTCAGCTCGACGTAGAGTTGCGCCAGCAATTGCGCGTCGAGCAGCGCGCCATGCTTCACGCGATGACTGCGATCGATGCCGTAGCGGCTGCACAGCGCGTCAAGGCTGTGCTTGGCGCCCGGATGCCGCGTGCGGGCGATCGCCAGCGTGTCCACCATCCGCGTCATGCAGATGACGGCATGGCCAGCGGCGCCCAGCTCGTGATTGAGGAAGTTGAAGTCGAAGGTCGCGTTGTGCGCCACGAGCGGGCTGTCGTTGAGAAAATCGATCAACTCCAGCGCGATCTCGCCAAAGCGCGGCTTGTCGCCGAGGAATGTCGACGACAGGCCATGCACGGCCTGCGCCTCGGCCGGCATATCCCGATCCGGGTTGAAATAACCGTGGAAGGTGCGGCCGGTCTCCACCTTGTTGACCAGTTCCACGCAGCCGATCTCCACCAGCCGGTGCCCGTCGGCGGGGCTCAGGCCGGTCGTTTCCGTATCGAAGACGATTTCGCGCATACGCCTTTATATCGGCCCGCTTGCGATGCGAGGCAAGCGATGAGGCGGCGCACATGCGCGCGGGTGGCAGCGAAGCCTTTGCCCGTATCGATCACGAAATCGGCGCGGCGGCGCTTTTCCCGATCGGGCATCTGCAGGCGGAGGATGTGAGACAGGCGCGCCTGCGTCATGCCGGGCCGCGCCAGCACGCGGCGGCGTTGCATCCAGGCGGGGGCGGATACGACGGCGATCGCGTCCACCCGTCGCCAGCCGCCCTTCTCGAACAGCAGGGGCACATCCACCACCACGAACGCGCGCGCACGGTGGCGGCGCAGGAAGGCCCGCTGCGCCTCGCCCACCATCGGGTGGATCAGGCGTTCGAGCCGCCGCAGCGCATCCGCCTTTCCGAAGACGGCACGGCCGAGTGCCAAGCGATCCACGCCGCCGGGGCCGGTCGTGCCCGGATGCAACGCCTCGATCGCGGCGACGAGGCGGCCGCCCGGGCCTTGCAGACGATGCACTTCGGCATCGGCGTCGAACACCGGCACGCCCGCCTTGCGAAACATGGCGGCGGCGGTGGATTTGCCCATGCCGATCGAACCGGTGAGGCCAAGCACGATCATCCGACGAGCCTGGCGCGCAGGTCCGCATCCCGATCGCGCGGGGGGCTCGCACCGAAGAAACGGACGAAGGCGGCGGCGGCCTGGCCAATCAGCATCTCCAGCCCGTCGATCGTGCGCAGGCCGCGCGCGCGGGCCTCGGCCAGCAGCGGCGTTTCCAGCGGGGCGTAGACGATGTCGTAGACGATCGCGTTCGGCGGCACATGGCTGAAATCGATGGCAAGCGGCGGCTGGCCTGTCATGCCGAGCGGGGTCGTGTTGACGACGAGATCGAGCAGCCCGACGCGATCGTCGAAGACGAAATCGGTCGGCCGTGCGAAATCACCGAGGGCGGCGGCATGGCCGCCCGCCACACCAAGGCTATCGAGGAAGGCGCGGGCCTTCTCTATCGTGCGCGCGAGGATGACGGGATCGAAGCCTTCACCCACGAGCGCATGGGTGATCGCGCGCGCCGCCCCCCCAGCGCCGAAAATGCGCGCCATGCGATAGAGATGGGTTGCCCCGAGATAGGGGGCCAGCGGTTCGAGGAAACCGGCGGCGTCGCTGTTGTAGCCGCAAAGCCGCCCGCCTTCCGGCACGATCACGTTGACCGCGCCGATCGCCTCCGCCGTCGGGTCGATCCAGTCGAGGTGCGCCAGCACCGCCTGCTTGTGCGGAACGGTGACGTTGCAGCCGCGCCATGCGGGGTCGGCGCGGCGTTCGGCGAAGAAGGCCGGCAGCGCCTGCGCCGTCACATGCGTGGCGCGATAGTCGCCCTCGATCCCCAGGGCGTCGAGCCAGAAACGGTGGATCAACGGCGATTTTGATTGGGCGATCGGATCGCCGATCACCTCAGCGTACGGGGCGGTCATGCGGGCATCACCCCCCGGATGCGGCAATAATCGAGCAGCGGCAGCAGCGGCAGGCCGAGGATGGTGAAATGGCTGCCCTCGATCTTCGAGAACAGCTGTACGCCCGGCCCTTCCAATCGATAGCCGCCAACGCATCCGCCGATCGCTGGCCATTCGGCATCGAGATAGGCTTCGAGGAAATCGTCGGAGAAATCGCGCATCGTCAGCTTGGCGCGGTCGACATGCCGCCAGACGGGCGATCCCGCCTGGCAGATGACGGCGGCGCTATGCAGCCGGTGCGTCGCGCCGCGCAGCATCCGGAGCTGCGCGGCGGCCTGTTCCCGGCTTTCCGCCTTGTCGATCAGCGAACTGTCCTCCGCCTGCACGGTCGAGTCGCAGCCGAGCACCAATGCGCCGGGATTGCGCAGCGACAGCTTGGTCGCCTTGAACTCGGCCAGCGCGTCGGCGAGGGCGCGGCCATCGTGGCCGTCCGCCTTCAGCCCGGCCTTCAGCGCGTCTTCGTCCACGCCGGCGGCCATCGCTTCATGCGGTACGCCCGCCGCCGCCAGCAGCGCCCGCCTGCTGGCGGATTGCGAGGCGAGGATCAGTCTCATGCGGGCTCCCCCTTGTCCTTCTCCGCCTCGGTCCGCCGCTCGTTGACGAGGTTGATGATCGCCGCCGCCGTCTCCTCGATCGAGCGTCGGGTGACATCAATCACCGGCCACCCATTGTCGGCGAACATGCGTCGCGCGAAGGCGAGTTCCGCCGCCACCGCCTCCTGATCGACGTAGGGCGTCTCGGGCGCCTGGGCGAGCGAGAGCAGGCGATTGCGCCGGATCTGGATCAGCCGATCCGGACTGGTGGTGAGTCCGACGACGAGCGGATGCTTCAGGCCGAACAGCGATGACGGCGGCGGCGATTCGACGACGAGCGGGATGTTCGCCGTCTTGTAGCCGCGGTTGGCGAGATAGATGGACGTAGGCGTCTTGGAAGAGCGGGAGACGCCGGCGAGCAGGATGTCCGCCTCCTCCCAATCCTCGGCGGCGATGCCGTCGTCATGCGCGATCGTATATTGGATGGCGTCCACCCGCGCGAAATAAGCGGCGTCGAGGATATGCTGGCGGCCGGGCCGCGCCTTCGCCTGCTGGCCAAGCAGCGTCGACAGCGCATCGATCACCGGATCGAGCGCTGAGACGGACGGAAGGCCGAGCGCGTGGCATCGTGTCTCCAGCCGATGCCGTACCTCAGGGTTCACCAGCGTGTAGATGACCAGGCCGGGGCGCGACGCGATTTCCAGCATCACACGATCCAGATGCCCTTCGGAGCGCACCATCGGCCAGAA
>CAJYJW010000203.1 GCA_913775025.1 uncultured Sphingomonas sp. | reverse complement strand
GCCTTCCGCCACGATGCGCGTCGGCGACCATGGCCGCACGGGGTTGGGCAGCGTCTCGATCGCCGCGTCCGCTATGCCGCCGCGCATCAGATAGGGGCGCATCGCCGCATGAATCGCCAGCACGGCGGGCGCTTGCCCGATGCCGCCGACCCGGCCAAGCACCGTCTGCCGCGCCAAGCGCCACAGCTTGTGCGTATAGGCGCGGCGATCGCAATTGGCGGCGATGCAGGGCAGCGACAGCGGCGTCAGCGGGCACACCGCGCCCGTTTTCAGATCGCTGAAGCTGCCGTTCGGGCAGGCGAGGAAGAAGTCATGCGCGTGCAGCAACGTCCGCGATTGCACGGCCCGCAGCGCGGACAGCACGGATGGGGACAGGATCTGCGCCCAGCCATGCATGTGATAGACAGTGCCGGGGGTATCGTGGATCGCGATCCACCGCGCCACCATGGCGTGGGCCTCCGGATTGTAGAGCCCGCCGGCGAAAGCGCGCAGCCGCCCGCTGCTTTCCAGCCGCGCCTGGCCGAGCGCGACCACCTCCACCCCCGCCGCCGCCAGCGCGGCATTGCCCCCTCCGTCCCCCGTGAGGAAAGCGACGGGAAAACCGCGCGCGCGCAACGCCAGCGCGGAAGCGAGGGCCAACGCGGTGGCCCCGCCCTTGGGTTCGGAAAGATCGTTGAGAATGACGATGCGGTCGATCGCCACCTCGCCGGTGCCAGCCGCCCCGCTCATGCCGCCACCGCCGTTCGGAGCGCGCCGTACAGCCGGCCCACGTCGGCCGCCGCCTCGTTCAGCACCGCATCGTGCGTCGCCCGGTCGATCCCGTCGCCAAGCGCCCGCTCGGCGATGACGGCCGCCTCGGCCGGCGAGGAGGCAGCGGGATCGATCATATAGGCCCCCCGGCCGACGGAGGCGAAAAAGCTGTCGAGCTTCACATCCCAGGCCAGGCCCAGATGCGGCACTTCATAGCTGTAGGCCGCGATGCAGGCATGCATCCGATGCGCGATCAGCAACGCGCAGCCGGAGGCGAAAGCCGCGAGATCGGCGGGGGCGCCGAAGGCCGGCACGATCGTCAGCCGATCGCCGCAGGCATCCCGCAGGCGTTCAGCCATCGCGGTGAGATAGGCCCGATCCTCCGGGCTGCCGTTGGTGAAGACGGCAACCTCATGCCCGCGTGCGGCCAGCCGGCCGGCCAGATCCGCGATCCAGCCGTCCAGCCGCGCATCCGCCCCCTCCGCGCCGTGGTAGCGCAGCGCCAGCGGATCGGTGAGGCAGAGGCCGATCCGCCCCGTGACAGGCGCGGCGGCGGGGAAATGTCGCGCCGTCAGCAACCCCGGATCGCGGCACAGGCTGGCGGCGGGTACGCCCCGGGGTTGCAGCCGCCGATCCCAGATCGCCTTCGATCGGGCATCGCGCACCGCGCCGTGCACCGGCCGCGCCCGCCCGATCGCCCCCCCCAGCAGCGCCGCCCCCCGCCGCGACCAGTTATCGCTGACGCCGACGCCGAACACCCCCACCGGTCGGGCGGCGCGAATCGCCTCCCCCAGTGCGCAGGCGATCTTGATCGGGAAGTTCAGATCGGCATCGGCCAGAAGATTGCCGCCGCCCAGCACCACCGCATCCGCCCGGCCCATCGCCGCCCGGCAGCGCGGGCCCAAGGTCCTTCGCGCCATCCGGCGAAGGGCGACCCCCGTCACGAGGCGGCGAAGCATGCCTGGCAGCCGTTCCAGCACGGCGAGCGCCACGCGCCGGTTGCGCCAGCCGTCGCCATAGGCCTCCCGCCCCGCCAGATCGAGCGAGGTCACCGCGGTGACGCCAGGCTGACGGGCAAGCTCTGCTTCCAGGCACTCGCTCAACAACCCGTCACCCAGGTTGGCGCTATATTTCACGTTGAGGAGGAGAATCTGCATCAGCGGCGCAGGGCCATCCGGCAGGCGGCGATCATCGGCATAAATGAGAAGGCCCCCTGCCCGACGGACGATGCCGCCGAAGCCCCGTCAGTCGTTGCTTACCCGCCCGAAAAGCACGTCCCACGCCGCCCAAGTCAATCAAATGTAAATCCGAAATCATCTCTTCTCCGGGGCACGACAAAAGGCGCGTCGGGCGCGATCTATTCGTTCCAGCTGAACAGCGTCGGCGCGGGGCCGATCGCCACCACGCCCGATACGATCGGTTTCACGGCGCCCGTGACCAGATCCATCGCGCGCGCGCCGGCGGGCGGGCGGGCAGTGCCGGGCCGCCCTTCCGTCCACAGGATGCGCGCGCGCGCCGGCCCCGAACGGGCGGAGAAACGGTACACCGTCTCGCCCGCGCCGGTGCCGCCCAACCGGTCGATACCCTCGATCCCGTAATCGCCGATCGCACGCTTGAGCCGGCGCACCGCATCACCGGATGGTTTGAACCGGCCGTAATAGGTGACGAGACCATAACCGTCGCGCCCGGCCTTCGTCTGATCGCGCTGATCGTCGACGATCTGGTAGAGGTTCGTCACCCGCTTCAGCCCGGCCCCGATCAGCAACGCGCGCAGTTGCAAAGCGGCCTGATCGGCCGGCGTGCGCTTCGCATCGATCGCATAGCCCCACTCGCTGAACACGATCAGCGGCGCCGCCGGCTTCGCCCAATGCGCGGCGACGAAGGCGCGCAGATCCGGATCGGCTCGTAGCACCTCCTCCGGCAAGGGGAGGTAGGGGTGCATGCTGAACCCGTCAGCACAGCGCATCAGGGCCGGCGTCGCGGCGCGGGCCGCCCATTCCTGATAGATGTCGATGCCGTAGGACAGTACGTAATAGCGCGCCTTCACCGGCGTGCCCTCCATCGCCAGCGCAAGCACGCGCGCGTTCGGCGAGGCCGCCTTGATCGCGGCGCACGCGGCCCCCGCCCTGCGCGCATAGGCCTCCGGCTCGGGCGGGCGGCCCCAGAAGGTCTTGGTGTTCGGCTCGTTCCAGATCTCGAACAGGATCGGTGTATCGGGGCGGACGGATCGATAGCGCGCAGCGGCGGCGGCGGTGAAGCGGGCGAAACCGGCCAGCGCCTCCCCGTCCGCCGGCGGCCCCGCGCCATCGGCCGTGGCGGTGCGATAGGCCTTGTTGCCACCGAACAGGGTGAGGATAGGCACGATGCCCTGTCGTTGCAGATCGGCGATCTTGCGATCGGCGAGCGACCAGTCGAACGTTCCCCGCGCGCGCTCAATCTCGCCCCAGCGCAAACCCAACCGAGCACGTCGCATGCCCACCACCGACAGGGCTTTCAGCTGGCTGTCGAAGGGAATGTTGCCGACGATCTGGCCCGAGGCGAGATCGTTCAACGTGGCGGCGGGAGCTGCCGGTGCCATGCCCGCCAGCAGAATGGCGAAGGTCAGGCGCTTCATGCGGATGTCTCCGGCGGGGCGATATTGGCTGCGGAAGCACGCGCCATCGCCGCCAGAGTTTCGGCCCGTACCGCGCGATCGTATCGCAGCGCCGCATCTACCGCGGCAGAGACCTCTCCGTTTCGGATCAGCGAGACGGACGGAATGGCGAAGCGCGCCGCGATCGCCGCCGTTTTGCTGTTGCCATCGTCCACGATCAGCACCGGCCGCCCGGCGAGCAGGGCGAAGATGATCGCGTGCAGCCGATTCGTCACCACCAGCGCCGCCGCATGATAGTCCGCCAGCAACGCCGACAACGACCAGCCGTGTGTAGGGATCCGACCGGCCAGGCCGTGCGCCGCCAAAGCCTCCGCCGCCTGCGCGTCCATACCCGGCCGGGGATCATGCGCCGCATATGCGATCGGCAGATCCGGCAATGCGCGGGCCAGTGCCGCCGCGAGCAGCGGCAGGCCCGGCCCGTTGAAGGCACGATCCTCCCCCGGATCGGTGCACGGCGCGATCAATATGTGCCGCGCGGCCGTATCCGCCGCAGCGCGGGCATGCAGCCGGCTCGGCAGAAACGCCATGTCCGCCGTCAGCCGTACGCGATCCCGCCCTACCAGCGTCGCCGCGTTATCCGCCGACGCCTCGTCCCGCACGTTCACCACAGGCGCGAGACGCAACAGGAGTCGCCACAGCAGACGCGGCACCGCGCGGGTGATCCGCCCGACGCCGAGGCCGCGCGTTTCCACCCGCCCACCCCCACCACGCGCGGCCAGACATGCGATCAGTTGCGTGACGAGGCTCGCGAGCGAGACGTTACCGCGCACCAGTTGCCCGCCGCCGATCACGATATCCGATCGAAACGCCAGCGCCTGAAGGGCCGTCCCGCGCCCGCTCACCAGCGTGCCGCCCGCCGCCGCCACCTGCGCCTCGATCTCCTCGGGCAGTGCCGCCCAGCGCCGGACATAGAGCCGCCGCGTTCGGGGCGCCGCTTCCAGATTCTGCAAGAGCAGCGCCAGATCGCCGAGGTTGTGGAGATCGCCGCAGAAGAACAGCAGCGGGCGTCCGGTCATAACGTGTTTCCCCTGATGAAGATGCGGCGCAATTGCTCCATCAGCACCGCCTCTATCCCCGGAGGGCGGCCGGCCAATCGCCAGGTGACAAGCAGCGCGGCACCATAAGCGGCCATCCCCGCCCCGGCGACCAGCGGCAGCGCGATCGCCAGCGCGACGCCCCCGACCCCTGCGAGCAGCGGCGCCAATGCCGCAAGGACCATCGCCAGAACTCCGCCCGCCGCCAACACTCGTGCCAGCCGGCCGATCTGGCGGCGGAGGGGCGTACCGAGCAGCCGGCGTGTGATGAACAGGGATGTGATGCCTGCGACCACGCCGCCGGCCGCACGCGCCGCGATCACGCCGGGGATGCCGAACGCCCACGCCCCGGCCAACACCAACGGCACGCGGCACGCGGCCTCCGTGCGCAACTGCCGCCACACCATCTCCGGCCGCCCGAGCGCCATCGCCAGCGACGGCATCGGGGACACGGCCAGCGCGGGAATCAGGGTGAGCGGCAGGAACTGCAGCAATGGGATCGCCCGCAGCCACTTGCCGCCCAGCACCAGCCGCACCGCCGGATCGGCAAGCACGCTCAGCCCCACCATCATGGGCAGGCCGATCATCAGGATGGTGGCCGCCGCTTTCTCATAGCCCGCCCGCAAGCGCGTTATGTCACCCTTCACGGCGGCGAAGGCGGACATTAGCGGGCGCACGATCGGCTTGATCAGCGCCTGCTCGGGCACATAGGCCAGATCGTTCGCCAGCGAGAACTCACCCAGCCGCGCCGGGGTGACGAACCGCCCCAGCGCCAGCCGGTCGCACTGCCACGTCACCGCCGCCATTAGTTGCGAGGCGGTGGACCAGCCGACGAAGCGACGAAACGCGGGCCATGCCGCCAGCGACAGGCGCGGCCGGTAGGGGGCGACGACATAAGAGGCGAGCATCGATACCAGCGGCGCCGCCAGCGTCCCGATCACCAGCGCGCGATAATCCCGGAACGCCACCGCCGCGATCGTGGCGAGCAGCAGCGCGGCTATCTTGCCGCACAGATCGGTCGCAAACTCCCGCCGGTAATCGAGCGCACGGGCGAACAGCGCCATGCGCGGGCTGATAAGGCCGCGCATCGCAGGCGCGAGGCCGAGCAGCGGCAGCAACAGGCGCAAGGTATCGTCGCGATAGAAAGCGGCGACCGGCCACGCCGCCAGCGCCAGCACCGCGGACAGGATCAGACCGCGTAATGCGCCAAGGGTGAAGGCGGTGTCGGTGTGCCGTCGCTCTACCCGGTCGAGGCTGACCAGCACCGATCCGATCGGCAACTCCAGCACCGCCTCGGCGATCTGCACCAACGGGATGACGAGGGCGATCACGCCGAACTGCGCCGGGCTGAGCAGACGCGCGAGCACCAGCAGCATCGCGAAATCGATCGATTTGGTGGCCAGCCGCGCGCCGACGAGCCACGCCGCGCCCCGCGTCGCCCGCCCGGTGAGCGGGGCGGCAGCCTCCGCCGCGCCCGCCGTCATGCGAACCGGCCCGGCGGCAGCGAACGCCCTGTGGCTCGCCGATACCGGCCGTTTGACGGCCGATCGCGCGCACGATCCGCCGGCTGCTGTCGATATAGGCAATGTCCGCGAGGATGCCGGATGGTGCGGCCCGAGACGATTTTGGATTGGCCATCGCTGGCGTCACAAGACCGGTGACGCGGACCGCCGCATCGTCGGCCTGCATATGGTCGGAATATAGCGAAGCGCTCAAGGGGGAAACAGCCCCGCCCAGCCATCTGACGGGACGACCACGCCCAGATCCGGCTGTCCCCTTCGCCGGGCCATGCCAAGATGCGGGACTCGCTCAGATCGCGGCCCCGGTTGCATCGATTGCCTTCTGACGCGAACCGGCGATACGGATCCGTCACGCCCCGCACCGGCCCACGGTGCCGATCGCGTCGGCGAGCGTGCGGCCCGCCGCACTCCAGGTAAAGGCCGCTGCCCGCGCTCGACCGACATCGGCCCGGCGCGCACGCAGCACGGGGGCGGCGAGCGCCGTGAACGCCGCGCGCCAATCGTCTGGATCGTCCACGTCGGCATAAAGGACAGCATCACGGCATATTTCGGGTATCGCGCCAGCGGGAGCCGCCACCACCGGGCAGCCGCATAGCATCGCCTCCACCGGCGGCAGGCCGAAGCCTTCCGTGCGGGACGGAAAGGCGAGGCAACGCGCCCCTTCGTACAGCGCGCGCAGCACCGCATCGTCCACCGCGCCCGCGAACAAGGTTCCCGGTGGTGCATTCAGGCCCGCGCGCGTCAGCGTTTCGGCCGAGGCCCCCACCACGACCAGCCGCAGCCCCGGCGGCGGATCGCGCATCGCCGCGAAAACGACACCGGCATTCTTATAGCCCTTGGCGCTGCCGAACAGCAGCACATAATCCCCCGCCGTCAGCCCCATCCGATCGAGTGCTGCGGGATCGGCGGGCGTCTCCAGCATGTGATCCGCACCGTTATACAAGGTGCGTGTGCGGGCGCGGGGAACGACGCCAAGCAGATCCAGCATCGCGCGCGAATAATCCGATACGGTCATCACGCAGGCGGATGCGGCGGCCATGCGCGGCACCAGCAGCCGATAGCCCGTCCGCTGCCGCCACGGATAGCCGGAGTCCGGGAAGAGGAATTGTGCGTCATGGATCAGCAGCAGCTGGCGCGGATGGCGCAGCGGCGCGAGGTTGCACAGGTTCACCAGCACGCCGTCCGCCGTCAGCCGGGGCAGGCGGAACTGCTCCCACCGCTGGCTGTCGGCCCCCGGCGCCTCCACGATGGTGATTGCCGCAAGATCGGGCTGCCGCTGGCGGCGGCGGGGCACGAAGAGGGTGGCGGGCGGGCGCGTCGCGGGATCCTGCGCCGCGAGCAGGGTATCATATTCGCGAATCAGCCGATCGGCGACGCGGTGCACGCCGTTCAGCCCGCCGGCATAGAATTTACCGTTGAAGTAGACGGGCCGCATCGCCTTCACATCGTTTCCACGCGGCGCGGATCGATCCGCCCGGTCAGCAGGTCCTTCAATGCCAGCAGATTGCCGAGCAGGCGGCCGCGCCGATCGATGTGCGCCTCCGGGCGAAGGCTGCGGACGAGGTTGGAGAGCAGATTCTGCCGCAGCAGCCGCAGGCCGAGGCCGGGCTGCATCGTGCCCTTGCGCCGCAGGTAGACGATGTTGGCCACCTGCGAATAGCCGAGCCGCTTGCCGGAGGTGCGGCCGCCCTTGGTGCCCAGATGCACCCCCGTCACCCGCCCGGTGGAGATCAGGCGGCCGCGCCGACCGAGCTGCCAGGTGAAATCGATATCCTCCTGCCAGCCATAGAGCGGCAGCGTCTCATCGAAGCGCAGGCCGCGGGCATCGGCCAGGCGGATCGCCATGTTGCAGCCGTACAGCGCCTGACGCGGACGGATGGCCGGATCAAGCGCGGCGGCCCCTTCCGCGATGCGCGCCAGCCCCTCCTCGATGGAGTAGCCAAGATTGTGGATGCCATCGGCGATCAACTCGCCGGTGATCCCCGCCACCTCCGGCATATCGAGGAACAGCCGCTCAACCTGCGCGAGATAGGTGGGCGCGGGCACGAAATCATCGTCGAAGAAGATGACCGCATCGGCCCTGTCGCCGATATGATCCAGCACGGCATTGCGCTGCCGGCAGAGGCCGCGCCGGGCCATGATGACCTCGGGATGGCCGGGTACATCGGCCACGCCGGTCACGTCCCCCTCGCTCGCACCTGCCACGACGATTCCGTCGGCGCGACGGGTCTGAAGAGTCAGCAATTCCACCGTGCGGCGGACAAGATCGGGCCTTCCTACGGTTGCGATGGCGATGAAGATGCGCATGGCCGACTTCCCCTGACCCAACATTGCGAAACGACCCCGATCATCCCGATGATGACCAATCAGGTTTCGGGGTGGCCTGATACACTAGTGGGGCATTCTCCAATGTAATATCGATCTGTTACATTCGTATCGGATCATCTTTACTTCTTAATTCGAAGATGGATGAGTTCTGTGGGTGCCCCAACGCGGCTCTATCACTCCTCCTCAGTTGCGATATTGCGTCGCCGTGCGCCTATTGGCGCCTAATTCCACGATTTGCAGCCGCCGCGACCCGACCCCGTGCTCCGGTCATCCGATTACGTCCGTTTCACTCGCAATCGGCCGTGGGGGTGGCTATGGCATGCGCGCGATGACGGTTCGTAACCCGGGTTCGGCCGACGCCCTTGGTAGTGAGGTGGAGGGAAGAGTGGCGATTCCCGCCGTCCTGTTCGAGGCCAAGGCGGGCAGCCGATCGGCCGGTGATCATGCGATCGACGGCGAGGCGGGCTTTCCGGTGCTCGTGCACGACCTCTCCTGCGACGGTTTCTCGATCAAGGCCGTGCAGGGCCTCGGCATGGGCGCGGATATCCTGATCGACCTGCCGGGAGCCGGCCTGCGGGCGGCCCGGGTGGGCGGCGATGTCCACGGCCTGTCACGCTGTCGCTTCAGCGAGCCGCTACCGCCCGCGCTTTTGCCGCGTATCCTCGCCGCATCCGGCGGGCGGGGGGGCGGCCCGTTGCCCGAACCCCATGTCCGCAAATGGCCGCGCGCGGTCCGTATCCTGCTGCCGCTCGGCCTCGCCCTAATGCTCTGGGCGGCGGTGCTCTCCTATCTGCGCTAGGCGCTGGGAGCGTGGTGGACGGAATGTCCCAGTGACTTCCTTGCCGCACGACCGTAATCGGCGACGGTGAACGCCGTTCGGCACCTTCTCGCGCAACGCCGTTTCGCCGTGCTGCTGTGCGTGGCGACATTGCTGGTAAAGTTGCTGGTGCCCGCCGGGTACATGATCTCCGGCGATCATGGCCGCATCGCTCTCACCTTATGCTCCGGCGTAGCGCCGCAGGCGATGGCCGGAACGCACGGCGCGGCGCATGATGCCGGCCACGCCAGCCATCATGGCAAGACGAAGGATCACGGCAAGGCCGAGATGCCCTGCGCCTTCGCCGGGCTGACCGCCGCCAGCACTGGGGCGATCGATC
>CAJYJW010000202.1 GCA_913775025.1 uncultured Sphingomonas sp. | reverse complement strand
GGTCCGTCGACCCAGAGGTTGTCGCTATTGGCGACGAGAAAGTGATCGTCCTCGATCAACGGCAGCGCCTTGGTGATGCCGCCACCGGTCTCCAGCAACTGGCCACGCTCGTCGGATATGCGAACGTCCATATCCGCCATCTTGCGGCCCAGATGCGCTTCAATCGCGTCGGCGAGATAATGGACGTTCACCACCGCCCGCCCGATGCCGGCCCCACGCAGGCGATCGAACACATGATCGAGCAACGGCTGGCCAGCAACCTCCACAAGCGGCTTGGGGCGCGACACGGTAAGCGGGCGCATCCGCTTGCCCAGCCCCGCCGCCAGCACCATCGCGGTGCGAAGCGGCGCAGACCCAACGGCCAGCGTATCGGGGTGCGACGTCATCGATGTCATTCCGCCAGATCTTCCCAGGCAGCCGCGCGGGCCGAGGGGGGCACATTGCGATCGAACCATGACGCGACGGCGGCAAGCGCCGGATGCGCCAGGTCGCGCTCCAGATAGCGCCACACGCGCGGCTGGAGACGGCGATAGGCCGGTTTGCCGTCCCGCTTCCACAGACGCACGAAGATGCCGAGGATCTTGGCGTTCCGTTGCGCCCCCAACAGCGCATAAGCGGCGGGATCGAGCGGGCGGTTGGCGCGATAACGGGCGAGCATCGCGGTTTCGATAGCCTCGGGTACATCGCGCCGGGCATCCTGCAGCAAAGAGACGAGATCGTAGGCCGGGTGCCCCGCCAGCGCGTCTTGGAAATCGAGCAGTCCAAGCCGCCCGTCCCCGGGCAGCATGATGTTTTCGGCGTGATAATCCCGCAGCACCAACGCGTCATGGGTCGTTGCGATGGGGGACAGCGCGTCCGTCCAGGCGGCGCGATAGCCCTCGACGTCCACCGCCATATCGAGGGCGGGGGCGTACCAATTGACGAAAAGGGAGGCTTCGCGCAGATATTCCGCCATATCATAGGGCCGCAAAACGGCGGGCGCGGGATGCCGATGAAGATCGAGCAGCAGATCGACCGCGCGCTCGTAGATCGGCGCTTCGGTGGCCGGGTCCGCGTCGACCGTCTCGCGGACGCGCGCATCGCCGAAATCCTCAAGCAGGACGAGGCCCGCATCCAGATCAACCGCGAGGATGGCGGGCGGCGCGAAACCCAGCGACGCCAGATGCGCCGCGATGTCGAGGAACGGACGAGAATCTTCCGGCGGCGGCGCATCCATCAGAACGGCGCACCGATCACC
Organism: uncultured Sphingomonas sp.; assembly: GCA_913775025.1. Classification (GTDB taxonomy): domain Bacteria; phylum Pseudomonadota; class Alphaproteobacteria; order Sphingomonadales; family Sphingomonadaceae; genus Alterirhizorhabdus. The sequence goes on along the minus strand of CAJYJW010000202.1, from coordinate 8,205 downwards.
TGACGTCACGCGGAAATAGCGACGGAAGCTCGCATCGCCCGCCAGCGGGCTTATCTCGGCGTCGCCCCACCCAGACCGGGCAAGAAAGTCGGATGCCGAGGCAGGCGGAATCATCGGGGGGGCCATCGGGCTTCCCAAGCCGCCGGCACCTGCCAAGTCAAGCGACGTGCGCCCTCCGGCGTAACGACGAACGTCAGATGCAACGCGTGCGACCATAGACGATCGCCCAACCGCTCCGGCCACTCGATCAGCATGGCGCCATCCTCGAGAGCGTCATCGAGCCCGAATTCCTCGACCTCGTCGGCCTCCTCGATACGATAGAGATCGACGTGGGCAAGCGGCAGGGTGACGTCCGGCGGGGCATAGAGCTGAACGATCCCGAAGCTCGGGCTCGGCGCTTCCTCCGTCAGCCCTAGCGCCGTCAGCACCCCCCGGGCGAAACTCGTCTTGCCCGCGCCGAGATCGCCGTGCAGCGCCACTACATCCCCCACCCGCAACAGCGGCGCGAGCGCGGCGCCTGCGGCCAGCGTCGCGGCGGGGTCGGGGAGCAACAGGGTCACGCCGTCCTCGGCAGGCGAATGATGAGCGCGGTGCCCTCTCCCGGCTCCGAAAGGAGGGTGAGCGTGCCGCCATGCGCCTCGATGAACTGCCGCGTGAGTGGAAGCCCGATGCCGGCCGCGCCGTCGCTGGGCCGGGGCCCCAGCCGCTCGAACCGGGCGAAGATCTTCTCGCGATCCCCCTCGGATATTCCCGGCCCGTCATCGGAAACCACGATCTCCGCGGCCTCGGCATCGCCCTCGGCATGCAGCAGCACCCTGCCGCCGCTGGGCGTATAGGCGACCGCATTCTTAAGGAGATGATCGACGGCCTGCCGCAAGCGCTTGTGATCGCCGAGCACCGTGCCAACCGAGGGGTCGATCTGCACCGCCAGCGACAATCCGCGGGCCTGCGCGCTGTCGGCGAAGGCGGCGGCGGCGGTACGGGTCAACGCCATCAGATCGACCGGCTGCCGTGAGATAGGCGGGCTATTCGCATCGACCTGGCTGAGATCGAGCACGTCGTCGATCAGCCCCCCCAGTCGACCGACGGCTTCGAGGATTGCCGAGACGTAATCGCGGGCGGTATCGCCAAGTGGCCCGGCATAGCCTTTCGCCAGCATCTCCGCGAACCCGCCGATCGAGGTCAACGGCGTGCGCAGCTCATAGCTCATATTGGCGACGAAAGCGCTCTTCAGCCGGTCGGTTTCCTCCAGGGCATCGTTTCGATCGCGTAGCGCCCGCTCGATCCGGCGGCTGTCGGTGATGTCGATCATCGTGAACAGCGCGTTGCCATCCGGCAACGGCACGGCGGCGAAATCGAAATCGCGCCCATCGATGAAACCGACACGGCCGGACCGCTGCTGGCGTTCCGTCGTGGCGATGCGGACCAGTTCGCGAATCAAGCTGGCGCGGGATGGGTTGGCAAGGCGTTGGGCGGCTGCCTCCACCAAGGCGTCCACGCGCGGATGGGCGGCAAGCTCGCGTTCGCTCAGCCCCCAGGCATCGCGGAAGCGGTTGTTCCAGAGCTGCAGCCGTCCGTCTGCCGCAAAAACGCCGACCGCCTCGAAAAGATTGTCGAAGGTGGCGGTGCGCACCCGCAGCAACGTATCGCGCGCGGATGCAAGCTGCACCTGTTCGGTTCGATCCTCGAACACGAGCAGCAGGCCGCCATCGGGCAGCGGCTGGATAAGCACGCGCAAATGCGCCCCGCCCGGCAGCAGCCAGTTCTCCTCGATCGAATCGGTCACGGCGTTGAACCAGCGCCGCCGCTCCGCCTTCCAGGCGGGGAAATCGCGGCTTTCGGGCAGACGCCCCCCCTCCCGCATCCGCTCCAGCACGCGATCGAACTCGGGCCGGTCGGCCAGCCACTCCGGCCGCAGGGCGAAAAGGCGGGCGAACGGCTGGTTGGAGAAGACGAGCGACCGATCCGGTCCGAACTGGGCGACCCCGGCCGACAAGAGATCCAGCATCTCCCGCTGGGCGCGGGCGAAACGGCCGAGGTCGGCGCGCGCCTCCTCAAGCTCCTCCACGTCGATGGCATAGCCAGCCACGCCCGCCTCGCCGATCGGCACATCGACGATGCGAATTGTACGGCGGGTCCCGCCGATCGTCGCCGGCGTGGTGCGGGTGGAGATACGTCCGCTTTCGCGCACCACCGCCGCGACCGCCAACGGCCCCCTACCCCCCTTGCCCTCCGTCAGCTCCAGGCCGCGCGCCACCACATCGGCGGCGCTGCTTCCCTCGACCGCCGCGACATAGGCCGAGTTGACGAGCGCCAGCCGCAGATCCGGGCCGCGATGCCACATCGGGAAGGGCGCGGCCTCGATCAAAGCGGACAGCCCCTCCAGCGCCTGCGCCAGTCGTGCCGCCTCATCCCGCAGACGCACGATCTCACGCTCGCTCTCGGTCGTATCGAATAGCCAGAGCGTAATGTCGCCGGCCGCCTCGCCGGGCACTCCGCGCGCCATAAGCACGCGACTGGAGCCGATCGCGCGTACAGGCAACGAGAAGGCCGCCGCCGATCGCTGCGTTGCCGTCACCTTTGCGACCAGCGCGGCATGATCCTGCGGGACCAGCCCCTCGCCCTCGCCCGAAAGCGCCGCAAGGCGATCGGGCGTGGCGGCGAGCCCCAGCCAGTCCGCCACCCGCGCATCCGCCTCGATGCTGCCGTCCCGGTGGACGCGAACGACGAGCGCTGGGCCGCCGTCCATCAATACCGCCAGGCGACGGGCTTCCTTGAGGATGGCGACCGCCGCGTTCCGACGCCGCAGACCGATGATCGTCGCCGTTACAGCGACGATCAGCCAAAGTGCGGCAAGGGCCGCCGCCAGCACGGCGGTGGTCTGCGAAAGCGTGATCACGGGCGGCATCGACGGGGCATCTCCCGCCTGTCTAGCCGTTCGCGCACGGATGCAGAACCACCTTTTAGCTTGATCCGATTTCGATCAGTTCATGGGCCGCCCCCCTTCCGACATGCCCCGCTCACCTGTTCTAAGACGGTTGACTGATGGGCTGTTCTTTCAAGGGGATGCAGCAAGCATGGAGCGCTGGCTATTATTGTCGAACTGCCAGACGTTCGGCCTCGCCAACAGCCTGATGCTGGCCTGCCCCACGCTCGAGGTGTCGGGACTCGATCTCTGGACCTATCAGAAAGACAGCGCCGGCCATAACGCGCGACTGGCCGATTATGACCGGGTGATCGTCCATCCCGACATCGCCCACCTGCCCGCCTTCGACCCGGCAGCCGCGCGCTGCGTCAACTATCTGCCCTCGCTCGATTTCGGGGCCTATCACCCGGATACCGGCTATTTCGCGGTCGATGACGTCGTGGTCGAAGGGCCGATGACGGCCTATCAGCCGATGCTTGCCGTGGCCGGTCATCAGGCCGGGCTTTCTCTTGCCGATACCCGCGCCTTGTTCCGCGGCCCCGTCTTCGAAGCGTGCGGCTATATGGCGAGGTGGCAAGGCGAGCGCGATCTGATCGTCCAGCGCTTCCGGGATCATGGCGTAGACGTATCGGACGGCATCCGCCGCTGGGGGCGGGAGCGCGCGTTCATGTACACCGTCAACCATCCCCGAATCGAGCCGCTGGTGGACATCGCCTGCGCATTCCTGTCGGCGCTCGGGATGGAGACAAGCCGGACCGATATCGTGCCGTATGACAATATGGTGGCCGGCCCCTGCCTCCCGATCTACCCGGAAATCGCCGAGGCGCTCGGCGTGCGCGGTTCGCACCTGTTCAAGCCAAGCGGCGTCTACCGGTACGTCACGTTGGATGAGGTGCTGGCGCAGACATTCGCGCTGCTCGATCGGCATCCGCCGGGATCCGTGCAGCCGCTACCGGTCTATCGGCAGCATTACGCGCATGTGCTCGACGTCGTGAAAGGGCAGGCATGACGAACCCCTATGCCGGTCTCCCGGATCATCAATTCTGGCGGCGCTCGGTCTCCCGCATCGAGGCGCACCGGTTCGACCCGGTCGTAAATCCCCGTTTCCAGATCGCCGCCAGCGATAAGGTGGCGACGGCGGGCAGTTGCTTCGCGCAACATATCTCCCGTCGATTGCAGGCGATCGACTTCAACTATTTCATTCCGGAAGCCGGCCGGCATCTCGGCCCGGCTGAGCGGCAGCGGCGGAACTATGGCGTTTTCTCGGCGCGATTCGGCAACCTCTATACGACCGCCCAGCTGCGCCAGCTATTCGAGGAGGCCTTCGGCGAGCGGCGCCCCCTGGAACAGGCCTGGCGGCGTGCGGACGGACGCTATGTCGATGCCTACCGCCCGCAGGTGGAGCCGGACGGCTATGTCGATGCCCGCGCCGTCTCACAGGACCGGGAGGATCATCTTGCGGCGGTTCGTCGCATGTTTCGCGAGGCGGACGTTTTCATATTCACTTTGGGCCTGACGGAAGCGTGGCGTTCGCGCGGTGATGGTTGGGTCTTTCCGCTCGCCCCGGGGGTGGCGGCAGGCGATTACGATCCGCAAGCGTATGAGGCGGTGAACTACACCGTGGCCGAGGTCGAGGCGGATCTGACGCTGTTTCTCGATGCGCTGAAACAGATCAATCCGGATGTGCGGGTATTACTAACCGTATCGCCGGTACCCCTGATCGCGACTTTCGAGAACCGCCACGTGCTGACCTCGACGACATACAGCAAGGCGGTGCTTCGAGTGGTGGCCGATGAAGTGCTGCGCCGATACGGGTGGGTGGACTATTTCCCGTCTTACGAGATCATAACAGGCAGCTATGCCGGCGGACTTTATTATGAGGATGACTATCGGGAGGTGAACCAGGTCGGTGTCGGCCATGCGATGCGCTGTTTTCTAGGCAATTACGTTTCGCGTGAGGGCGAAGTGACAGGGACGCAGACAACAGCGCCACCCCCGCCCCCTGCGTCAACGGGCGGCATCGTATGCGATGAGGAGATGATCGACGCGGTTCGCGCCTGAAGGCTGATCTCGGTCGCAGGTCAAACGGGTTAGAAACGCGAATGGCCCCGCCTCCTGATGGAGGCGGGGCCATTCCGGCTGATCTTGTAGGTGATCAGTAGCGGTAGTGGTCCGGCTTGAACGGGCCTTCCGGCGTCACGCCGATATAGCCCGCCTGCTTCGGCGTCAGCTTGGTCAGCTTCACGCCGAGCTTTTCCAGATGCAGCGCCGCCACCTTCTCATCAAGGTGCTTCGGCAGGACGAACACCTCGTTGGCATAGTGGCCGGGCTTCGTCCAAAGCTCGATCTGAGCCATCACCTGGTTGGTGAAGCTGGCCGACATGACGAACGAGGGATGGCCCGTGGCGCAGCCGAGATTCACCAAGCGGCCCTTGGCCAGCACGATGATCTGCTTGCCGTCCGGGAACTCGACCAGATCGACCTGCGGCTTGATCTCGGTCCACTTATAGTTGCTGAGGCCCGCGATCTGGATCTCGCTGTCGAAGTGGCCAATGTTGCAGACGATGCTCATCGGCTTCATCGCGGCCATATGCTCGGCAGTGATGACGTCAGCGTTGCCGGTCGCCGTCACGAAGATGTCGGAGCGGGTCACCGCCTCCTCCATCGTCACGACCTCGAACCCTTCCATCGCCGCCTGCAACGCGCAGATCGGATCAATCTCCGTTACGAGCACCCGCGCCCCGCCGTTGCGCAGCGACTGGGCCGAGCCCTTGCCGACATCGCCGAAGCCCGCGACGGTCGCGACCTTGCCGGCGAGCATCACGTCGGTGGCGCGGCGGATCGCGTCGACCAGCGATTCCTTGCAGCCATAGAGATTGTCGAACTTCGACTTGGTGACGCTGTCGTTCACGTTGATCGCGGGGAAGGGCAGCTCACCCTTCTTGGCGATGTGATAAAGGCGATGGACGCCCGTCGTCGTCTCCTCGGACACGCCCTTGATGTTGCGCACCGTCTCGGTGAGGTAGCCGGGCTTGCGCGCTACGAACGCCTTCAGCGAGCGGTGGAATTCGACTTCCTCGTCATTCTCCGGCTCGGACAATTCGCCGCCGGCTTCCAGCTTCGCGCCCAGCAGCGCGAACATCGTCGCATCGCCGCCATCGTCGAGGATCATGTTGGCAGTACGGCCGGTGCCGTCATCCCAATCGAAGATGTTCTGGACATAGTCCCAATATTCGCCGAGCGTTTCGCCCTTCAGCGCGAACACGGGGATGCCGGCGGCAGCGATCGCGGCGGCAGCATGATCCTGGGTGGAGAAGATGTTGCAGGTTGCCCAGCGCACGTCCGCTCCCAGCGCGACCAGCGTCTCGATCAGCACCGCCGTCTGGATCGTCATGTGCAGCGATCCGGTGATACGCGCGCCCTTCAGCGGCTTGGATGCACCGAACTCCTCGCGCAGCGCCATCAGGCCCGGCATCTCGGTCTCGGCGATACGAATCTCGGCGCGGCCGAACTCTGCGAGCGAGATATCGCGGACGAGATAATCGGTGAAGCTTTCGGCGGGCAGGCTGGCCACGGGCATACTCCTGATAAGGCGGAACGGGGCAGCGCGCGGCCACCGGTTATTGGCCCGACTAGCCGCGCCGTCCCCCGATTGCAAATATAAAGATTTCTTTATGTCCGCGCGCCGGCCACGATCAGGCGCGTCCCGCCCCCGCCGCCAGCAGGCGGGGATCGATTCCGGCGCTTTCGAAACCGGCGGTCCAGCGCTGCCCCGCGGCACGATCGAACAGGATCACATCGTCTCCAGGCGTCGCGAACCAACCGTGTCGATTCAGCTCCGCATCAAGCTGCCCCTCACCCCAACCGGCGTAGCCCAGGGCGACGATCCAGCGGGCGGGCCCTGTCCCGGCCGCGATCGCGCGCAGGATATCGAGCGTCCCCGTCAACGCCCATCGATCGCCGACCTTCAGGGTTTCGTCGCCGATCCAGTCCCGCCCATGCAGTACGAAGCCGCGCTGCGGCTCGACCGGTCCGCCCAGATGGACCGGGGCGTCCGGCGCCACGCCCGGCTCGATCGCAAGCTCGGCGAGCAGGCCGTGCAGGCGGACCTGCGGAATGATCTTGCCGACGCCGATGCCCAGCGCGCCGTTCGCATCATGCGCGCAGATCGCGATCACCGCGCGTTCGAAGCGCGGGTCGCCGATGCCCGGCATCGCCAGCAGAAATTGTCCGATCAGCGAGGCTGTTGCTTCCATCGCTACGGTTTATAGAAAGCAGCAATGGTTCGTCCAATATTCCCGGCAGCGACCCGCCCCGCCCCCGCAGCGGAGCATCGCGCTTGATCGCATCCCGTGGCGAGACGGCAGCGTCTGGCCCGGACGTTTCCGTCATCGTGCCGGCCTATGGCGTGGCGCACCTCGTCGGCGAGGCGATCGCCTCCTTACAAGCGCAGGACCACACGAACTGGGAGGCGATCGTCGTCGACGATGGCGCGCCGGACGACGTGGCCGGTGCGGTCGCGCGATTTTCCGACGATCCGCGCATCAGGTTGCTGCAAACCGACAATCGCGGCGTCTCCACCGCCCGCAATCGGGCGATCGCCGTCGCCCGCGCGCCGCTGATCGCGCTACTGGATGGCGACGATCTCTATGCGCCGGCCTATCTCTCCCGCATGGTCGCCGCCATTCGGGCGGACACCCGCCTTGGTTTCGTCAGTTGCGATGCGACCTATTTTGGCGAACCGCTGCGCAACGGCCGGCGCTTTTCCGAATATAGTCCGCAGCGAGCGCCGGTCACGCTGAATCGCGTGCTGCGACGGCGGTTCAACGTCTTTACCGCCTGCATCCTGCGCCGCGAGGCTTTCGAGGCGATCGGCGGCTATGACCCTGCCCTGCCCGCCGCCGAGGATTTCGATCTCTGGGTGCGCATGCTGGAGGCGGGCTGGCGGGGTGGCTATGTTTCAGCCCCGCTCGCGCGCTATCGGCGTCGTCCGGGCTCCCTGTCCCGCCAGACGAAGGCGATGGCGCGCGCGCTCGCCACATCCTATCACGCCGCCGCCCGCCGACTGGGGGACCGGCGGGAGGGGCGCACCGCCGCGCGGATGGCGACCCGCATCGAACGCGAGATGGCCTGGGCGGAAGGGGACGCGCTGATCAGGGGCGGGCATGTCGTCGAGGGGCTTCGCCTGTTGCGTGCCGCGCGCGCCTGGCGACGATCCCCCCGCTGGCTGCTGGCGATGCCGATCATGCTGGCGGCTCCCTCCCTCGCCCCCCCGCTGT
>CAJYJW010000201.1 GCA_913775025.1 uncultured Sphingomonas sp. | reverse complement strand
CCGCGCATCTCGTCGATTGCGGCACGCTGACCCCGCTCGATCCGGCCAAGCGCCCAAACAGCTTCTATGCCCGCTCCGATCCGCGCGACGTTGCGCGCGTCGAGAGTCGTACCTTCATCTGCTCCGCGCAGGAGGCCGATGCCGGCCCGACCAACAACTGGCGGGATCCGGCGGATACCCGCGCGATGATGGATGGATTGTTCGACGGCTGCATGAAGGGCCGCACGATGTACGTCGTCCCCTTCTGCATGGGGCCGATCGGATCGGACAAGAGCGCCATCGGCGTGGAACTGACCGATAGCGCCTACGTCGTCCTGTCGATGAAGATCATGACGCGGATGGGCACCCAGGCGCTCGACATGCTGGGCGAGGATGGGTTCTTCGTCCGCTGCGTCCATTCGGTCGGCGCGCCGCTGACGGCGGGCGCGGAGGACGTGGCCTGGCCGTGCAACGACGAGAAGTGGATCGTCCATTATCCCGAGACGCGCGAAATCTGGTCCTACGGCTCGGGCTACGGCGGCAATGCCCTCCTCGGCAAGAAATGCTTCGCGCTGCGTATCGCCAGCGTGATGGCGCGCGACGGCGGCTGGCTGGCCGAGCATATGCTCATCCTGAAGCTCACCCCGCCAGAGGGTGAGGCACGCTATGTGGCCGCTGCCTTCCCGTCCGCCTGCGGCAAGACGAACCTCGCCATGCTGGAGCCGACCATCCCCGGCTGGAAGGCCGAGACGGTGGGTGACGACATCGCCTGGATGCGTTTCGGCAAGGACGGGCGGCTCTATGCCGTCAATCCCGAGGCCGGCTTCTTCGGCGTCGCCCCCGGCACCGGCATCGCGACCAACCGCAACGCGGTGGAGACGCTCTACGCCAACGCCATCTTCACCAATACCGCGCTCACCGCCGATGGCGACGTCTGGTGGGAGGGGCTGACCGACACGCCGCCCGCCAACCTGACCGATTGGCAGGGCAATGCCTGGGATCCCGCCTCCGGCAAGCCGGCGGCGCACCCGAATGCGCGTTTTACCGTGCCGGCATCCCAGTGCCCCGCGATCGCCGAGGAGTGGGATTCGCCGGAAGGCGTGCCAATCTCCGCGATCCTGTTCGGTGGCCGCCGTGCGACGGCGGTGCCGCTGGTTGTCGAATCGTTCGATTGGAACCACGGCGTCTATCTCGCGGCGAACATCGCATCGGAAGGCACGGCGGCGGCCGAGAATGCGGTCGGCGCGTTGCGGCGCGATCCGTTCGCGATGCTGCCCTTCTGCGGTTACGACATGGCGGATTATTTCGAGCATTGGTTGCGTATCGGTGCCGCCGCCGCCAGCGACCCCGCCGTGCTGCCGCGCATCTTCCTCGTCAACTGGTTCCGCAAGGGTGCGAACGGCAAGTTCCTCTGGCCGGGCTTCGGCGACAACGCCCGCGTGCTCAAGTGGATCTTCGAGCGGTGCGAAGGCAAGGCGGAGGCAGTCGACAGCCCGATCGGCCGGTTGCCCACGCCCGGCGCGCTCGATCTGACGGGGCTGGACCTTTCGCCAGAAACGCTGAGCGAGTTGCTGTCGGTCGATTCGTCGGTCTGGCGTCGCGAAGCGGAATCGAGCGCGGCGGACCTCGCCAAGTTTGGTAATGTGCCGCCTGCGCTGCTCGACGAGCAGAAGGCGCTTGAGGAGCGTCTGGCAGCGGCCTGATGCGATGAGGGCCACGGCGGGCTGATGCCCGCCCGGCTATCCTGAAATGAAAATGCCGCCGGTCTGGTAGACCGGCGGCATTTTCATTGGGGATGACGCTTCGCGGCAAAGTCCGACCGGGCCATCGGCCTATTGTCGTCTGATACGATCGTCATCGATTAAATGGTGCGGGCGGTCGGGCTCGAACCGACACTCCTTGCGGAACCGGATTTTGAGTCCGGCGCGTCTACCAGTTTCACCACGCCCGCGCGGGGCGCACCATAGCGGCGGATACCGCCGGCGCAAGCCGATGTCAGCGTTTCGCGAGAACGTTTCTCTTCCCGCCGATCCACGTCTCGATCACGCGGGTCGCACGAATCGCTGCCGGATCCGCGCCGAACGGATCGCGATCGATCAGGACGAAATCGGCGAAATGGCCAGGCGTCAGACTACCGATACGATCCTCGGCGAATTCGGCATAGGCGGCCCCCGTCGTATAGGCGGCCAACGCCGAGAAGAAATCGAGCTTCTCGGCCGGCAACCAGCCACCGGCGGGCTGCCCCGCCTCATCCTGCCGGCTGATCGCGGCGGCAAGGCCGGCGAAGGGATCGGGCCGTTCCACCGGAAAGTCCGATCCGAAGGCCAGCGGCACATGATTGCGCACCATCGTACCCCAGGCATAGGCGCCTTGCAGCCGTGCCGGCCCCAGCCTCGCCTCCGCCATTAGTCGATCGGAGGGCGCATGCACCGGCTGCATCGAGGCGATGACCCCGCCCTTGGCGAAGCGCGGCAGGTCGGCGGGGTCAACGATCTGGGCATGCTCGATCCGCCAGCGGCGATCCCCCTTGTAGGTGTCGTTCAGCTCGGCCACCGCATCCAGCACCTGTGCGTTCGCGGCATCGCCGATCGCATGCACCGCCACCTGAAAACCGTCCATCGCAGCGCGGCTCATCAGGTTGCGCAGCTTGGCGTCGGCGAGCAGCGGCAGGCCCCGTTCGCGCGGCGCATCGGCATAGGGCGCCTTCAGCCATGCGCCACGCGATCCGAGCGCCCCGTCGGCGTACAGCTTCACGCCGCCCATCTTGAGCCGCCCGTCATAGAGCCAGGGCGTCGGCGCGGTGCCCGCGACGGCGGTCATCGCGTCGATCCCGGCGGCATAGCTCATGATGCGGACGGACAGACGACCTGCGTCGCCCGCGCGGCGCATCACGTTCCAGTCCGTTACGGTCGTGCCCATATCGGCGACGGCCGTGACGCCCCGCGCGATCAGCATGTCCTGCGCGCGGGCGAAGGCCTGATCCAGCTCGCGCGGCAGCGGGGGCGGCACGACGGTTCCGACGAGTTCGGTCGCCGCATCGACGAACAGACCGGACGGCTTGCCGCCAGCCATCTCCATGCGGCCGCCGGGGGGCGTCACGCTTTTCGCGGTTACGCCGGCCCGCCGCAGCGCCTCGCTGTTGGCGAGCCCCGCGTGGCCGTCCACCCGCATCAGCCACACCGGGCGATCCGATACCGCCGCGTCCAGATCGGCGGCGGTGGGCATCCGGCCGAGATTCCACCGCTCCTGATTCCATCCGCCGCCGGTGATCCAGCGCAGATTGGGGTGATCGGCCGCCCAGCGCCGCAGCTTGTCCTGTGCCTCGGCCAAGGAAGCGGTGTCCGAGAGATCAAGGGATAGCGCCTGCAGCCCCAAGTCCATGACATGGCCGTGCGCATCGATCAGGCCGGGCAGCAGTGTCTTGCCACCGGCGTCCAACTTATAATCGAGCGCGGCCGTAGGTCGTTTGTCCTTGGCGGCATACAGGCGCGAAACCTTGCCCTGCCGATCGATCAGCAGGCCGGTGAAGCGTTGCACAGCCCCTTTCTGATCCAGCGTATATCCGTTGACGTTGTCGACAAGGCCATCGGCCAGCGCCGGGGCGGCCAAGGCGGCCGTCGCGCTCGCCAATATGACCAGGCGCCGCATCACCGCTTGATCCTCCGCACGAGCGCCGACATATCCTGCCGCCCGCCCCCCAACGCCTGCACCTCGGCGCAGAACTGATCGATCAGTGCGGTCACCGGCAGGGTCGATCCGTTCATCCGCGCCTCCTCCAGCGCGAGCCCCAGATCCTTGCGCAGCCAGTCCACCGCCAGCCCGAAGTCGAACTGGTCCTCCGCCATGCTGTGCCAGCCGTGCGTCAACATCCAGCTGGAGGCCGCGCCGGCGGAGATCACCTCGAACACCTTTTCGAGATCGAGGTTCGAGGCCTGGGCGAATCGCAAGGCTTCCGCCACCCCTTCGAGCGCGCCGACGAGTGCGATCTGGTTCACCATCTTGGTCTGCTGCCCGCTGCCCGCGCCGCCGATATGGACGATCCGCAGCGCATAGGCCCGCATCAGCGGCTCGCCGGCGGCGAACGCCTTGGCCGATCCGCCGCACATGATGGAGAGCGTGCCCGATTCCGCCCCGGTCTGCCCGCCCGTCAATGGCGCATCGAGCACCAGCAGCCCGCGGTCCTTTCCCTCCACCGCCAGCTGGCGGGCGATGCGGGCGGACACTGTGGTGTGATCGACGAACAGCGCGCCCTTGCGCATGGTGCGAAAGCAGCCGTCGCGGTGCATCGTCACCGCCTCGACATCGGGATCCGCGCCGACGCAGGAGAAGACCGCATCCGCCCCATCGGCGGCAGCGGCGGGGGTCGCGGCGAATGTTCCGCCGTGGGTCGCCACCCAGGCCTCCGCCTTGGCCGTCGTGCGGTTGTAGACGACGACGTCATGCCCGCCGCGCAACAGATGCCGCGCCATCGGCGACCCCATCTTGCCG
>CAJYJW010000200.1 GCA_913775025.1 uncultured Sphingomonas sp. | reverse complement strand
GGCTATCTCGATCTGCTTCGCCGAAACGGAGCGACGGTGATCGCGACGGATATTCACGAAGATCCGATGAGCGGGATATCAGCGATGGACATTACCCGCGAAGCCGACTGGCAGGCCGCCATCGGGCAGGTCGCCGGCATGCATGGACGGCTGGACGTTCTGGTGAACAGCGCCGGCATCGCGCCCGTCGCCCGGTTGGCCGATACGGATCTGGAATTCTGGCGGCGCTGCCAGGGGGTCAATGTCGAGGGACCGCTGCTGGGCATGCGAAGCGCCATGTCGCTGCTCGCGGAGAGCGGACGGCGGCGGACCGGCGGCGCGTCGATCATCAATCTCGCCTCCGCGGCGGCCAACCGCGCTAATGCGATGACCGCGGCTTATTGCTCCAGCAAGGCGGCGCTGGTCATGCTCTCAAAGGTCGCAGCGGTTGAATTCGCCGGTCTTGGCCTTCCGATCCGGGTCAATACGGTCAACCCCGGCGCGGTCGAATCGGCGATGATCGACGGGATCGTCGATCATTATGCGGGCATCATCGGCGATACGAAGATCGACGAACTGAAGGCGGCGATGCGGCGCGATGTGCCGATGGGTCGCCTCGCCCGGCCCGATGACGTCGCCGATGCCGTCATGTGGCTCGCCTCGGATGCGAGTCGTTTCGTCACCGGCACCGAATTGCACGTGGATGGCGGATACACCGCGCGATAGCTGACGCGGCCCTCTCCTCAGCGTGCGGTGAAGCCGCCGTCCACATGCAGTTCCGCCCCGGTCATGAAGGAGGCATCCTCGGATGCAAGAAACAGGGTGGCGCGCGCGATTTCCGCCGGATCGGCCAGGCGCTTGACGGGATGCTGCATCCGCAGCGCATCCACCTGATCCGGCGTCAGTACCTCCCGCACAGACGGCGTCATGACGTAACCCGGATGAATCGAGTTTACGCGGATATTGTCGCCGCGCTCGGCGCATTCCAGTGCGACGGCCTTCGTCAGCATCGTCACCCCGCCCTTGCTCGCGCAATAAGCGGCGGTGTCTGGGGCGCCGACCGAGCCATACATGGATGACATGGCGACGATCGAACCACCGCCGGATCGGCGCATCAGCGGGATGCCATGCTTCATCGCCAGGAAGACGCCGTCCAGATTGACGGCGATCAGCGCGCGCCAGTCCGCCAGATCGATTTCGGTGACCGGCTTCTGCCAACCGTAGCCGGCATTCGCGACGACGATGTCGAGCCGCCCATGGCGCCGATCGATCCCGTCGACCAGTGCGATCCAGCCCGCCTCGCAAGCGACATCCTGCTCGATCCCCGTCTGGCCGAGCGCCCCGGCCAGCGAAGCCACCTCATCGGCATGTTGATCCGTCAATATGACGGTCGCGCCTTCCTGCGCGAAGGCGGTGGCGATCGCGGCGCCGATCCCTCGGGCCGCCCCGGTGACGAGGCAGATTTTGCCGTCGAACCGCGCCATCTCAGTAGGTCATCGGCTTGGCCGGCGCCTCACGCGCGGTACGCAGCGGATTGTCGAACAGGGCGCGTTCCGTCAGCGCCGTATCGAAGAATGCGTGCATCTCGATGATTTGGTCATCCTGAAAACGGAAGATCTCGCAATATGTCTGGTCGTAGCGATCGCCGCTGCGGGTGGGGCCGCCGCCCTCCATGATCGCGACGACGCGATCCTCATCAGCGCACATGATCTTCCAGCGGCGCGCGAACTGCATTTCATCGGCCACCAGCGCACCATGCACCTGCGACGCGACAAGGTCGTCCGTCATCGCCGCCTTGCCCTCGATCCGGCCGGAAGCGGGGGTGGTGCCGGCCATGTGGTTGACGATATCGTCATGATACATGGACTCGACCGTCTCCCAGTCATTGTCGTGCATCGCCTGAAAATACCGGTTGAGCAGCTCGATGTTCTTCTGACGGCTCATGATGTCTTCACCTCGATTTTCGCAAGCGGGGATCTTTACGCGATCGACCGTGGACCGGTCATTCGGGGGAAACGCCCGCAAAGACCTTCCCCGCGCGCTATAGCGTCATGTCCTCGTCGGCTCAGCCACCGGCAAGTGCCATCGCCAGGTCCCGCCGCGTGGGATTGCGGCGAAGCATCAGTCCGCCGTTCACCTGCAGCGTCTCGCCGGTCATGAAGCATTCGTCGCTGGCGAGCCAGACGGCGGCGGCGGCGATCTCCTCCGGCGTGGCGACGCGACCCAACGGGGAAGAGGCCGCGAAAGCGGCAGCGGCATCCGTGTTGCGCATCACCGCCTCGGTCATGGGCGTCCGTACCGCGCCCGGGCTGATCGTATTCACGCGGATACCGCGTGCGCCGAACTCGTCCGCCACGCTGCGCACGACCTGATCGATCGCCGCCTTGGTGCCGCGATAGGCTGCATAATCGTCGAGTAATATCGTCGCGGCGGCGGAGCTTATCTGGATGATCGAGCCGCCGTTCATCGCGGCGACCATCGTTTGCAGGAACTGGAACGGGCCCTTGAACTGGACATCGTACAGGTTCCTCAGATCCTCCTCGCCGGTCTGCGCGAAGGGACGGCAGAGGTTCAGGCCGACGCAATTGACCGCAATGTCTATCCGGCCGAACGTATTGACGGCCTCGCGCGCCAGCGCCTCGATATCGTCGCGTACGCGGATGTCACACCGGACAGACAGACCATCTATCTCCCCGGCCAGCATATCGAGCGCGGCGACGTCCCGCCCCGCCACTATGAGACGTGCGCCCTCATCGGCAAAGCGGCGGGCGATGGCCTGTCCCATATTGCCGCGCCCGCCCGCGCCAAGCACGACGGCGACCTTACCGGCGAGCCGGGTCATGCGCGCGTCACCCAATCAAGCGCGCGACGAAGCACCGTCTGAAAAGCGGGCGTTTCCCACGGCCCACGTGTTACGGGTCCATCCTCCATGAGGGGGAGGAAATCATATCGCCCGCTCGAATGGCCCAGATTGAGATACAGAACCTCGCCCGCGCCCTGCCGCCGCAGATACATTTGCGGATAATCGGCCTGGGGCCAATCGGACAGGACGTAACCCGGGTTACTGCCGCCGAATTGCGCGGTGAGCAGCACCTCGGCGGGGCCGATCAATTCGACCACATAGGGCTCGTCGACGATATCGAATGCGGGGAGGCCGGAAACGATCGGATGGGCGGGCGCCGCTACCTCGATATGCATCGGCCCCAGCAGGAGGTGGGAGAGGAAGCGGCTTCCGAGAAGGCTCGTGAAGCGCGGGTTGGTGTCGGTGGTATCCACCTGCCCCGGTATCTCGATGCCCTGCGCGACGATCGGCGGGCCGTCCGTGAAACGGATAAGCGCATTCGTCGCATGCATCGCAAACAGGCGCCCGCCCCGCTCGACGAAGCTTTCCAGCGCATCCAGTTCCGTCTCGTCGGGGGAAACGTTGCACGTATAGACCACAAGCGCGTCCGCCCCGGCGATCTTGCCCGCATCGGTAAAATCCTCGCCGATCGTCACCTGGACGCGCGGATCCGCATGCAATGCCTTGAGAAGTTCGAGGCGGGCGTAGTTGGTGTCGTGTGTCGGCGCGCCGACGATTAGGTGAACGCGGATCGGGACCATATCTCTGCCTCCCCGGTCAGGCGCCGTCGTGGGCATCCTCTTCGGCAACCTGCGCCGCCATCAGATCCCGCACCGGCATCCCACGGATCAGGTCGTCGATCATCCGGTGAAAATGGCCGATGCGGCGTTCGTCCGAACTCAATATTCCTTCGTCGAAACTCTGCGATCGCTGGCCGCGCTGCACGAATTCGACCAGCCCGACATCCTCGTCGAGCACCTGATTGACGATCGGATGCTGCCGGGCCCCCCATTTCAGCACGTCACCGACGCGCTCCGTCCCGCCCCTGACGATGCGATGCTCGTAAGGCTCCACCGTCTCGCCTTCTGCCAGCGGCGCGCACATGATGAAATCGAAATACATGCGTTCCGGGTCACCGCTCGGATGGGGACGATAGCGCAGCGTCACGTAGAATTCGGGGAAGAGATTGAAGTGGGTGCTGGGGAACAGCATGTAGTGATAAGCGTCGGTCAACTGGCTGTCGTTGAGGGTGTGGTAAGGAAAATTCCTGTCGCCCGCTGACTGTTTGGCGCGTTTCGCGTCGCGGATAGCGGCGCGCACGTCCTGCGCAGTACCGGTAAAGCCCTCCGGATCGATGCCGTTCGCCTGAAGCAGCACTTTCAGCGAGGGATTCACGCCTTCCTGATCGTGGTACATCTTCGATGGGCGGCCATATTCATTGACCATGTAGCTGTGGATATTGAGCAGCGTGATCGGCGCATCCTCGTTGCCCCAGGTCAGGATATCCGAATGCAGCGTCTGGAAATGATAGCTTTCGTTGAAGGCGTCGAAAACGGTCTTCCAGTTCGCGCCGAACTCGAACGTCTTATAATCGATGATCGTCGCCCGCTCCATCTGATAGGCCGCCAGCCGTTCACGTAGCGGCCCGAGATAGGTGGCGAGATCGGGTGCCTGATCGTCCAGAGTGTACCAGTACCAGCCAGCGAACGCCTCGACCCGGAAACGGGCGAGCGACGTGCGACGTTCGTCGGCCAGGGCGACGGGGTCGAACCGGTCGCGATAGGGCACATGTTCCAGCTTGCCCGCCAGATCGAAGCACCAGCCGTGGAACGCGCAGCGAAACTGGTTGACGAAGGCGGGGCCGTCCTCGGCCAGCAGCAGCCGATTTCCGCGATGGCGGCAGACGTTGTAGAGACCGCGCACGACGCCATCCTCGTCATGCACGAAGAGCAGGCTCTCACGGCCAAGCGTATGGACGAACACATCGCCCGGCTCGGGCAGTTCCTCGACGCGCGGCCCCATGTGCCACAGCTTCGACCAGACGTGCTCCCATTCCTGCTCGGCACGCTCCGTCGACCAGAACCATTTCGGGTCGATGCGAAAGCCGTCACTCTCCTGGGTCATGTCCCGCACCTTTTATCGTGGGCGGGTCTTCGGTCCCGCGCGTATGGCAGGACGTTAGCGGGCCGGCGATCTGGCGAAACCACCCATCGGGCGGGTGGCCTTGCGGGTAGGGCCAGGCAAGGCCAGCCCCGCAAGCTCCGCTCGCTTCTTAACGCTCACCTTCTCGAAGACGTTCTTCAAATGCCACTTGATGGTATTCTCGCTCACGTGCATGCGCGCGGCGATCTCGCGGTTGGTGAGCCCGCCCTTCACCAGGCGGATGAGATCAAGTTCGCGCGCAGTCAGCATGTCGCGCGCTTCCGGCGTCTCGGGAGGATCCTCGTGCGCGAGAGCGACGAGATTTGGATCGAGCGCCTCACGCAGGCGCCGTACATAGCGCTTCTTGCGGGGATTGGCACCGTCGGCGTGCTTCGCCACCTCCTTTAGGAGGGGGAGAATATCCTTTCCGCGGTCCAATATGGCGCTGGCGATTCCGGCGCGCGCCGCATAGCCGACCAGCCGGTCCATAAGCCGGATCGCCTTCTCCCGACGCCCGGATTTCCAATAGGCGCATGCGAGAAGAACCGCCCAATTGAACGCGCGAAGTTTCCAGCCGCCCAAGAAATCGAGCCGGATCGCGCGGCGCAGGAATGCCACTGCTTCGTCCCACGCGCCAAGCGTCATGTCGAGATAGGCCTGCGAGCCGATCAGCCCCGCCTCAAGATAGCGGCTGAGGAACGGATCGTCCTCGACGCCTTGATACAGATCGGACAAGGCACGGATATAGGTGTGGCACATCCTGAGATCGTGCTGCGCGATGGCGACCTCGATCTTCTCCACCAGCACGTCCGCCTGCAAACGCTGAAGCCGCACGCTGGGGCCGGAATCGAGCACCTGTTCGAGCGTAGAGACGGCCGCGCGATACTGCCGTCGGCGCATCTGGTCGCGGGCGCGAGCGCGATAAGCGTGGAAGCGGGCATCGGTGAAGAGATGCCCGTGCATCCACCACGCATAGCCATCCAGCAATCTCTCCGCTCCGGCGCGGTCGTTTCGTTCACGACGCGCGCTCGCGAGCAGGCCGGCCGCCATCACGGCACCGGTCGAATTGCTCCCCGCGTCGTTCTCGGCCGCCTTCAGGGCCCAGGCGAAATTCGCCTCCGCACGGCGGACCTGCCCGTCACGCAGATCGATCAATCCCAGGATGCATCGGCTATAGATCGTGGCATAGGGTCCTTGCGCGTGATAGTTCGGCAAATAGGCCCGTTCCAGAACCAGCCGGGCCTCGTTGACGCGACCGCCATGGGCGAGCGCGAAGCTGAGCGAATTGTTCACGACATAGGTCGGCCAGTCGTCCTTCCGGCCGAAGCGGGCAATCCAGTCCCGGCTCGCCGCCTCGGCTTGCGGGAGACGGTCGCGCATCGAATGATGCATGACGCGCATGGCGGCGACGCTGGCCGCAAGCGCTTCCTCCCCTGAGCCGTTTGCCGTGAGGTCCATCTCGATCGCCTCGATCAGCGGCATCGCCTCGTCGAGCCGATAGAGCAGCGATACGGCCCAGGCGACCGCGAGCAACGCCCAGGGCCGCAGGC
>CAJYJW010000199.1 GCA_913775025.1 uncultured Sphingomonas sp. | reverse complement strand
CACGCAGTAAGGCGGCAAGGGGGCGGGGTTCTTCCAGCATAGGCAAGGCGGTGCGGCCGCATTGCTCCGCCGCCTCGATTATATGGGCGCGCAGGCGATCGAGATTGAGGCGGTCCACCACGGTGCGCTGCGTCAGCACCGGCAGGATGCGGGCGACGCCCAATTCGCAGGCCTTCTCCACCAGCCAGTCGATCCGCCCCTTCTTGATCGGGGCGGTCAGCAGCCAAAGGTCGGGCACCTGCTCGCGGGACGAAAGGCGGGCGGTGACGGATAGGAGCACGCGACGCTTGCCGGCGTCCGCCACCTCCGCCAGCCACTCGCCCGAAATATCGTCGAACAACCGGACCGGCGCCCCCGGTTTCAGGCGCATCACCGACGCCAGGTAATGCGCCTGCCCACCCTCCACGCTTACCGTGGATGCCTCCGCCAAGGGCGTCTCGATGAACAGGCGGGGGGTGCTGGCGGGCGGCCAGGCGGGGGTCGCGGTCATGCCATAAGCCTTAGCCGCATGGTGCGGTTTGGCCAGCCCCGGCGACTGTTGCAGTGCGGCAACAGTTTCACGGAAGTTTGATGACGTCGCAACGATCCGCGCCCGGCCGGGTTCGGCATTCCACGCGCGGACAGCAAGCATGAGCTGCCGGCGAGTTTCTGGAGCTTGGCGTTATATGAAGAAGTTTCTCCTCGCAGCCGCCGCCCTCGTCGCGCTGCCGACCGCGGCGATGGCGCAGGACACCGCGCCGGACGGCACCCCCGCCTTCGGGATCGAGCCCTATGTCGGCGTGCTCGGCGGCTATCACAATTTCGATCGTCGCAGCGAATTCGGCACCAGCGGCAACCGCGGCAAGATGGATGGCGCGCTGATCGAGGGTGTCGCCGGCGTCAACGTGCCGCTCGGTCCCGTGTTCGTCGGCGCCGAAGGCAGCGTCGCCAAGGGCTTCAAGGACATCGATTGGGAATATGGCGTGAAGGGCCGCATCGGCGCGCGCGCCGGTGACAGCGGCCTGATCTACGTCTCCGCCGGCTACCAGTGGGTCAACGGCAAGGGCAATCGCGGCTATCCCGATCGCAGCGACTGGATCTACGGCGTCGGCGTCGAGGTCGGGCCGAAGGATATCGGTCTCGGCGGCATCACCGGCAATTCGGGCGTACGCCTGCGCCTGTCGGCCGAAACCTACGACTTCGACTCGATCCGCCCGATGGCCGGTCTGGTCTTCCACCTCTGATCGTCGCCACGATCGGATAGGAACGGCGGCCGGGGTGGCGACACCCCGGCCGTTTCCTTATGCGCGCGGTTCTTTCCTTATGCGGCCCCGGCCTATATTGGCGGCGGCGGGCCTGCCGCCCGACCATCCCCTAGCCCCGGAAGACGTTTTCCATGTCCGCGATGCTCAAGATCAGCCTGCCAGACGGTTCCGTGCGCGAAGTCGCGCTCGGCACGACCCCGGCGGAGATCGCGGCGGCGATCGGCCCGGGGCTCGCCAAGGCGGCGCTGGCGGCCCGCGTCGATGGTGAATTGCGCGACCTGACCCGCCCCCTTGAAGCGGACGCGACGCTGGCGCTGGTGACCGCGAAGGACGAGGCGGATGCGCTCGACCTTGCCCGTCACGATTTCGCGCACGTCCTGGCGGAGGCGGTGCAGAACCTCCACCCCGGCACGCAGATCACCTTCGGCCCCTCGACCGACGACGGCTTCTATTACGATTTCGCGCCGAAGGACCGCGCCTTCACCGAGGAGGATCTGCCGGCCATCGAGGCGGAGATGCGCCGCATCATCGCGCGCGACGAGCCGTTGATCCGCGAGGAGTGGGAGCGCGAGGCGCTGATCGCCCGCTGGCGGGCCGAGGGCGAGACGTTCAAGGCAGAGTGGGCGGCCGAACTACCCGCGGGCGAGGCGCTGACCGTCTATCGCGCAGGGCGTGGCGAGGATGCGTGGCTGGACATGTGCCGCGGGCCGCATCTTCCCTCCACAGGCAAGCTCGATCCGCAGGCGTTTAAACTGACGCGCGTGTCGGGCGCCTACTGGCGGGGCGATCAGAAGAATGCGATGCTCAGCCGCATCTACGGCACCGGCTGGCTTTCGAAGAAGCAACTCGACCAGCATCTGACGCGGCTGGAGGAAGCCGCCAAGCGCGACCATCGCCGCATCGGACAGGAGATGGACCTCTTCCACCTCCAGTCCGAAGCGCAGGGATCGGTGTTCTGGCATCCGAACGGCTTCGTCCTGTGGCGGCAGCTTGAGGCCTATATGCGCCGCCGGCTGGACGCGGCCGATTATGCCGAGGTCAAGACGCCGCAGTTGATGGACGCGCGCCAGTGGGAGCAGAGCGGCCACTGGGGCAAGTATCGCGAGAATATGTTCGTCGTGCCCGATGAGGTGCCGAACACCGAGGGGGAAGGCGCGGTCCTTTCCGGCGAGGGCGACCTGATGGCGCTGAAGCCGATGAACTGCCCGGCGCATGTGCTGATCTTCAAGCAGGGCATCAAAAGCTACCGCGACCTGCCGATCCGCATGGCCGAATTCGGCTGCTGCCACCGCAACGAGCCGCATGGCGCGCTCCACGGCATCATGCGCGTGCGCCAGTTCACGCAGGACGACGCACACATCTTCGTGCGCGAGGATCAGTTGATCGGCGAGGTGCAGCGCTTCTGCGAACTGCTCGACGCGGTGTACCGCGATCTCGGTTTCGAGGATTATGCGGTGAAGCTGGCGCTGCGCCCGGAAAAGCGGTTCGGCAGCGATGCCATGTGGGACATGGCGGAGGAGGAGCTGCGCCAGGCGGTCGCACAGTCCAGCCTGTCTGACGCGATCAAGGCGAAGTTCGAGGAGCTGCCCGGCGAGGGCGCTTTCTATGCGCCGAAGCTGGAATTCCACCTGACCGACGCCATCGGGCGGACATGGCAGGTCGGCACCATCCAGTCCGATCGCGTGCTGCCCGACCGGCTGGACGCGAGCTATGTGGGCGAGGATGGCAACCGCCATCGCCCGGTGATGCTCCACCGCGCGATCCTCGGCACGTTCGAGCGGTTCATCGGCATATTGATCGAGCATCACGCCGGCCGCTTCCCGCTATGGCTGGCCCCGGTGCAGGCGGTCGTCGCGACGATCGTGTCGGACGCGGACGGCTATGCGGGCGAGGTGCTGGCGAAGCTGCGCGCGGCCGGCCTGCGTGCGGAGAGCGACCTGCGCAACGAAAAGATCAACTATAAGGTGCGGGAGCATTCGCTGGCCAAGGTGCCGGCGCTGCTGGTCGTCGGCAAGCGCGAGGCGGAAGAGGGCAAGGTCGCCGTCCGTCGGCTTGGCGAGAAGGAACAGCAGGTCTTGCCGGTGGATGAGGCGATCTCGCTGCTCCGCGCCGAAGCGACCCCGCCGGATCTGCGCTGATCGCGGTGGATCCTATCGCGCGCCGTCTTCCAAAAGTGCGCGCGAAGCACTATATCGCATGTGAACAACTACGTTTGGAGAAGCTGCTATACCCCCGCCCATGATGCGCCGCCCGCTCGGCCAGCCGCCGTTGCCGTTGAACGGCCCCCGTTATAACGAGTTCATTCAGTCGCCCAAGGTCCGGGTGATCGACGGGGACGGTGAAAATCTGGGCGTGATGTACACTCGCGAGGCGATGGAGCAGGCGCGCGAGGTCGGTCTCGATCTGGTCGAGGTGTCGCCCAACGCCGATCCACCCGTCGCCAAGTTTCTGGATATCGGCAAGTTCAAGTACGAGACCCAGAAAAAGGCGAATCTCGCTCGCAAAAGCCAGAAGACGCAGGAGATCAAGGAGATCAAGATGCGTCCGAACATCGACGATCATGACTATGATACGAAGATGAAGAAGGTGCACGAGTTCCTCTCCGAGGGTGACAAGGTGAAATGCACCCTGCGCTTCCGCGGCCGCGAACTGGCCCATGGCCAGCTTGGCATGCAGGTGTTGCAGCGCGTTCAGGCGGACACTGCAGAGGTCGCGAAGGTCGAGCAGTTTCCGCGGATGGAAGGCCGGCAGATGCTGATGGTGCTCGCGCCAAAATAAACTTTCCGGTTGTGAATTGGATCTGGGGGCTGGCCGAAAGGCTGGCCCTTTTTTTTGCGCTACGCCTACGCCGGCGGCGGAACGACGATTGCCCGCATGTTCGGGATCGGCGTGCGAGGATCTATCGTTTACGTTACGGAAACCTTGATGTTCGAAACTGCGGGAGAATGGGCTTCGCAATGAGCGGTGCGGCTTAATTGGACTGGAAAGACGCGCCCGCGTGAGGCACCTTGGTCGCAACGAAAATATATCGGGGGGAACGAACTATGAAAAAGGCGATCTGGCTGATCGGCACCATCTTGGCGGGCGCAGCCGCTGCCCCGGCCGCAGCGCAGCTCGCGGATCCGGCCGCTGCGGATCCCAGCCCGACCGAACGGGCCGGCGCCGTGGATGGCGGGGCCGCTGCGGACATCACGAACAACGGTGATATCATCGTGACCGCGACGCGTCGTAACGCGGCGCTGTCTGATGTGCCGATCGCGGTATCGGCGGTGTCGGGCGACACGCTTGCCCTTTCCGGCGGGACGGATCTGCGCGCGCTCAATCAGCTTTCGCCGTCCCTGCTTGTCTCATCCACGACGTCCGATGCGGCCGGTGCGGTAGCGCGGATCCGGGGCATCGGCACGGTGGGCGACAATCCCGGCCTCGAAAGCTCGGTCGCGACCTTCATCGATGGGGTCTATCGCTCGCGCACCGGCGTCGCCTTGACGGAACTGGGCGCGATTGACCGGATCGAGGTGCTGCGCGGCCCGCAGGGCACCCTGTTCGGGCGGAACGCATCCGCCGGCCTGATCAGCGTCATCACCGCCAAGCCCAGCTACGAGGAAGGCGGCACCGCCGAATTCACCTACGGCAATTACGATTATTATCGCGGCCAGCTCGGCCTGACCGGCGCGATCGTGCCCGGCAAGATCGCCTACCGGCTCGATGGCGTCTATGTGAAGCGCGACGGTTTCGTGAAGGAAGGCGATTACGCCGGCAGCACCGGCCGCCGCTTCAACGATCGCGATCGCTGGATCGCGCGCGGCCAGTTGCTGCTCGAACCGGTGGACGACCTGTCAATCCGCCTGATCGGCGATTACTCGCGCAAGAAGGAACAATGCTGCGCCGCCGTCAATCTGCCGACGCGGGACGTGTCGCGCGACGCAAGCGACCAGCTTGTCACCGGCCCGTCCTCAACGGTTGCCGTTCTTCGCAGCCTCGGCGGTTTCGTCAGCGACAGGACGTACAATCGCCGTACCTCGACCACGCCGGGCCGCGACTATCGCCAAGATGTGCGGGACTGGGGCGTATCCGGCGAGGTGAACTATGATTTCGGCGGTGCCGCGCTGACCTCGATCACCGCCTACCGCGACAATGACTACAAACGCGGGCAGGACTCCGACTTCAACAATCTCGATCTGCTCTACCGGCCGGACGACGGACGCGATTACATCCGCTTCCGCACTTTCAGCCAGGAACTGCGGCTTCAGGGTAAGGCATTCGGCGACAAGCTCGATTGGCTTGTCGGTGGCTATTACGCCGACGAGAAGCTCGATGTCCGCTCTGCCCTGACTTACGGCGCGGATTTCGATCGCTATGTCACGCAATTGGTGCGGGCGAGCGGGGGGGCTGCGGCGCAATTTCCCGGCTTCAGCAACCTGCGCGGCTTTTTCGGCGCGGGGCTGGCGGCGCTGCCGGCGGGGATCAGCGGGCAGATACTGCCGTTGATCCCCAACCTGCCGACCTATGCGAACACCGGGCAGGATGATCGCTATCGCCAGCGCAGCCGCAACTATGCCTTCTTTACCCACAACGTGTTCGACATCACCGACACGCTCTCGCTGACGCTGGGTGCGCGCTACACCAATGAGAACAAGCGGCTGCGGGCGAACTTCTCATCCACCGTACCGCTGACGCCGGTGGCGAGCGGTTCGGCGATCGATCAGTTGCGGACCGCGATCGGCCGCCTTTCCCAACTGGCGGCGGGGGCGCCCGCGACGGCTGCGGGCGCTGCTTTGCGGACCGTCGCCACCTCCGTCGCCGGCAGCCTCGCCTCGCTTGCGCCTGCCTCCGTGCTCTACGGCGCCCTCACCGGCTATAACGGCACATTACCCGCCCGCCGCCGCAAGGACGACGAATGGACCGGCACCGCGGTGCTCAGCTGGAAGCCGATCCCTCAGTTGCTGACCTACGCCAGCTATTCCAAGGGCTATAAGGCGGGCGGCTTCAATCTCGATCGATCGGTGCTCAGCCTTACCGCCCCCAGCCTCCAGCAACTGGAATTTCAGTCGGAGACGGTGGATGCCTATGAGATCGGCGCGAAATATAACGGGCGCGTCTTCGATCTGAACGTCGCGGTGTTCCAGCAGGAGTTCAAGAACTTCCAGCTGAACAATTTCCAGGGCGTGAATTTCATCGTCGAGAACATCAACGGCTGCACCGCGCTGGCCGGCGGTGCGGGGGCGGATCGCGATACCGGCCCGTCGGGCAGCGCGGCGGAGGTTGCCGCCGCCGCGTCGGGTGCTTGCGCCGGCAAGCGCAAGCCCGGCGTCAGGAGCCGGGGCGTCGAGGT